>JBJMPM010000153.1:0-61455 GCA_045803205.1 Longimicrobiaceae bacterium
GAGGAAACCGAAGTGCCTAGTGCCTAGTGCCTAGTGCCTAGTGCCTAGTGCCTAGTGCCTAGTGCCTAGTGCCTAGTGCCTAGTGCCTAGTGCCTAGTGCCTAGTGCCTAGTGCCTAGTGCCTAGTGCCTAGGAACTGCGGGGCGGAGATTTGCGAGTATCGGTGTACTAATCGAAGTGCCGGCGAACACGCGTGCAGATGCCGGGGCCACGCCCGAGAGCTTCGGTTCGAGCGGGCACACTGGGCACTAGGGACTAGGCACTAGGCACTTTTCTTTTCTGGAGGCTCCACCATGCCCTACAACGAAGAAGTCGCCGCCCTCGGGCTGGACGAATACAAGTACGGCTTCAAGGACGAGGTCGACTACGCCTTCAAGAGCCGCAAGGGGCTCGACGAGGAGATCGTCCGCGAGATCTCGGAGCGCAAGGGCGAGCCGAAGTGGATGCTCGACATCCGCCTGAAGGCGCTGAAGCACGCCATGAAGCGGCCCTGGCCGAAGTGGGGCGGCGACCTGGGCGGGCTGAACTTCGACGAGATCTTCTTCTACATCCGTCCCTCGGACCAGGGGACCGGACGCACCTGGGACGAGGTGCCCGACACCATCAAGAACACCTTCGAGCGCCTGGGCATCCCCGACCAGGAGCGGCGCATCCTGGCCGGCGTGGGCGCGCAGTACGAGAGCGAGGTGGTGTACCACTCGCTCAAGCAGGAGTGGGAGGACCAGGGCGTCATCTTCAAGGGGATGGACGACGGCCTGCGCGAGCACGAAGACGTGGTGCGCGAGTACTTCGGCAGCGTGGTGCCCTTCCGCGACAACCTGTTCGCGGCGGTGAACACCGCGGTCTGGAGCGGCGGCTCCTTCGTGTACGTGCCGAAGGGGGTGAAGCTCGACATGCCGCTGCAGGCGTACTTCCGCATCAACGCCGAGAGCATGGGGCAGTTCGAGCGCACCATGATCATCGTGGAGGAAGGCGCGCAGGTGCAGTACATCGAGGGGTGCACCGCCCCCTCGTACAGCCGGGACTCGTTCCACTCCGGGGTGATCGAGATCATCGTGAAGGACGGCGCCCGGATGCGCTACACGACGATCCAGAACTGGTCGCACAACGTCTACAACCTGGTCACCCAGCGCGCGCTGGTGGGGCGCGACGGCACCATGGAGTGGGTGGACGGGAACCTCGGGTCCAAGCTGACCATGAAGTACCCGAGCTGCTACCTGAACGGCGAGGGCGCGCGCGGCGAGGTGCTGTCGATCGCGTACGCCGGGCCGGGGCAGCACCAGGACGCGGGCGGCAAGGTGATCCACAACGCGCCGCACACCAGCAGCCGCATCGTCAGCAAGTCGATCAGCCGCGGGAGCGGCCGGTCGAGCTACCGCGGGCTGCTGCAGGTGAACCCGGGCGCCAAGTACGCCCGGAGCAACGTGGAGTGCGACGCGCTGCTGCTGGACGAGCAGGCGCGCACCGACACCTACCCGTACATCGAGATCCAGGACGAGTACGCGCAGATCGGCCACGAGGCCACGGTCAGCAAGATCGGCGACGAGCAGCTCTTCTACCTGATGAGCCGCGGCCTCTCGGAAGACGCGGCGGCCACCATGGTGGTGCGCGGCTTCATCGAGCCGATCGCGAAGGAGCTGCCGCTGGAGTACGCGGTGGAGCTGAACCGGCTGATCGAGATGGAGATGGAAGGGTCAGTCGGATAACAGAAGTGCCTAGTGCCTAGTCCCTAGTGCCAAGGACCGCACTCCTAGGCACTGGGCACTAGGCACTAGGCACTCGCGCTTTTGAACTTCGGATCGAACGGACGACCGTGACCGATACAACGACGGCGACCGCGCCAGCGACGGGCGTCTTCACCCGCGACCAGGTCGAGATCCTGGCGGCGGGGAAGCTGGAGCCGCAGTGGCTGCACGACTGGCGCATGGCCGCCTGGCAGGCCTTCGCCGACGCGCCCATGCCCTCGCGCGCCGAGGAAGACTGGCGCTACTCCTGGCAGCGCTTCGGCAAGGTGGTAGACTTCGACGCCTTCGCCTTCCCCGTCGACCGCGCCCCCGTCGCCTCGGCCGACGCGCTCCCCCCGGGGCTGCGCGCGGTGATCGAGGAGAGCGGCGAGACCTCGGCGCGGCTGGCGCAGGTCGACGCCTCCGTGGTCTGGCGCGAGCTCCCCGAGGAGCTCCGGGCGCAGGGGGTGGTGTTCACCTCGCTGGAGGCGGCGGTGCGCGAGCACCCCGAGCTGGTGCAGCGCTACCTGGGCACCGCGCTGGGCCCGGAGGCGGGGAAGTTCGCGGCGCTCGACGCGGCGTTCTGGACGGGCGGGCTCTTCATCTACGTGCCGAAGAACGTGCACGTCGACGTGCCGCTCAGGGCCTATCGCTGGATCGGCGACGCGGGGACGGCGGTGTTCGGCCGCACCCTGGTGATCGCCGAGGCCGGCTCGCGCCTGGCCGTGGTCGACG
Organism: Longimicrobiaceae bacterium; assembly: GCA_045803205.1. Classification (GTDB taxonomy): domain Bacteria; phylum Gemmatimonadota; class Gemmatimonadetes; order Longimicrobiales; family Longimicrobiaceae; genus Longimicrobium. Next base: position 2,459 of record JBJMPM010000153.1, read on the forward strand.
AGCTGGCGTCGGGCGACTTCGGGCGCACCGCGCTGCACGCCGGCGCGGCCGAGATCTTCGCCGACGAGGGCGCCACCGTGGTCTACACCTCGGTGCAGCGCTTCGGGCGCGGGGTGGTGCACCTGCAGACCGACCGGCTGGTGGCCGGGCGCGACGCCCGCATCACCATGCTCTACAGCACCCTGGGGGCCGACTTCGCCCGCGTGGACGCGCAGTGCGCCATGCGCGCGCCGGGGAGCCACGTGGACGTGCTGGGGATCTACATCGGCCAGGGCGACCAGCACTTCGACCACGAGACGCTGCAGGACCACGCGGCCCCGCACGCCAGCAGCAACCTGCTCTTCAAGGGCGCCATCGACGACGAGGCGCGCTCGGTGTTCCGCGGGCTGATCCGCGTGCACCCCAAGGCGCAGCGCACCGACGCCTACCAGACGAACCGCAACCTCGTCCTCAGCGCCAAGGCGCGCGCCGACTCGCTGCCGAACCTGGAGATCCAGGCCGACGACGTGCGCTGCTCGCACGCGGCCACGGTGGGGCAGCTCGACGAGGAGGAGATCTTCTACCTCCTCTCCCGCGGCATCCCCAAGGGCGAGGCGGTGCGGCTGGTGGTGTTCGGCTTCTTCGCCGAGGTGCTGGACCAGCTCCCGCTGGAGGGCGTCCGCGGCGAGCTGCTGCGCGCGGTGGAGCGGAAGCTGGCGCGGCGCGCCTGAGCCCGGGAGCATGGCGTTCGTGAAGGCCGCCCTGCTCTCCGACCTCCCGGAGGGCGGGGCGCTGGGCGTGGAGGCGGGGGGCGTGCGGATCGCGCTGGCGGCGGTGGACGGCGAGGTGTTCGCCTTCGCCGACATCTGCTCGCACCGCGAGTTCCCGCTCTCCCTGGGCGAGGTGGACGCGGGCGCGTGCACCATCACCTGCGAGTGGCACGGCGCCGCCTTCGACCTGCGCACCGGCGCCCCCACCTGCCCGCCCGCCCTCCGCCCCATCGCCGTCTACCCCGCGAAGGTCGAGGACGGGGTGGTGTGGGTGATGGTGGGATGATGCGGTAGCGAGGCCCGAGACCGTGCACGAGGCAGATTCGCCCCGTGTCCGCCAGGTACCCCGGGTTGGAAACCCGGGGCTGTAACGGCACGAAGTCCGCCTGCGCGGACTGCTGGTCGGCCTCGCGTGTTGAGCGGCGGCGGTGTCACCGAGGTTGCGGTCCGCTCAGGCGGTCGGGTCTGCGGGGATGCGGCGGACGGGAGTCCGCGCAGGCGGACTTCGGGCCGTTGTTGCCGCGAATTCATTCGCCAGTCTGGAAGGGAGCCTCATGACCACCGCGCTGCTCGAAACGGCCTCCCCGCTCGACTTGGAGCGCGTCCGGGCCGACTTCCCGATCCTGGACCAGGAGGTGAACGGGCACCGGCTCGTCTACCTCGACAACGCCGCGAGCACGCAGAAGCCGGCGGCCGTCATCGAGGCGATCGACCGCTTCTACCGGAACGACAACGCCAACGTGCACCGCGGCGTGCACGAGCTCTCGCACCGCGCCACCGAGGCGTACGAGCAGGCGCGCGGCAGGGTCGCCCGCCTCCTCGGCATCGCGGACGAGGCGGAGCTGGTGTGGACGAAGGGGACCACCGAGGCCCTCAACCTGATCGCCCGCACCTGGGGCGACCAGCACGTCCACGCGGGCGACGAGATCCTCCTCTCCGTCCTCGACCACCACTCCAACCTCGTCCCCTGGCAGCTCCTGGCGCAGCGCACGGGAGCGAAGCTGCGCTTCCTGGACATCGACGAGCAGGGGCGGCTGGAGCTCTCCGCGCTCGACGACCTGCTGACGGAGCGTACGAAGCTCGTCTCCGTCGCCCACATCTCCAACGCGCTGGGAACCATCAACCCGGTGGAGGAGATCGCCCGCCGCGCGCACGCGGTCGGCGCGGTGATGGTGGTGGATGGAGCGCAGTCCGCCCCCCATCTCCCGGTCGACGTGCCGTCGCTCGGCTGCGACTTCTACGCGTTCAGCGGCCACAAGATGTGCGGCCCGACGGGGATCGGCGGGCTCTGGGGGCGCCGCGAGATCCTGGAGGCGATGCCGCCCTTCCTGGGCGGCGGCGACATGATCGACTGGGTGGAGCTGGAGAGCTCGACCTACGCGCCGCTCCCGCTCAAGTTCGAGGCGGGGACGCCGCACATCGCCGGCGCGGTGGGCTTCGGCGCGGCGGCGGACTATCTCGCCGCCGTCGGCCGCGACGCCATCCTCGCGCACGAGCGGGCGCTCATGGCGTACGCGATGGAGCGGCTGGCCGAGGTGCCGGACCTCACCGTGCTGGGCCCGCGCGACGTGCGCGAGCGCTCGGGGGTGGTGAGCTTCACCCTGGGCGACGTGCACCCGCACGACATCGCCACCATCCTGGACGGCGAGGGGGTGGCGGTGCGCGCCGGCCACCACTGCTGCCAGCCGCTGATGCGCCGCATGTGCGTCCCCGCCACCGCCCGCGCCTCGTTCTACCTCTACACGGGGACCGACGACGTGGACCGCCTCGTCGACGCGCTGCACACCGCGCGCACGATGTTCGGGCTGTAGCCATGGCGGCGCACGACTGGGACCTGCTGCGGGATCTCATCGGCGCGCGCCTGGAGGGGATTGCGCGGGCGTTCCACGAGCAGGGCGGCGAGGTCGACGAGAGCACCGGCGCGCTGGAGCTCGTCTTCGAAGGTGGACGCGTGCTCCACCTGACGACGGCCACGAACGGCGAGTCGGTGCGCGTGGCGGGGGGGCCCTGGGTCGACCCCATCGCGGATCCCGAGGCGGAGATCGACGCGGCGTGGGCCCGGGAGCACGGCCGCCGGGTGCGCGTGGACGTCTCCGCGCGTCCGGGGTACGCGGGCGCGGTCGGCGCGAGGCTGTCGCTGACCCGCTGGCTGGGGAACGAGCACCAGAGCGTCGCGGGGGTGGAGATGCACTTCTACGACGCCGTGCTGACCTTCGTGAGCTGGGGCGACGACGACCACGTGTTGATCGGCGGCGCGGACGCGGTCCCCGCGGGGTGGGGAGTGCTGCCGCTCTGGTCGCCACGGGCAATGACCATGGAAGCATGATGAGCGGCACGCTCGATTCGATCTACCAGGAGCTGATCCTCCGCCACTACCGGAGCCCCGCGCACCGGGGCGACATGGACGCGCCCGACGCGGTGGTGACCATGCGCAACCCCACCTGCGGCGACGACATCGTCCTGCAGCTCCGGGTGAAGGAGGGGGTGATCGAGGAGGTGCGCTTCAAGGGGCAGGGGTGCGCCATCTCGCAGGCGTCGGCGTCGATGATGAGCGGGATGATCGCGGGGAAGAGCTTCGCCGAGGCCGAGCCGCTGCTGGCGCGCTTCCGCGACATGATCCACGGCGACCCCGAGGCGGCGCGCGACAAGGCGCTCGGCGACCTGCGCGCGCTCTCCGGCGTGGCGAAGCTGCCGCGGCGGGTGAAGTGCGCCATGCTGCCGTGGGATGCCCTGGAAGAGGCGCGAAAGCAGGTCAGCTAAAACGGGCATCACGCAGAGACGCAGAGGAACTGGGAGACGCAGAGTAGTCCGCCTGGTTGCGCGCGCTCGCCGGGGTCGCCAGGCTCCCGCCGCGTGAAATGCGCCCATGCTTCCCCCGGATGCGCTGGAGGAGGCGCGCACGCAGCTTTCTTCCGGCTGATCACCCGAAAAGCATCGCAGCACCCATCCCCCTGCGGTTCCTTTTCTTCCTTGCCTACTCGATACCCGCCATGATGTTCAAGATCCTTTATCCCCGCCGCATTCCGGAACAGCGGAATCCGGTCTTCGTGATCGCCACGCTCTGCCTCTGCGGGTTCTGGCTGTTCACCTTGGAACGGAACGGCGCCTTCAAGGCCGGGGCGCAGGGATTCCTGGTCGGGATAGCGGTGGCCGTCGTGCCGGTCGCGGTGTACGTGCCGCTCGCGCTGCTCGTGGACCGCTACGAGAAGGAACCCCGCTGGATGCTGACCGCGGCGTTCTTCTGGGGCGCGACGGTAGCCTCGTTCCTCGCCCCCGTACTCAACTCTTACCTCGATACCTCCTCGGTAACGGGAGCGGGGGTAGAGGAGCTGATCAAGGCGGCCGCACTCATCCTGTTGTTCTTCTGGCAGCGGTACGAGTTCGACAACGTGATCGACGGCATGGTCTACGCCGCCATGATCGGGCTGGGCTTCGCGATGACGGAGAACGTGCACTTCTACGTCGACGCGTGGAAAAACAGCTCACTGTGGCTCGTGATGGCGGGCCGGGGAATCCTGTCCCCCTTCTCGCACCCGCTGTTCACCGCGATGACGGGAATCGGCCTGGGCGTGGCGAGAGAGACGCGGAACCCGCGGCTCAAGCTCGCGGCGGCGCTGCTGGGCCTGGGCGCGGCGGTCCTCCTGCACACGGCGTGGAACGGATTCATCGTAGCGAGGATGTTCCCGACCGCATACGTGTGGATCATGGCTCCCCTTTTCGGCGGCATGATCGGAGTCGTCGTCCGTGAGCAGGCCCGCGAGCGCAAGACCATTCGCACCTTCCTGGAACCGTACGTGCACCGTGGACACCTCACCCTCGCGGAGGTGGAGACGCTTTGCCGCAACGGCGGCAGGCTGCGGGCGCTCTGGGCCGCGTGGCAGGTGGGCGGCATGAGGGCATTGCGGCGCGAGGCCACCTTCCACCAAGCCGCCACCGAGCTCGCGTTCCACCGCTGGCGCACCAGCCGCGGCATCTCCCATGGCCCGGAGAAAGACGCCGGGCTGGAGGCCGAATACCTGCGCCAGATCGCCGTGAACCGCGTCCACCGCGTCGCGCCTTCCCTGAGCGCCTGACCGCGGGAGCGGAGATAACTCCCGCGCCAGGCGCGATTTGATTATCTTTCCCTTCCCCGTCCGTTCCGTCCCTCCACCGTAGGACCTCGAGATGGCCGTCGCTTCGTCTCCGAAGATGTGGTTCCGCATCGCCGTGATCGCCGCGCTCTGCGGGGTGGGGCTGCTCACGCTGCTGATGATCGGCGCGCTCAACACCGGCCTCGCCGGGCTGATCGTGGGGATACTGCTCGCCGTCATCCCCGTGCCCTTCTACCTGGCGCTCGCGCTCTCGGTGGACCGCTACGAGAAGGAGCCGGTGTGGATGCTGGGGGTGGCCTTCCTCTGGGGCGCCACGGGGGCGGTGTTCATCTCCTTCATCCTCAACTCCATCAACAGCGCCCTCTTCGGCGCCATCGGCGGCCAGGGCGCGGCGGCCTTCGGCGGGAGCGTGATCTCCGCGCCGGTGGTGGAGGAGACCTCGAAGGCGCTGGCGCTCCTCGTCTTCTTCGTCTGGAAGAAGGACGAGTTCGACGGCGTGCTGGACGGGATCGTCTACGCCGGGATGGTGGGGCTGGGCTTCGCCATGACGGAGAACGTCTCCTACTACGGCACGGCGCTCTCCAGCGGCGCGCTGCTGCCCACGATGATCGTCCGCGGCGGGTTCGCGCCCTTCTCGCACCCGCTCTTCACCGCCATGACGGGGATCGGGCTGGGGATCGCGCGCGAGACCACGAAGCGCCCGCTCAAGCTCATCGCCCCGCTCGCCGGCCTGGCGATGGCGATGTTCCTGCACGGCACCTGGAACCTCTCCGCGGGGGTGGGCGCGGCGTTCCTCCCCGTCTACCTGATGGTGATGGTGCCGGCGATGGCCGCGCTGCTGGGGGTGGTGCTCTACGCGCAGGCCCGCGAGCGGCGGATCATCCGCGCGCACCTCGCGCCGTACGTGCAGACGGGCCACCTCTCGCCCGCGGAGGTGCAGGCGCTGTGCGTGTTCGGCGGACGGCTGAAGACGCTCTACGCGGCGTTCAGCACCGGCGGGATGGCGGGGTACCGGCGGGAGTCGGCCTTCCAGCAGGCGGCCAGCGAGCTCGGCTTCCACCGCTGGCGCACCGAGCGCGGCATCACCCGCGGGACCACGGAGTACGTGACGGTAGAGGCCGAGTACCTGAGCGTGATCGCGGCCTCGCGGGCGCCGGTCTACGGAGCGTATCCAGCCGGGGCGTAAAAGTCTCTCACAGAGGCACGGAGTCGCAGAGAGCTACCCTGCGAGCCCCCCCTCGCCCAGCCGGACGATCGAAAGCCCTGCAGCGCGCGCTGCAGGGCCTTCTTGCTACGGGTGGGTCTTGGGGTCAGCTCAGGGAATGGGGCCTCCGCCGCCTCCGCCGCCGCAGCCATAGTAGATCGTCGAGGCCGTAGCCGTGGCGCCATTGCTGTCGGTGACGGTGACGGAGATGGAGCGCTGGTAAGCGTTCCCGCACAACACGTAGCCCCAGCTGTAGCCGCCGGCGTCATACTCCTCGGCGACGTTGGTCCAGGTGAAGCTGTATCCGGTACCCGATCCGCCCGAGGCGGTGGCGTCGCAGGTGCCCGTGGTTTCGTCGCAGTACACGACCACCGAGGGCGGAGTGGAGCCCGGAGGGGGCGGAGGGGGCGGCGGAGCCGGAATGAAGCCCGAATACACGATCCGGTTGGGCGAGTTGTTGCCCTTGTTGTTCACCACGTTCCACGTGCCGTTCTGGTCGATGGCGTACTGCACGTCCACCGGGGCCGAGCCGGGGATCCACTCCAGGTACATGGCCGCGATGCCCGCCACGTGGGGGGCAGCCATCGAGGTGCCCGTCATGGTGGTGGTCCCCGTGTCGTTGCCGTACCAAGCCGAGGTGATGCTGGTCCCTGGCGCGAACAGGTCCAGGCACAGGCCGTAGTTGGAGGTGGAGTTGCGCGTGTCGGTCGAGTTGACGTTGCCCACGATCAGCGCGTCCGTGACCCGCGCCGGCGAGTAGTTGCAGGCGTTCGCGTTGTTGTTCCCCGCCGCGATGACGTACGTCACGCCGGAGTTGATGGAGTTCTGCACGGCGTTGTCGAGCGCGTAATTGGCCGGGCCGCCGAGGCTCATGTTGGCGACCGACAGGCCGACATGGTTGGCGGTGACCCAGTCCACGCCCGCGATCACGCCGCTGGTGTAGCCGTTTCCATAGCAGTCCAGCACGCGCACGGAGATGAGGTTCACGGCCTTGGCCACCCCGTAGGTGCTGCCGCCGGCCGTGCCGGCCACGTGCGTGCCGTGCCCGTTGCAGTCGCTGCCGTCGCCGCCGAACACGTCGTAGCCGGGCACGGCGCGCCCGCCGAACTCTGTGTGCGTGTAGCGGATGCCGGTGTCGAGCACGTACAGGTTCACGCCGGCGCCGGTGCGGCCGTACGTGTAGGAGTAGTCGAGCGGCCGATACCGCTGGTCGATGCGGTCCAGCCCCCACGTGGGGTACGCCTGGGTGCCGTCGGCCGTGACCACCTGGTCGGGCGAGATGTAGTCCACGTGCGGGTTGTTGCGGAGGGCGGCGAGCTGCGCCGCGTTCAGCCGCGCCGCGAAGCCGTTCAGCGCGGCGCGGTACACGAAGCGCGGCTCGGCGCCCACCGCGGCTGCTGCGGCGCGCGGAGAGGCTCCTGCCTTGAACACCACGATGTACTGGTCCTGGATCGCGCCGGGCGGGCTGGCCGCGCGCGCCGCGCTGGGCGCGTTCTCCGGCGACACGGGCGTCGGCGCATCCGCCGAGCAGGCGGCGAGGGCCAAGGTGAGGGAGATTCCTCCGAGCAGGACTGTGTGACGCGCGAGCATGGCGACCTCCGAGAGTGGGCGTGGAGACGAAAGCCAGAGAACGCTCTATTCAGACCGTTCTCAATGGGCCTGTATATGCAACCACAACGCCACTCACCTCAACTACATTCAACCTATTGTTGTATAATTACTTATGAAAAGCTTGACAAACGAACGACGGCACGAATTGACGCATCATTCACTTGTTTTGTACCAATAGTGCCGCAGGATCAGGGTATATGTGGGACGTGAACGACGCAGAGGAACTGAGAGGGCAGTACTGCGTTCTCTCAGTTCCTCTGCGTCTCTGCGTGATGCCCGTTTTTAGCCGTTCAGGAGCTCGCGTCCCAGTTCAACCACCGAGCGGGCGAGGAGCTCGAAGTCTTCGCGGCGGCTGCGGTGGTTCACGTTGGCCACGCGGATGGCGAAGCGGCCGCGCACCGTGGTCCCCGACGGCGTGGCGATGCCGCGCTCCTGCAGCCGCAGCAGGATCTCCTGGTTCAGCGCGTCCAGCCGCGCCTCGCTGGCTCCCTCCGGCGCGTAGCGGAAGCACACCACGTTCAGCGCGACCGGCGCGAGCAGCTCGAGCGACGGATCCGCCTCGACGAGCGCCGCCAAGTGGAGCGCGTGGGCGACGTTCTGCTCGATCAGCCGCGCATACGTCCGCACCCCATGCGCACGCAGCGACATCCAGACCTTCAATGCCTTGAAGTTGCGGGTGAGGTCGATCCCCAGGTCGGCGAAGGGGATTCCGCCGGCGGTCAGCCCGCGCTCGCCCATCGAAAGGTAGCTGGCGCGGATGGAGAAGGCGTCGCGGTGCACCTCGCCGTCGCGCACCAGCACGCAGGCGGCCTCGAAGGGGAGGTACATCCACTTGTGCAGGTCGAAGCCGATCGAGTCCGCCTCCTCCATCCCGGCGACGATCGGCGCCAGCTCGTCGGAGAGCCGGACGAGCGCGCCGAACGCCCCGTCCACGTGGAACCAGAGCCCCTCCTCGCGGCAGAGCGCGGCGAGGGCGCGCAGGTCGTCCGTCGCGCCCGTGTTCACCGTCCCCGCCGTGCCGATCGCGCAGAAGGGGTGATGGCCGGCGGCGCGGTCGGCGCGGATGGCGGCGCGCATCGCCTCCACGTCCACGCGGTCGGCGGCGTCGACGGGGATGGCGCGGAAGGCGGTGCTCCCCAGCCCCAGCAGCTCCGCCGCCTTCTTCACCCACCCGTGCGTCTCGCTCGATCCGTAGAGGAGCATGCGCGGGCGGGCGCCCTGCAGCCCCTCGGCGCGCAGATCGAACCCCGCCCTGGCGTGGCGCGCCACCGCCAGCCCCAGCACGTTCGCCATCGTGCCGCCGGCGACCAGCACGCCCGTGGAGGCCGCGGGGAAGCCCATCATCTCCGCCAGCCAGGCGATCACCTGCTCCTCGACCAGCTTCGGCGCCTGGTTGAAGCCGGCCAGGTGCGGGTTGAGCGCGGCCGCGAGCATCTCGGCCATCATCGCCAGCGGCGTCCCCGTCCCCTGCACCCATCCCCAGAAGCGCGGATGCAGGTTGCCATTCGGGTACGGCCGCACCCGTTCCGCGAAGGCCTCGTATGCCGCCGCGTCGCCGACACCCTCCAGCGGCAGCGGCTCGGCGAAGGAGCCGCGCACGTCGTCCGGCATCGGCCGCCACGCGGGCTGGTCGCGCAGCGAGGCCAGGTGGGCGACGGTGTCGTCGACCATGCGGTGCGCCAGCGCGCGGAACGCGTCCCAGTCGGGCGGATCGAGGGTGAGGTCGTCGTTCGTCATGGGCGGAAGGCTATCGCATCGACCCGCGCGCGGCCACCCGTTTGTTGCGAATCCCTGAATTCAGCAACTGCCGTTTCACGCAGAGACGCAGAGGAACTGAGAGAACGCAGAGGGCTCACGTGAGTCCCTCTGCGTTCTCTCAGTTCCTCTGCGCCCTCGCGCGAAGCGCCCTGCTGTCAGCCGGCCCTGCGCGTCCGCCGCCGCAGGAAGTCGCGCATGATGTACTGGCCGAGCGTCATGGTGCTGGTGAAGTACGCCTTCCCGCGCGCGATCGCGGAGACCTGGTTCACGAAGGCCACGAGCTGCGGGTCGCGCGCCAGCATGAAGGTGTTGATCAGGATCCCGCTCTTGCGGCACGCCCCCACCTCGCGGAAGGTCTCGCCCAGCACCATCCGGTCCAGCCCCATCGAGTTCTTGTAGATCCGCCCGTCCGGCAGGGTGACGGCCGAGGGCTTCCCGTCGGTGATCATCACCACCTGCCGCATGTCCTTGTTCTGCGCCAGCAGCAGCCGCCGCGCGAGCTTGAGCCCGGCCGCGGTGTTGGTGTGGTACGGCCCCACCTGCGCGTGCGCGAGCTGCGACATGGGGATCTCGCTGGCGTCGTCGCCGAAGAGCACCACCTTCAGCGTGTCGCCGGGGAACTGCGTGCGGATGAGGTGCGTCAGCGCGAGCGCCACCTTCTTGGCCGGGGTGAAGCGGTCCTCGCCGTAGAGGATCATGCTGTGGCTGGTGTCGAGCATCAGCACGGTGGCGCAGCTCGACCGGTACTCGGCCTGGTGCACGTGCAGGTCCTCGTAGTCCAGCGGGATGGTCCCGTCGTCCGGGAGCCCCTCGCGCGCCAGGGCGCTCTTGAGCGTCGCCGGGATGTCGAGGTTCATCACGTCGCCGAACTCGTAGGGGCGGCTGGCGGCCTCGACCTCCACCCCCGTGGCCAGGTGCGGCGTCTCGTGCGAGCCGAAGCTGCTCTTCCCCATCGCCGAGAGGAGGTGCCGCAGCGTCCGCCATCCCAGGAAGTCGATCCCCTTCCCCGTCAGGGAGAACTCCACCTGCCGCGCCGCCTCGCGCGCGTCGTCGACCTTCCCCTGCCCCGGCTCCATCTCCTCGTACCCGGCGGGCATCTGCGGCGTCTCGGTGAGGTTCATGTACCCCTCCTCCACCATCCGCTCGATCAGCCGGTCCAGCAGCTCGGCGATCTGCTGGCGCACCTCCTCGTTCGGCTCCCCGTCGCCGCGCAGCTCGGAGATCATCTCCGGGGTGAGCATCCCGCTCTCCAGCAGGGCGCGCAGCAGCGCCTCCTTCAGCGCGTCGAGCGAGCGGTCGTCTTCGTCGCCGCTCTCGCCCCAGTACGGGTGCCAGTGCGGCCCCCCCGCGAAGCCGCTCTGCAGCAGGAAGTCGCCGAGCTGGTCGAGGAGCGCCTGCAGGTTCAGCGCGTCGGCCAGGTTGCCGGTGTACTTGCCGTACCGGGTGAAGCGCATGCTCGCCGCCTTCCGCCGGGTTCGTGGAGGTGTCCCCTCGCGCCTCAGTGGCGGGCGGGGGACCCGCTACTCGAAAGATAAGCCCGTGCGGTGCCGCGTAGTAGGGCAGCCCCGATGGCGGGCGGCCGGAGCCGACGCTCGCGCCGCCCGCGGAATCTCGCGCCGCGACGTGCACGGCGCACCTGCGTTCAGCACACCGGCTCGTTGGTGCAACACAACGTCAACGGGCAGGCGTATGGCGCGTTAGACCTGGTACATGAATCGATGGGGTAGCCGTCGTGACCCCGCACCGTCCCGCGCGACGTGATGGCGGCCGCAGTCGGGAACGATTCCACCCGAAGCGTGTCGAGTTGCAGCGTGAGCTTGGGCATGGCTGATCCGTGGTGACGAGTGAGCACGAGCGCCGAGAATCGACGCACTGGGAGCCGCACGCCGGGTGGATGCATCCGGGAAAGAGCGGTTCTCCGATGGATCGACCTATTATAGCTTCATCATGTTATGGCGTAAAGAGTTGCTCCCGCAAACGTGTGGCTCTGATCGTCCCACCGTGATCGATCACGGAGAACGCAATTCGAAGGCGCCGCACGCGAGGGCGGGGGCGGGTGAACGCGCACGCGCGGCTGGCGGAGGGAGGTCCCGTTTCCGTAAGATAAGCCTGTTTCCAGCCATGTTGAAGTGAGGCCCCGCTGACGGAAGAAGAAGCACTCGAACGGGCCTCGTCCCGCCCCGACGAAGAGTCCCTCGCCTCCGCGCCCTCGCCGGAGCTGGAGCCCGGCCCGCCGGATGCGCCGCCCCCGGCGCCGATGCGGCGCGGCGCCTTCGCGGCGCTCCGGCACCGCGACTTCCGGCTCTTCTACCTGGGGCAGCTCCTGTCGCTGATCGGCAACTGGATGCAGAGCACGGCGCAGGGGTGGCTGGTGCTGGAGCTCACCGACTCGCCGCTCAAGCTGGGGGTGGTGACGGCGGTCAACTCCCTCCCCACCTTCCTCTTCACCCTCTACGCCGGCGTGGTGGCCGACCGCGGGGACAAGCGCCGCATCATCCTCTGGGCGAACGTGGTGGCGCTCGCGTCGGCGCTCACGCTGGGGACGCTCACGCAGACCGGGCACGTCACCTACCCGGTGGTGCTGGCCGTCGCCTTCGCGCTGGGGACGGCGAGCGCCTTCGAGCTCCCCACCCGGCAGTCGTTCTTCGTGGAGCTGGTGGGGAAGGAAGACCTGCCGAACGCCATCGCCCTGAACTCCATGCAGTTCAACGCCACCCGCATCGTGGGCCCGGCGATCGCGGGGTGGATGATCGGGATGGCGGGAACGGCGGCGTGCTTCTTCGCCAACGGCGTGAGCTACCTGTTCGTGATCGCGAGCCTGCTGGGGATGCGCCTCCCGCCCTTCCGCGCCCCGAAGCGCAACGGCGACGCGGTGGAGAACATCCGCGAGGGGCTGGCCTACATCCACTCGGTGCGCCCGGTGCGCACGCTGGTGTGCCTGATCGCGGCGATGTCGGTGCTCGTCCTCCCCTACGTGATGCTGCTGCCGGTGTTCGCGCGCGACGTGCTGCAGGTGGGGGCGAAGGGGCTGGGCGCGCTGCTGGCGGCCACGGGGCTGGGGGCGCTGACCGGCGGGCTGGCGCTGGCGGCGGCGGGCGGGCGCTTCCGGCGCGGGAGATTGATGCTGGTGGGCGCGCTGGCCTGCTGCGCGGCGATCTTCGCCTTCGCGTCGTCGCGCTCGTTCCCGCTCTCGCTGGCGCTGCTGGCGGCGGTCGGGTTCGCCATGGCGCTGACCACCGCGAGCGCCAACGCGCTGCTGCAGTCGGTGGTCCCCGACCACCTGCGCGGGCGGGTGATGTCGGTGTACGTCTTCATGTTCGTGGGCACGGCGCCGCTGGGGGCGCTGCAGGCGGGCGCGGTGTCGAAGTGGTTCGGCGCTCCCATCGCCCTGCAGGCCGGCGCGGTGGCTCTGGCCGCCACCCTGCTGGCCGCCGCCTGGCGCGTCCCCGAGCTGCCGAACGCGGCGTGACGGCGAGGAACCGACGTTTTCGCGCGACGATGCGAGTGAACTCGCCGCCTCGCCGCTACAACGTCACGCTGTCCGCCTTCGCGGACATCAACGGCCGAGCTCGCGCGCGCATTCCCCACAAGACGTCATCCTGAGGGAGCCGCTGCCCGAGCATCCTACACGCCGAGACCTTGCGGCGACCGAAGGATCCATAGCTTGTGGAAGCAGTCAGCCTCGGGACGCCGTGAAGGCTGAATCGCAGTCTACCTGAAGCGAGGAGGAGGCGATGGCGAAGACGAAGCCGAAGTCGCTGTTCGAGCGGGAGGCGCGGGAGGAGCTGGTGCGGCGGATGGAGAGCATCGACCCCAGGCGCGGGCCGCTCTGGGGGAAGATGAACGCGGGGGAGATGCTGGCGCACATCAACGCGTCGCTCCGGATGTCGACGGGCGAGCTGCCGACGAAGCCGAAGAGGACTCCCCTCAACAACCCGCTCGGCCGCTGGCTGGTGATCTACGGGATGAAGCGGTGGCCGCACAGCACCCCTTCGGCGCCCGAGCTGCTCTCCACCCCGCCGGGTGAGTGGGACGCCGAGCTGGCCCGGTTCCGCGAGCTGCTGGAGGAGGCCGGCAGCAAACCGCGCGACGGCGAATGGCCGCCCCACCCCGCCTTTGGCAAGCTCACCGGGACGCAGTGGGGGCACCTCGGCTACAAGCACGTCGAGCACCACCTCCGCCAGTTCGGTGGGTAAACACGGAAAGTGAAGCGCACAAAGGTCTGATGAAAACCACTTGCTGTCCACCGATGAAATCATTACTCTACTCACTTCGAGGCGCCCCCGCCCCCGATACTGTTCCCAGGGTAAGTCTGGCCCATGGAGACGGTGCGGGACGGGGTTTTGTTTTGCCCCCATCCCGCGGTAACCCTAACGTGAGGGGGGCAGATGGGAATGTTCGAAAATGCGTCGGTGCCGGACCTGGTGCTTCTCATCTACGCACTTGGCTGGCTCTGGCAGGTCACGATGGGGCGTCGGCCCCGCGAGCCATCGCTACCTACAAACGTGTTGCCGGCGCAACGCCGCGAAGATTAACCCAACGGCGCGGGGGTCGCCTGGATTGTAGCAGGCGACCCGCCTTCGAGTTACGTTTTCGGGAGGGAAACCCTTCGCTCCTTCACGAAAACGCCTGCCTTGACGGCTCCCTCTACGCTGATTGCGTTCTGAGCGTACCCAATTGATCTCCGCTGGCGCTTTGGCGGAGCTGCGCGGGGCGCTGCTGGCGTGGTACCGCGCGAACCGCCGCGACCTGCCGTGGCGCGCGGGCGAGGGCGAGGCGGCCGACCCGTACCGCGTCTGGCTGTCGGAGGTGATGCTGCAGCAGACGCGGGTGGAGACGGTGCTCCGCTACTACGAGCGCTGGCTGGAGCGCTTCCCCACCCTCGCCGCGCTCGCCGACGCGCCGCTGGACGACGTGCTCAAGGCGTGGGAGGGGCTCGGCTACTACTCGCGCGCCCGCAACCTCCACCGCGCGGTGCGGGAGGTGAGGGAGCGCCACGGCGGCGAGGTGCCAAGCGATCCCGCCGCGTTCGCCGTGCTCCCCGGCGTGGGGCGATACACGGCGGGCGCGGTGATGTCCATCGCCTTCGGACGGGCGGCGCCGATCGTGGATGGCAACGTGCGCCGCGTCTTCGCCCGCTGGACCGACGATCCCGATCCGCCGGCGGCGAAGCTCTGGGAGATGGCGGAGCGGCTCGCCCCCGGCCCCGTGCCGGGCGAGCTGAACCAGGCGCTGATGGAGCTCGGCGCCACCGTATGCACCCCGCGCAGGCCGCGCTGCGCCGCGTGCCCCGCGTACGCGCACTGCCGCGCGCGCATCGCCGGAACGCAGGAGGAGCGGCCCGCGCCGAAGCAGGCGAAGCCGCTCCCGCACGAAGACACGGCCGTCGCGGTGGTGGAGCGCGGCGGCCGCCTGCTGCTGGTGCGCCGCCCGGCGAACGCGCGGCTGGGCGGGATGTGGGCCTTTCCCTGGGCCGTGCGCCACCGCGGCGAGGGCGTCGGCCCCGCCGCGGAGCGGGCGGTGCGCGAGGGGCTGGGGATGGAGGTCCGCGCCGGCGAGGAGGTCGGCGCGGTGAAGCACGTCTTCACCCACGTCCGCGCCACCTACCACGCCGTCCTCTGCCGGGCGGCCGAAGGCGATCCCCTCCCCCTCGCCTACGATGCCTGCGCGTGGGCCGCCCCGCACGAGATCTCCGCCTACGCCCTCCCCGTCGCCCAGCAGCGCATCGCGGCACTCGTCATCGCCAACGGATAAACACGGGCATCACGCGGAGACGCAGAGGAACCGAGAGTACGCAGAAACCACTCTGCGCCCTCTCGGTTTCTCTGCGTTCTCGGCGCGAAGCGCCCCTATTCCTATTCGTACACGAACGTCAGCTCGCGCCGCACCTCGGGGGAGAGACTGCGCTCCACGGGGCAGGTGCGCGCCGCGTGCTCCAGCGTCTCGCGCTGCTCCGGCGTGAGCGAGGCGGAGAGGCGGATGGTGACCGGCACCGCGTCCACCCGCCGCGGCGGCGCCTGCGT
Organism: Longimicrobiaceae bacterium; assembly: GCA_045803205.1. Classification (GTDB taxonomy): domain Bacteria; phylum Gemmatimonadota; class Gemmatimonadetes; order Longimicrobiales; family Longimicrobiaceae; genus Longimicrobium. The sequence goes on from JBJMPM010000153.1 coordinate 17,895, forward strand.
CATGTGCTTCTCCAGCGAGAACGACGCGCCCTCGAAGGGGATTCCCGAGCGCCTGGCCACGATCGCCATGGTCGACACCATGCAGGAGCCGAGCGCCGCCGCCAGCAGGTCGGTGGGCGAGAACGAGCTCCCGTCGCCCAGGTTGTCGCGCGGCGCGGCCGTCCTGAGCTGCACGCCGGACGGGCCGTGCCGCAGCTCCATCTTCAGGTCGCCGATGTAGCTCCCGGTGATCTCCACCCCCATCGTCGTCTCCTCCCGTCTGGTCATACCGAATTCGGAAGTAGCGTTGGTGCATCTCGCCGACTCACGTGCCAACGCGGTTATAGATCCTTCGGCCTGCAAGCTGTTCATCGATCGATGACTGCAGCGCGGCCGGCCTCAGGATGACATCCCGGGACTTATGCAGAATCGCGAAGGCGACCGCCGGACCCGTATCATTCCGTGTGCGCACCCGGCCCCGAATCTACCGCCCTCTCCCGCACCGTGCGACCGCCGCCCCAGCGCCGACCGTCCAAGTGTCCCCTCCGGTGGTCACCCGCCGCGGTGCCGCCCCGCCGCCGAAAACGCCAAGTCGATGCGCCGCAATCTCCTGCGCGAACGGCGACACGAGGCATCCCGGTTGCGCGTTGGATGGGGCGACGGGCGAGAGGACGACCCGCCCGTGGACCCACAGCCCTCCAGAGGTCACCATGCGCTCCCGACTCCTCTTCGCGGCGGCCGCGGCCGCCGCGGCCCTCGCCGCCGGGCCCGCCGCGGCGCAGCACCCCGACCACGGGTACGACTACGATTACGGCCTCCCCCGCAGCTACCTGGGCGGCGAGCTGACCGCGGCCAGCCCGCAGGGCGAGTTCCGCGACTACGTGGACAGCGGCTGGGGCGGCGGGCTGCACTACCTGCTGCGCGCCGACCGCGACGGCTGGCTCGCGCTGCGGGTGGACGCCAGCCTGCTGAACTACGGCCACGAGCGCCAGCGCGTGCCGCTGAGCTCCACCATCGGCGGCCGCATCGCGGTGGACCTGGTCACCGACAACAACATCGCCTTCGTGGGCGCGGGGCCGCAGATCGGGCTCCCCACGGGCGCCATCCGGCCCTACGTGAACGGCTTCGTGGGCGTGTCGTACATCTTCACCGAGTCGTCGGTGCGCGGCACGTCGAGCGGCGACACCTTCGCCAGCACCACCAACTTCGACGACGCCTCGTTCGCCTACGGCGGCGGGGGCGGGCTCTACGTCCCCATCAGCCGGCGCCGCAACCCGGTGTCGCTGGACCTGGGGGTGACGTACCGCCACAACGGCGCCGCCGAGTACCTGCGCGAGGGCGACATCGTCGACAACCCCGACGGCTCCATCACCCTCTACCCGGTGATCAGCCAGACGAACCTGCTCACCTTCCACGTCGGCGTCTCGGTCGGGCTCCGCTGACCTGAAACGTCAGAGACGCAGAGACACGGAGAGAGGCTGGGTGGCTCTCTCCGTGTCTCCGTGTCTCCGTGTCTCTGCGTGAGATTGCAGTTGCCGTTTCAGCGCCCGACCGGAACCTCCGCGGGAAGCTCCAGCTCGGACGGCGTGGCGATCCCGTCGCGGTTGTCCACCTGGAAGTAGAGGTTCCGGCTCACGTGCCCCACGTAGGTCTCGATGAACGCCTTCACGTCGCGCAGCGACCCCGCCTCCCAGAGGCAGACCGCGTGCGTGCCGTCGGGGGTGGGGAAGACGTGGTGGAGGACGAGGTGCGGCGGCAGCGCGGTGAGCGCGTAGCGCACGTCGGACCAGAAGGTGGCCGGGTCGGAGATGTAGTGCTGCACCAGGACGTACATACCGCCTCCAGGGGCCGCGGTGCCGGAGCGGGCGGCGGGCGCCGCTGCCGGCGGTGGAGCTGGGATGGTGGAGGGATGGATCTCGTGCCTCCACCTTGCAAGTCACACGCCCTCCGGGAGCCGCGCCCGCACGCGGTGCTCCCGCCCTTCCCTGGAGACGACCGCGCCGCGTTTCGCGTCACCGCCGTCACATTCCGGTGCACCGGCTCAGCACCCTCTCCGGCTCGCTCGGGCTCGCCACCTCTCCCGTACCGAGGCCCGTACCGGGAGAGGTCGAATGCCGAAGCGCCTGCGCATCTCCGAACCGGTCACGCCGCTGCTGACGCCGATCACCCTTCCGCAGGCCTCGCGACCACCGCGCCCACCCCCCTCTCCCGGTACGGGAGAGGGTTTGCGCTCTCAGGCGCAGGGAGAGGGCGCCACCGCCGCGGATGCGCGATAGCCTAATCCTCCAGCATCCAGGCCAGCCCCCAGGCACCCTCGCCGGCGTGCGTGGCGATCACCGGCGTCCCGGCGGCGGTGAGGAGGTCGCGGTCGGTGCCGTAGCGGGCGCGCAGCTCGGTGGACACCTGCTCCAGCACCTCCGGGCAGGCCACGTGGAAGACGCCGAAGCGCACCTTCTTCGCGTCCGCCGGCACCCGCTTGGCCAGCAGCTCCAGCACCTTCGGCAGCACCTGCGCGCGGCCGCGCACCCGGTCCACCGGCGTCAGCTTCCCCTCGTCGTCGATCTCCAGGATCGGCTTGATGTCGAGGATGCTCCCCAGCCAGGCGCGCCCGCGCCCCACCCGCCCCGACGCCACCGCCCGCTCGAAGGTGTCGAGCACCACCAGGATCCCCGACTGGTCGCGGATGCGCTTCAGCTCGGCCAGGATGCGCTCGGGCGCCCATCCCAGCTCGCCCAGCTCCGAGGCCTTCATCGCCAGCAGCCCCTGCAGCAGCGACCCCCCGCGCGAGTCGAAGAGGTGCACCGGCACCTCTTCGCGCCCGCGCATCCCCGCGGCCGCCACCGCGTTCTTGAACGTCCCCGAGAGCCCCGAGGAGAAGATCACCCCCAGCACCGCCTCGCCCTCCTCGGCGGCGCGGCGGTACGCCTCCATGAAGGCGGCGGGCGGCGGCTGCGAGGTGGTGGGGTGCGCGCCCGCCTTGAGCTGCTCGGCGAAGGCCTCGGCCGTGATGTCGAAGCGGTCGCGCAGCGGCTGGCCGTTCATCACCAGCGAGAGCGGCACCAGGTGCATGCCGTGCGCGCGCACCACCTCGTCGGGCAGATCGCACCCGGTGTCGGCCACGATGGAGACGGGGCGGCGCGCCAGCGTCATGTGCCCCGCGGCCGCGGCGCGCTCCACGCTGGCGTGCTGGGCGCGCATGTCCTCGGCCTTGTGCGAGGCCAGCCGGCCGAGGGTGCGGAGATAGGTGAACACCTCCTCGGGCTCGTCGGTGTGCACGTGCACCTTGAGCAGGTCGGCGGTGCGGATCACCACCAGCGAGTCGCCCTTCTCGCGCAGCACCGCGCGCACCGCCCCGGCGTCGGGGATGGCCGCGCCGCGCACCAGCGCCTCGGTGCAGAAGCGGTACTGCTCCGAGTCCACGGGATACTCCACGTTCGCCGCGGCGAAGGTGGGCTCGGCCTCCCACTCCGGCGTCTCCTCCACCGCCACCAGCGGGTCGCCCGCCAGGAACGACGAGATCCCCTCCAGCAGGTGCACGAACCCCTTGGCCCCCGCGTCGACCACGCCGGCGCGCTTGAGCACGGGGAGGAGGTCGGGGGTGGAGGCCAGCGCCTCGCGCGCCTTCACCATCAGCCGCTCGAAGAGCACCACGAAGTCCGAGTGCTGCAGCCGCTCGGCCTCGTCGGCGATGGCGCGCATGATGGTGATCATGGTGCCCTCGACCGGCTTCTCCAGCGCGCGGTACACGTGCTCGGTGGCGCTCCGCAGCACCGCCGCGAACTCGCCCACCGAGATCCGCGCGCGCTCGCCGATGGCGTCGCTGAAGCCCAGCAGGAAGTGCGAGAGGATCATCCCGCAGTTCCCGCGCGCCCCCATGATGGCCGCCTCGGAGGCGCTGCGCGCCACCACGGCGAGCGAGGTCTCGCTCCCCCCCCGCAGCCGGTCGGCGATGGACGAGACGGTGAGCGCCAGGTTGGTGCCGGTGTCGCCGTCGGGCACGGGGAAGACGTTGATGCGGTTCAGGTCGGCCCGGTGCCGCTGCACGTACTCGCTGGCGGTCAGCAGCGCGCCGCGCAGGGCTGCGCCGTCGAGGTCGGTGGGTACGCTCATCATGCTCGTCGCGGGGTGCCGGCGGCCTGCCCGGAAGGTGGGCGGCGGCGTGGACGGTGGGGCGCCGGAACTGGAGGAAGCGTTTCCAGAACACTTGCGCGCCCCCGCGGTGGCCGCAAGGGGCGCGGCGGGCACCGGGAGACCCGCGCGGCGGAGTGCCCGGCCCCCGGAGCGGCCGTCCCGGGTGGCCCCATGCCCGCCAGGTGGGCGGCGGCGCCCGGGATGCAGGCCCGTTCCGGCCCCTTTCGGTGCGGAGCATCCGCGCCTATTGCGCGTATACGTTGACGCAAAGCGCTTTCCGAGCCAACTTGTCCGCGCCTTGCACCCCGCCGCTAAGCGTGCACGGATCAATGGGGCGACGATAAACCACAACGGAGAGGATCCAGATGAGGAAGACGACGATGTCGGGCTTCGCCATGGCCGCGGCCGCGCTGCTGGCGGCCGGGAGCGCGAGCGCGCAGGTGTGCGCCGGGTTCCCCACCACGGACGGGCAGGGCACGATCGGGGCGCTGGCGAACTTCCCCACCGGCTTCAACGAATACGGCGCCGAAGGCTCGTACAACTTCACCGGGCCGCTTGCGGTCAATGCCGGGTACATCTACTCCGACACCAACGACAACCACACGAACACCTTCCGCGGCGGGGTGGCCTTCGATGTCGCCACGGCCCCCGGCAACTTTCGTTCGACCGTCTCCATCTGCCCCAACGTGCGCGCCGATTACGCGAGCCGGGACGGCACCTTCCACGTCACGCGCTGGCAGGTTCCAGTCGGGCTCGGCGTCGGCACCAGCACGCCGCTGGGCGGCCCCGGGACGAACCTGACGCTGCACATCATCCCCGCGCTCTACTGGACCCACGTCCGAGCGGAGTCCGACGATTTCCCCGAGTTCGGCGGGACCCAAACCGATACGAACTTCGGCGTGCGCGCCGGCTTCGAGCTGAACTTCGATCGCTTCTATCTGGGCGCGATCTCGGAGTGGGTGGATCCCTTCGACAGTCAGAGCGAAGCCGTCGTCGGCGTGCGGGCCGGGGTCAAGTTCTGATCCGGTCCGTCGAGGGAGATCCGCCGGCCCCCGTCGCACCCGCGGCGGGGGCCGGCACGTGTTTGCTCCCCGCGACGCCGCGGGCGCGGGGGCTGCTGGTGACGGAACCCCGGAACCGGGTGTCGGTTACACTGCACCCGCGGCCGCGGCGCCCGCCGGTTGAAGGCGACCGCCGCCGCGGGCGCCGAACGCGGCTTCCGCGGGGGTGTGGGCCAACCAGAACGGAAAGGGAACCAGATGAAGAAGACGATGTCCGGCCTCTCCGCGGCCGCGGCCGCGCTGCTGCTGGCGGGAAGCGCCGGCGCGCAGGTGTGCGCCGGCTTCCCCACCACCGACGGCCAGGGCACGATCGGGGCGCTGGCGACCTTCCCCACCGACTTCGACCAGTACGGTGCCGAGGGCTCGTACAACCTCGCCGGCCCATTCGCGGTGAACGCCGGATACCTCTACTCCGGGAACGACGACGAGCATCTGAACACCTTCCGCGGCGGCGCGGCCCTGGATTTCTCGTTCCCCGGCAACTTCCGTTCGACCGCCTCCATCTGCCCCACCGTGCGCGCCGACTACACGAGCCGGGACGGCCTCACGTTCTGGCAGGTGCCGGTCGGGGTGGGGGTCGGCGCCAGCGTGCCGGTGGGCAGCCCCGGGATGAAGGTGACGCTGTACATCATCCCCGCGATCGTCTGGAGCCACGCCCACGCGGAGATCGGGAACGGATTCGAGGATTACGACAACACCGAAACGAACCTCGGCGTGCGCGGCGGCGTCGAGCTGAACTTCGACCGCTTCTACCTGGGCGCGACCTCGGAGTGGGTGGATGGCCCGAGCCCCTTCAACGGCCAGAAGGAAGCGGTCGTCGGCGTGCGCGCCGGCATCAGGTTCTGATCCCCGGTCCCGAGAAAGATCGTCTCCCGCGGACACGCGGAGACACGGAGAGGGCGGGTGGCTCTCTCCGTGCCTCCGCGTCTTCGCGCGCGACGCCTTTGCGCCTCCTTTCGCGCTCGCGGGCGCGGGCGTATCGTGCACCCGAGGCGCCGTGCGGTGCCGGGGCTCGGACCACCCAACGAGCGGGGAGCGGATGAAGAAGGCATTCTGGAGCCTGGCGGCCGTCGCGGCCGCGCTGGCGATGGCGGGCGGCGCGTCCGCGCAGGCGTGCGCGGGATTCCCGACCGCGAAGGGGCAGGGAACCTTCGGCGGGGTGGCGAACTTCCCCACCGGCCTGCACCAGGTCGGCGCGGAAGGCTCGTACCACGCCGAGAGCCCGTTCGGGCTGAACGGCGCGGTGCTCTCCTCGTTCAACGAAAACGCCACCCTGATCACCTTCCGCGGCGGCGTGGCCTTCGAGGTCCCCACGGTCGAGCGGGCCCTCCCGGGACTCTCGCTCTGCCCGGTGGTGCGCGCGGACTTCAGCACGCGCAGCGGCCTCACCTTCTGGCAGGTGCCGATCGGGGTGGGCGTGGGGGTCACCGTGCCCGTGCAGGGCCCCGGGACCACGCTGAGCGGGTACGCGATCCCCGCGCTGATGTGGGAGAAGCTGAGCGGCGCCGGCGCCAGCGAGGTCACCGAGACCCACTTCGCGGCGCGCGGCGGCGTGAACCTGAGCGTCTCCCGCTTCTTCCTGGGCGGCACGCTGGAATGGGTCGACGCCCCCGGCATCGACGCCACCTTCGGCGTGCGCGCCGGGGTGAAGTTCTGACCCTTTCGCGCCCGCGGCCGCGGGCGCGGCGGTACCCACCGGAGACCGTGATGAAGAAGCCGACCCTCGCGGCCGCCGCCCTGGCCGCCGCGGCCCTGCTCGCCGGCCCCGCCGCGGCGCAGATCCCCCACCTCACCCCCTTCGCCTTCGAGGGGCGCGCCGGCATCGCCGTGCCCACGGGCGACCTGGGCGACGTGGCGAAGAACGGCGTCTCCTTCGGGGGGAGCATCACCTACCACGCCCTCCCCATCATCGGGATCTACGCCGGCGGGAGCCTGGCGCAGATGTCGGGTGAGGGCGGCGGCGACTTCAAGGACGCCGGCCTCGAGCTGGGCGCGCGCATCGGCATCCCCACGCCGCTGATCCCCATCGACCCGTGGATCAGGGCGGGCGCGGTGTTCCACCAGCTCGAGCTGAGCGGCGCCGGCGCCGGCGACTTCGACGACTGGGGGGTGGGGTACGAGGTGGGGGCGGGGCTGGGCTTCGGCTTCGGGCCGCTGTCGCTCACCCCCGGCGTGACCTGGGTGAGCTACAAGGTCGACGGCGGCACCTCGGCGACGGAGCTGACCGCGACCTCCGTGCGGGCCGAGATCGGGGTGCGCATCCGCCTCTGAAACCGCATTACAGTATCGTTCAGGATCAGATCCTTGAACAGAAGGGCCTCACACGGAGTCAACGGAGTCAACGGAGAACGACTCTGCTGACTCCGTTGACTCCGTGTGAGGCATTCGATTTAGAGGACGTGATCCTGATCGAAGCTCTGCAACGTGGCATGAAATCTTTCTCTTGACTCCGGGTGAAACCATCCCTAATATTTAGACGTACGTCTAATAGACGATCGTCTAACCATCGGGAAACGAAGGCGGAATGCTCGACGCGACCATGCGTGCGCTGGCGGACCCCACGCGGCGCGAGATCCTCAAGGCGCTGCGCCAGGGGGACCTGGCCGCCGGAGAGATCTCCGCCCGCTTCCCGATGACCGCCGCGTCGGTCTCGCACCACCTCTCCGTGCTGAAGGAGGCCGGGCTGGTGAAGGTGGAGCGGAACGGGCGCAACCAGATCTACTCGCTGGAGAGCACCGTCTTCCAGGAGCTGATCCAGGAGATGATGGAACTCTTCGGGACGGGGAGGGAGAAATGAGGAACCGCTGGACCGCGCCGCTCCTGATCGCGGCGATGTGGGCGTTCGCGCTGGCCGTCTACCCCCGGCTGCCGGAGCGCATCCCCACGCACTGGAACCTGCGGGGGGAGGCGGACGGATGGGGCGGGCCGGGCGCGGCCTTCCTCTTCCCCGCCATCGCCACCGGGACGGTGCTGCTGATGATGCTGCTGCCGCGCATCGACCCGCGGCGCGCGAACTGGGAGAAGTTCCGCGGCGAGCTGCGGCTGATCGTCACCGTGCTGGTGCTGGTCTTCGCCTGGATCCAGACGGTGGCGCTGGGCGCCGCGCTGGGGTGGAACGTCGACACCGGGCGGGCGGTGATGGGCGGCCTGGGGGTGGTGCTGGCGGTGATCGGCAACTACCTGCCGCGCATCCGCTCCAACTGGTTCGTGGGCATCCGCACCCCGTGGACGCTCTCCAGCGAGCGGGTGTGGCGCGACACGCACCGCATCGGCGGGCGCGCCTTCGTGCTGGGCGGCGTGGCGATGGTGCTCGCGGGCTTCGTTCCCGGCGCCTTCGCGCGGGTGCTGTCGGTCGGCGCGGTGGTGGTCGCGGCGGGGATCCCCGTGGTCTACTCGTACCTGGCCTGGCGGCGCGAGGCCGCCGGCCGCGCGGGGTGAATCAACCGAACCCGGAAGAATGACGATGACGTCCACGTCTCTCCCGCGCCTGCTGCTCGCGGCGGCGCTGCTGGCCCCCGCGGCCGCCCGCGCGCAAGAGCGCGGGGCCTTCGTGATCATCACCGGGGGCCGCGACACCCTCCTGGTGGAGCGCTTCACCCGCAGCCCCGGCAGCGTGGAGGTGGTGGCGGACCTCACCCGCCAGGCGCGCATGGCCTACACGCTCCACACCGGCGCGGACGCATCGGTGAGCGCGATGGAGCTTCGCGCCTGGGGCGCGGGTGCACCCGAGACGGCCCCGCCCGCGCAGCAGGGGCGCGTGGTGTTCGCGGGTGACAGCGCGGTGGCTACGCTGGAGGCGGGGGGGCAGCCGAGCACGCAGACCGCGCGCGGCGCCCGCGGCGCCCTGCCGATGCTGAGCCCCTCCGCGCTGCTCGTGGAGCAGGTGCTGATGCGTGCCCGCGCCATCTCTCCGCGCGACAGTGCCGTCGTCCCCGTGCTCACGCTGGGCACGACGCAGGTCTACACGGCGCGGGTGCGCTGGATGGGCGCGGACTCGGCGGTGCTGGCGCTGGGACCGGTGGAGGTGCGCGCCCGGGTGGACGCCGCGGGTCGGATGCTCGGCGCCGCCGTCCCGTCACAGGGCGTCACGATCCTGCGGGTGGCGGACGCGCGCGGCGCCGCGGCCACGCGCCCCGACTACTCGGCGCCGGCGGGCGCGCCGTACACGGCCGAGGAGGTGCGCGTGCCGCACCCCGGGGGCTTCCAGCTCGCGGGGACGCTCACCCTGCCGAAGGAGCGGCGCGGGCGCGTCCCCGCGGTGGTCACCATCACCGGCTCGGGGCAGGAGGAGCGCGACGAGAGCATCTCCGCCCTGGCCGGCTACCGCCCCTTCCGCGAGGTGGCGGACACGCTGGGGCGCCGGGGCATCGCCGTGCTGCGGGTGGACGACCGCGGCTTCGGCGCCTCCGGCGGCGACCCGGCGCGCGCCACCACCCGCGACTTCGCGGGCGACATCGCCGCGGTGGTGGCGTACCTGCGCGCGCGGCCGGAGATCGACCCCGAGCGCATCGCGCTGGTGGGGCACAGCGAGGGCGGGGTCATCGCGCCGATGGTGGCGACGGAGGACCCGCGCATCCGCGCCGTGGTGCTGGTCGCGGGGACGTCGCGGCCGGGGCGGAGGGTGCTGCAGTACCAGGTGCGACTGGGGGTGGAGCAGGACAGCACCGTCGCCCCCGCCGCGCGCGACTCGGCGTACCGCGCGGCGTGGGCGGTCTGGGAGTCGATGGCGGAGCGGATCCCCTGGCTCCCGTTCTTCCTGGACTACGACCCGCTGCCGACGGCGGCGCGCATCCGGCAGCCCGTGCTGGTCCTGCAGGGCGCCACCGACCGCCAGGTGACGGCGGACCAGGCGCCGGAGCTCGCGGCCGCCGTCCGCGGCGGCGGCAACCGCGACGTGACGCTGCGGGTGTTCCCCGACCTCAACCACCTGATGGTGACGGACCCCAGCGGCGACCCGCGCGGCTACGGCCGGCTCCCGTCACCCCGCCTCTCGCGCGAGTTCCTCGGCACGCTGGCGGACTGGCTCGCGACGAAACTCCGCTGATTCAACTTCCATCACGCAGAGACGCGGAGGCACTGAGAGAACGCAGACACGCCTCTGCGCGCTCTCAGTTTCTCCGCGTCTCTGCGTGAGACCGGCTGTTTTTCCTACCGCTCCGGCTGGCGGTAGGAGGCCCAGAGGAAGAGGGTGAGCGCGAGGGCCATCCAGAGGAAGGTCGCGGTGAGCCACGCACCCGCGTCGGGGGCCATCCAGGGCTCGTGGGGGGTGCGGACCTCGTGGTGCACGAGGCCGGTGAGCACCGTGGTCAGGCCGTAGTACCCGCCGAGCAGCGAGTTGACGGCGTCGGCGAGCGGCCGGGCGCTCCAGCGGAAGGCGTTCACGAAGAAGAACCCGATCGCCCCCAGCCCCAGCCACTTCCACGGGCGCGAGCTCACCAGCGTGAGCGCGCTCCCCAGCAGGTACGTCACCGCCGCGCCGGCGAACGGCGCCAGCCACTGCCAGGGCTCGACGTTGGCCACGGAGCCGCCCGTGATCACGGTGAGAAGGCCGATCCACGCGAAGAAGGCCGTCACGCCGGCCATCGTCCACGCCAGCCCCGCCGCCCCCCGGGCGATGGCGTGCAGGCCATGGTCCACCGGCATCGCGTGGTGGTAGCCGCGCCGCGCCGGGTCCTCGCCCTTCCAGATCACCATGGGGACCAGCACCGCCGCCAGCGCCGCCGCGATCCCCGCGCTGGGCGTCAGCGTGAGCCCGCCGCCGCCGGGCTGGAGCACCACGAAGGCGGTGAAGAGGCCCAGGAAGCCGGCCACCACCATCGCCTCGCGCTTCATCGCGAGCGCCACCGACGAGAACTGCTCGCGCAGCACGTCCATCCACCCGGGAACGGGGTTCATCGCCCGGCCCTCCAGCGGCGGCGGCGGCATGGTGGCGAGGCCCACGTTCTCCGGCAGGGCGAAGGTGGAGGCGGTGGCGTCGGCGGTGGTGGTGTTCATCCCGGCCCTCCGGCTTGCGGTGGAGCGGTGCAGCGGGGTCGCGGCGGCATGCAGGCGGCGAGCCCGGTCCCCGGTCATTCCTTGCGGCTCAGCAGCGCGACCGCGGCATCTTCGAGCGTGAGCGGCGCGGCGTCGCGCACGGTGGCGCCGCTCTCCGTCAGGCGGCGGGAGACCTCCTGCTCGTCGCCCCACACGCTCCACTGGATCTCGCGCCCCACGCCGCCGCGGCGGATCACGGTGCCGTCGAGCCCCGGCGCGCCCTGCCACCCCTCGGGGACGTCGGCGCGGTAGCGGCGGAGCATGCGGTGCAGCGTCTCGCGCGGCATCTGGGCGGTCAGGCGGCCGTCGCGCATCACCCCCAGGTGGTCGGCCAGCCGGTCCACCTCGTGCACGATGTGGGTGCAGATCAGCACGCTGCACCCGGTGTCGGCCACGTGCTCGGCCAGCATCCCCAGCGTCTCGTCGCGCATCACCGGGTCCAGCCCGTCCGTCGGCTCGTCGAGCACCAGCAGGGGCGGGCGGTGCGCCATCGCCAGCAGCAGGTGCACCCGCCGCGCGAGCCCCTTCGAGAGCTTTCCCAGCGGCCGCGACAGGTCGAGCTCGAAGGCGTTCGCCAGGGTGGCGGCGTACTCCCAGTCCCACGCCGGGAAGTACACCGCGTGGTGCTGCAGGAGCCGCCCGAGGGTCATGTACGCGTACCCCCAGTCGCCGCGCTCGGGCACGTACCCCACCTGCGCCCGCACCAGCGGCCCGCTGGCGCGCGGGTCCATCCCCAGCACCCGCACGTTCCCCGCGTCGGGCGAGAGGAGGCCCAGCAGGAGCTTGAGCGTGGTGGTCTTCCCCGCCCCGTTCGGCCCCACCAGCACGTAGACGGCGCCCTCGGGCACCTGCAGGTCCACGCCGAGCAGGGCGAAGTGGCGCCCGTAGCGCTTGGCCACGCCGCGCGTCTCCGCCGCCATCGCCGCGGCCTCGATGTGCGTGGGGAGGGCGACGGTCATCGCGTGGGTCCGCCGGCGCGGGCGGGATGGGTGGGGGAGGGGGATTCCGGCGCGTCCCCGGCGGCGGCGCGGATGGCGTCGGCGAGCTCGAGCGGCGGGATGCCGTTGCGGCGCGCGTCGCGGAGGGCGCGGTCCACCATGCGGCGGAGCATGGCGGCGCGGTCACCCTCGGGCGACGGCGGCGGGGCGATCACGGGGCCGCGCCCCCAGCGCATCTGCACCACCCCCTGCGCCTCCAGCGCCTGGTAGGCGCGGGCGACGGCGCCGGGGTTCACCCGCAGCTCCGCGGCGAGCCGGCGCACGGGCGGGAGCGCATCCTCCGGCCTGAGCGTGCCGAGCACCACGGCGCGGCGCACCTCGTCGGCGATCTGCGCCTCGATGGGGCGCGGGTCCGCGGTGTCGATGGCGAGCTGCATCTGCGCTCCGGTACGGACGTTTCCTTCCCTTCCCCACGAAACCGCCGCCGCCCCCCGCCGTCAACCCCCTCGCGGCGCCGTCTCCATGCGAACGCGCGGCCGGCCGTGGTTCTGTCCCCCGCCGGGGAGCAGGGCGGTTGAAACCGCTGCAACAACCACACGAAGTCCGCCTTCGCGGACTACCGGCCGCGATGCTCCCGAGATGGAGCGGCGCGCGACGAGCCTCACGGCAGCCGGGCTCGCGGACCTCGGCCTCGCCTCAGCCGGTCGCGTGCCCCGCGATCGCGGCCGCGCGGAAGGTGGGAGTCCGCGCAGGCGGACTTCGTGTTCCTGTTGCTGCGGATTCATCCGCCGGCTCCCCTGCCGTTCCTCCGTTCCTCCGTTCCTCCGTTCCTCCGTTCCTCCGTTCCTCCGTGCCTCTGTGAGAGCCGCAGTTCAGAGGTTAGATTCGCCGCCGCAATCCGGGGACCGCGTACAATCCACCGAAAACGAAGAAAGATGGCGCTCGATACCTCGAAGTTCATCTACGTGATGAAGGACCTCGTCAAGATCGTCCCGCCGCAGCGGGAGGTCCTGAAGGGGATCTGGCTCTCCTTCTACCCCGGCGCCAAGATCGGCGTGGTGGGCCCCAACGGCAGCGGCAAGAGCTCGCTGCTGCGCATCATGGCCGGCGTCGACACCGACTTCAACGGCGAGGCCTGGGCCGCCGAGGGCACCCGCATCGGCTACCTGGCGCAGGAGCCGCAGCTCGACCCCGCCCTTGACGTGCGCGGCAACGTGGAAGAGGGGGTGAAGCCCATCCGCGACCTGCTGCGCCGCTTCGACGAGGTGAACGCGAAGTTCGGCGAGATCGAGACCGACGAGGAGATGAACGCGCTCCTCGAGGAGCAGGCGAAGCTCCAGGACGCCATCGAGGCGCACCACGCCTGGGAGCTGGACCGCAAGATCGACATCGCCATGGACGCGCTGCGCCTGCCGCCCCCCGACGCGCGGGTGGAGAACCTCTCCGGCGGCGAGCGGCGGCGCGTGGCGCTCTGCAAGGTGCTGCTCGAGGAGCCCGACATGCTCCTCCTCGACGAGCCCACCAACCACCTCGACGCCGAGAGCGTGGCCTGGCTGGAGCACCACCTGGCCGAGTTCCAGGGGACCATCGTGGCCATCACCCACGACCGCTACTTCCTGGACAACGTGGCCGAGTGGATCCTGGAGCTCGACCGCGGCGAGGGGATCCCCTGGAAGGGGAACTACTCGAGCTGGCTGGAGCAGAAGCAGGAGCGGCTGCGGCAGGAGGAGAAGCAGAGCTCCGCGCGCCAGCGCTCGCTGGACCGCGAGCTGGAGTGGGTGCGGATGGCCCCGCGCGCCCGCCAGGCCAAGCAGAAGGCCCGCATCACCGCCTACGAGGAGCTGCTGAACGCCGACACCAGGGAGAAGGTGGGGTCGGCGGAGATCTACATCCCCGCCGGGCCGCGCCTGGGCGACGAGGTGGTGGTGGCGGAGAAGGTGGCGAAGGCGTACGGCGACAAGCTCCTCTTCGACGACCTCACCTTCCGCCTCCCGCGCGGCGGCATCGTGGGGGTGATCGGGCCCAACGGCGCGGGGAAGACCACCCTCTTCCGCATGATCGTGGGGCAGGAGACCCCGGATTCAGGCTCGCTCAAGGTGGGATCGACGGTGCAGCTCGCCTACGTGGACCAGAGCCGCGACTCGCTGAACGCGGAGAACAGCGTCTGGCAGGAGCTCTCGGCGGGCGAGGACTTCATCGAGCTGGGGAAGGTGAAGGTGAGCAGCCGCGCCTACTGCGGGTGGTTCAACTTCAAGGGGCAGGACCAGCAGAAGAAGGTGGGGGTGCTCTCGGGCGGCGAGCGCAACCGCGTGCACCTGGCCAAGGTGCTGAAGAGCGGCGGCAACCTGATCCTGCTCGACGAGCCCACCAACGACCTGGACGTCGACACCCTGCGCGCGCTGGAGGAGGCGCTGCTGGACTTCGCCGGGTGCGCGGTGGTGATCAGCCACGACCGGTGGTTCCTGGACCGGATCGCGACGCACATCCTCGCCTTCGAGGGGGAGAGCCGGACGGTGTGGTTCGAGGGCAACTACCGCGAGTACGAGCTCGACCGCAAGCGCCGCCTCGGCGCTGAGGCCGACGTCCCGCACCGCATCAAGTACCGCCCGCTGGTGCGGGCGTAGACGAACGGCCGTCTCACGCAGAGACGCAGAGGCACGGAGAGGGCGCAGCGGCTCTCCCCGCAGTCCGTAGTCTTCAACCCCGATCTCTCACAGCGGCCCGGAGGACCAGAGGGTCTCCTCCGATCCTCCGTGCCTCTGCGAGAGCCCATCTCTTCCGTCAGCTCCCCGAGAACCCATGACACAGAAGCGCACCGGCGAAGCCTTCGAAGACACCGTCCAGCTCACCGTGGTCGGCGGGAAGCTCGCGGCCGGCCAGCCCGCTCCCGCGTTCGAGCTCGACTGCCTGTCGCCGGGCGACGCGTTCCCGCACGCCGTGACGCTGGAGGACTCGGCGGGGGCGGTGCGGCTGCTGAACGTGATCAACTCGATCGACACGCCCGTCTGCCACGTGGAGACGCGGCGGTGGGACGAGCTGCTCCCTGACGGCGTGAAGACGTACACCATCAGCATGGACCTGCCGTTCGCGCTCAGCCGCTGGCAGACGGCTGAAAATGCCCGGCACGAGTTCCTCTCGTCGCACCGCAGCGAGCGGTTCGGCGAGGACTACGGCGTGCTGCTGGAGGAGTGGCGGCTGCTGCAGCGCGCGGTGTTCGTCATCGCCCCCGACGGCACCATCGCGCACGCCGAGTACGTCGCCGACCAGATGAAGGAGCCGGACTACGACGCCGCGCTCGCCGCCGTCCGGCGCCTGTCGCACGGCTGAGAATCCGCGTTCGCCGCATGGACGTCGACCAATCGCAGGAGCCGGATCCCCGAGCTGGTCAGGCACGGGCGGCAGCGCTGAAACGTTCCGCGCCGCCGCCGTGTCTTCGGTGTAGAGCAGCTCATCTCCCGTCCTCTCTCCCGCACCGTCCGATGCTTGGCCATCCTGCGAAAGCGCGTCCTGCCGAATCCGCAAATTCCCTGTGTGAATCAAGCCTGGTACAAGCGTCTCACGCAGAGACGCAGAGACGCAGGGAGGCTCGGCGGTTCTCTCTCTGCGTCTCCGCATCTCTGCTTGAGACGATCTGTTTCCGGATTCGGCGTCGCTCGTCGCTCCACCTCCTCCTTTGCGCGGCGCTGACCGCAGCCGCGCCGCACGCCGTGCATGCACAGCAAGCTGGCGCTCCTGCCGACAGCGCGGCACAGCGGACGCCCGCCGGCACCTGGCGCGGCACGTCGATCTGCACGCCGGGCCACCCCGCCTGCCACGACGAGGTGGTCGTCTACCGAATTCGCGCCGTGAGGGAGCGGTTCGAGATCTCCGCCAGCAAGATCGTGCAGGGGCAGGAGGAGTTCATGGGCGACATCACCTGCGACTATGCGGCCGACACGCATGTGCTGAGCTGCCCCACGAGCTACGGCAGCTGGAGCTTCACCATCACCGGCCAGACGATGACCGGAACGCTGGTCGCGCGCGGTGAGCTCTACCGCCGCGTCTCCGTGTCGCGCTCCGAGAGCTGACGCCGCGACAGGCCGACCCGATCGTGGACCGCGAGCCCATCGACCTGCAGACGCCGCTCGACCTGCGCAGCTCGTTCGCGTTCCCGCTGCAGAGCGCGCGGGCGCGGCGCGAGGTGCTGGTCGGGGCGGCGCTGCTGCTGGTCCCGTTCGTGGGGTGGCTGCTGAACATGGGACACCGGGTGATGATGGTGCACCGCATGCTCCGTGGCGAGCCGGCGTGGCCCTCGTGGCGCGGCTACGGCGAGTTGCTGCGGCACGGCCTGGTGACGTTCGGCGGCATGGTGTTCTACTACGCGCCGGGGGCCGCGCTGCTCCTGCTCGCGCGGCTCGCGAGCCTCCCCGCGCTCGCGGCCGCCGGCGGCGTGCTGCTGGTGCTCGCCACGCTCGCGATTCCCGGCTACATGACGCACTACTGCATCGCCTTCGACCCCGCCGAGATCTACAACCCCGCCCGCGCCCTGCGCCGCGCACTGGAAGACGGCCCCGCCTACTGGCGCGCCTGGGCCATCGCGCTCGCGGCGCTCGCCCTCTCGTTCCTGGGCCTGCTCGCGCTCGGCATCGGGTTCCTGGCGACGAGCGTGTGGTTCTGGCAGGTCGCCGGCTTCAGCTTCGCGAGGGCGTTCTCGCAGCGCTACCTGGGCGTTGATGGCCGCGTCTACCTGAAGGAAATCGGGTGATGCCATGAACGAGCGCGCCCGGTCCCGAACCGGACGATCACGGTGGACTTCCCCGTCGTCCAGACGCGGCCTGTCGGGGGGCAGGTCGCGGGGCTGCCGGATACGGCGCTCGGCGGGATCACGCTGGAGCTGGCCGACGAGCACGGCCAGGTGACGGCCGCCACGACGTTCACGGACGGCGCGTGGTACGTGGCGCGGGCGCGGCCCGGCCGCTACCGCGTCACCGTCGCCAGCAGCTCGCTGGCGGCGCTCTCGGCGCGCGCGGCGACCGTCGAGGTGGTCGTCCCGGCCGATGGCGACGCAGAGGTGCAGGCACCCACGATCGAGATTTCCACGGGCAACGCGCCGGTGGCGGCGCACGGCCGGGCGCCTTCCGGGGAGGGCTGTGCCGTAGGGCCCCCTCACCCGGCTCGCAAAACGCGCCGACCCTCTCCCCGGATCACGGAAGAGGGTCGGGATTGGATCGGTGGAAGTGCAGGCGCCGTGCGGCCCCGCGCTAGCACACGTACGATTGGCACATCCCTCCGCCTCCGTCATAGGTGCAGGGGTTCGCTTCCTGCGTAGCCTCCGGGCAGTCCGCGGTGCACTCCCCTCTGACGCCGTCGTACGTACCGCAACAGCCCACGTCCGTTTGGGTGCAGTAAGGATAGCACGTTTCCCAGTTGCACGACACTTCGCCGGATTCGCACGGGCCGTCGCTGATCGCGGACCGCGCGTGTACCGAGCCGGATGATTTCGCGTCCGGATCATGGGTCGCGAACGATTCCACGCGCAGGTCTTCGGGCGACAGCTTCAGCTTGATCATGGCTCTCCTCCTCAGGGGTGCCTGCCTTGGAGCAGCAGCGTGGAGGAACCACGCCGGGAACGTGGGATGCCAGGGAACTTACCATTTAGATCAGCTATGTTTAACGGCAAATTGTGCACGATGCAATACTCGTGGTTGCCCCGAAGGACCGCGACGTACGCGCAAATGCTCGTGCGTCTTTTCGGCACCATGCCCTCCAGCCTCTCGGCGGGCGCCAGCCTCGGGGGCGAGGGCCGGCCGAGGGGCCGTTCCTCCATCAGCTCTAGGGCGTGAGGATCACCAACGTCCCGCACACGCAGGAGTCGGTCTTTGGGCTGGTGCCGATCGGGGCCAGCGTTCCGGCCGGGTGGGAATACGAGGTCTATCAGGGCGGGCGGCTGGTGGGCTTCTCGGACGCCATCTCGGACGGAAGCCCGCCTGCGCTGATCCGCTACGGGAGCAGCGACGTGCGGGTGCGGGAAATCGGGCCGCGGCTACGGCGAGCTGCTGCGGCACGGGCTGGTGACCTTCGGCGGCATGGCGTTCTACTACGCGCCGGGGGCCGCGCTGCTCCTGCTCGCGCGGCTCGCGGGCCTCCCCGCGCTCGCGGCCGCCGGCGGCGTGCTGCTGGCGCTCGCCACGCTCGCGATTCCCGGCTACATGACGCACTACTGCATCGCCTTCGACCCCGCCGAGATCTACAACCCCGCCCGCGCCCTGCGCCGCGCGCTGGAAGACGGCCCCGGGTACTGGCACGCCTGGGCCATCGCGCTCGCGGCGCTCGCCCTTTCGTTCCTGGGCCTGCTCGCGCTCGGCATCGGGTTCCTGGCGACGAGCGTGTGGTTCTGGCAGGTCGCCGGCTTCAGCTTCGCGAGGGCGTTCTCGCAGCGCTACCTGGGCGTTGCCGGTCGCGTTCACCTGAAGGAAATCGGATGATGCCATGAACGAGGCACAGATCCGCTACGACGAGCCCAGCGACACCCTCTCCGTTTCATTTGCGCCGGGCGAAGCCGCCACGGGGCTGGAGCTGAGCGACCACATCCTGCTGCGCGTCGACAAACGGAGCAGACGCGCGGTGGGGATCACGCTGTTCGACTTCTCGCTGCTCGCGCAGCAGACGGACCTCGGCCCCCGGAGCTTCCCGCTCTCCGGACTTGCCCGGCTTTCTCCTGAGCTGCGCGAGCTCGCAGTCACGTTGCTGCAGTCCAGGCCGGTCAGCGACTATCTGATGCTCTCTGCATTCAGCCCTTCGTCCACCGAGACGATCCCCATCACCGTTCTCCGTCCGGGAATGACGGCTTCGCTCGCGGCCTGATACCAATTCCGCTGATTGACTGTGCATGCGGCCAGCAGATTCAAGCTGCAATCTCTCACAGAGGCCACAGAGGTCACAGAGCAAATGCAGTGCTTTCCTCCGTGACCTCCGTGACCTCTGTGAGAGCCATTCTGTTGGCAGTCCTCTCCGTGTCTCCGCGTCTCTGCGTGAAACGAGTCTTTACCGGCTTCGGCACGCGTCCCGATCCGGAGCTACCGGGCCCGATTCACCCGGTGAGCCCAGGCATGCGCCGAGGTCACTCCGCGAAGCCGACGGCGGATCCCCGGCGTATGGTGAGCTCGGCGCGGTGGTAGGTGCAGATGTCCCAGCGGAACCCCGGATCGGGGAGGTATTCCGTGGAGCACCGCGTGCCATCCGGCGGATAGTAGGTCCACGTCGAGGTCTCCGGCGCGCCCATTTGAACCGTGGCGTCCAGCCGGTAGGTGCGGTCTCCATCCGTCAGCTCCACCAGGAAGGAATAGTCGCGCCCGATGGGGGTCTGGAACCCGGGGTCGCTCCAGCCCCCGCTCCACTCCACGGTGAAGCTGTACACGTACTCGGGCGCACCCGCCCACCAGGTGCGGATGTACTGGATGCCGTAGTACGTCAACGCCGAGCCACCGCGGACGTACTGCACGCTCGTGTAACCGTCATCCGCCGTTCCCGTGCTGCACACGTAGACGACGACCCCGTCGTGCCAGTTCGACATGCAGTCGGGGTCGGGAAGGAGGGGATATCCGTCCGTGGCGTCGGGCCAGCCGCCGGCGTGCAGGATGACGCCGTCGGTGGACTGCGACACCCGGACGCTCGTCGTGGCGAGCGACAGGCCGTGCGGGAGCGACGCGTACAGGTTGCCGATCTGGATCGCGTGCGTCGAGTGGGTCGTGTCGTTCTGCTCGATCACCTGTCCCGCGTCGTAGACGATCCGGTTGTTGCCGATCTGCACCGAGTTCTCGACGTAGTGTTCGGCATAGGCGTAATAGTTGAAGTCGCCGCCGGCGCCGGCGACCTGCACGGTGGCGTGGGCCACGTTGTTGGAAGGGTCGAAGTCGCCGGGAGACACGTTCGCGACTTCCATCCGTATCTGCTTCGAGCCCACGGACTCGAATACGTGCGTGAGCGAGCACGACACGGCATCGCCGGCGTCCACCCAGATGCCGCGCGCGCGGTCGGCCTCCACGCCGTCCACGTACAGCACGCAGTCGGCACGGGCACCCACGTCGCCGTTCAGCTCGCTCACGGTGACGTCGACGTTCATCGGGAACCCGAGCCTGACCTGCAGCGGCGTCACCGTGCCGATCCGCAGATCGGGACGCCGGTGGACGGTCCCGGTCACCGTCACCACATCCGTGCGTGGAGCCTCGGCGACGTTCCCCTGCACCTGCAGCGTCGTTCCGCGTGCCAGCCCTTCGTACCGGAACGCCGCGGTGCCTCCGCCCGCAAGGTCGTTGTAGTTGAGCGTGCGTACCGGATGGCCGTCGGAGTCGAGCTGCTTCACCTGCAGCCGGGTGAGCGGCCGGGTGGCTTCCGGCACGGGATCGAAGGTTCCCGTGGTCACCTCCAGCTCCGTGACGCCGTCTTTGCCCAGCAGCGCGCGGGCGGCCAGGGTGGACGAGCCCGACCGGCCGGTGGCGGGCTTCGCGCCGAGGTCGCGGTACTTCACCGCGTTCGAGATGAGCGTGGGCCGCCGGGTCGAGGCGGTGGTGAGGTGCGGGGCGGCGCCCGGGGCGCGCGGCGAGGCGGGGTCCAGCACGTCGCGCGAGCAGGCGCCCGCGAGCAACGCGAGGGCGGCGACCGCGACGCCGCGACGGACACTGAGGGGCGGGTGAGGCATGGAGGAGACTCCTGTGAGGGGGGGGATGTGTTACAGATTGTCCGATAGTGGACGATCTACATTCGTCGGCTCGTTCTTCCGCGAGCCGGCCGGCAGCCGCACCTGTGATTGCGGGCGTAAACGTCAGCCCTGCATCAGAACAACGCTCCTGTCCGGCCGATCCACACAGGGGTGTTCCGCACCCTGGTTCCGGGCCGGCTGACCTGCCGGGGGCACCAGGCCCGCCACAATACGCGGACCGGAGTCAACGAACCGCCCCCGGAGCAATGAGGTCCGGGGGCGGTCTTGCTTCAGGATCGGCGCATCGCGAAGGGCGTCGGGCTCGCGGTGGTCACCCCGCGGAGCCGAAGGCGGAACCGTTGCGCTTGGTGACTTCGGCGCGGTGATATCGGCAGACGTCCAGGCGGAGCGCGAACTCCGGGTTGTACCCGGTGGAGCACTTCCAGCCGGTGGGCGGATAGAAGG
Organism: Longimicrobiaceae bacterium; assembly: GCA_045803205.1. Lineage (GTDB taxonomy): Bacteria > Gemmatimonadota > Gemmatimonadetes > Longimicrobiales > Longimicrobiaceae > Longimicrobium. Next base: position 39,179 of record JBJMPM010000153.1, read on the forward strand.
TCCACGTGCGGGTCTGCGGCGCGCCTAGCGGAACCGTGGCGTCCAGCCGGTAGGTGCGGCCGCCGTCTTCCAGCTCCACCGAGAAGGAGTAGTCGGCGCCCATGGTGACCTGCGGCGCGAGCTCGGTGTAGCTCCCGCTCCACTCCAGGGTGAAGGCGTACACGTTGTCCGGCGCGTCGGGCCACCAGACGCGGGTGTGCTGGACGCCGAAGTAGGTGACCTCGGAGGTGGTGCGCAGGTACTGCACGTGGGTCACGCCGCCGTCCGCCGGTCCGGTGCTGCACAGGTAGACCACCACCCCGCCGTTCCAGCTCGAGGTGCAGCCGGGCTGGGCGGCCAGCACGGGATACCCCGCGGCGGCTTCCGGCCAGGCGCCGGCGTGCACGGTGACGCCGTTGGTGGACTGCGACACGCGGACGCGGGTGCTGGCGAGCGACACGCCGTGCGGCATCGAGGCGTACAGCGCGCCGCTCTGGATCGCGTGCCGGGTCTGGATCGCGGACTTCTGCTCGGTCACCTGTCCCGAGTCGTAGGTCGTCCGCATGCTGTCCGCCTGCATGGTGCTCTCGACGTAGTCCTCGGCCGTGGCGGTGAAGTTGAAGTCGCCGCCGCCGCCGGTCACCTGCACGGTCGCCTCCGCCGCGTTGTTGCTCGGGTCGAAGTCGGCGGGCGACACGTTCGCGGCTTCCACCCGCACCCGCTTCGCACCCGCGGAGGCGAACACGTGCGTGAACGCGCACGACACCGTGCCCCCGGCGTCGACCCAGATGCCGCGCGCCCGGTCGGCCTCGGCCCCGTCCACGTACAGCACGCAGTCGGCGCGGGCGCCCACGTCGCCGTTCTCCTCGCTCACGGTGGCGACGAGGCTCACCGGGACGCCGCGCGCGACCTGCCGCGGCGCATCCAGGCGCACGCTCAGGTCCGGGCGCAGGCGCACCGTCTCCGTCACCGTCACCACGTCCGTGCGCCGGCCCTCGGTCACGTGCCCCTGCACCTGCAGCGCCGCTCCGCGCGGCAGCCCCGGGTAGCGGACCGCGAGGGTCGCTCCGCCCGAGGGGTTGGCGTAGTTGAGCGTGCGCAGCGGACGGCCCCCGGAATCGAGCTGCTTCACCTGCACCCGGGTGAGCGGCCGCGTGGCCGCCGGAGGATCGAACGTGCCCGTGGTCACCTCCAGCTCCGTGACCCCGTCCCCGCCCAGGAGCGCGCGCACGGCCAGGGTGGAGGTGCCCGACCGCCCGGTGGCGGGCTTCGCGCCGCGTTCGCGGTACTTCACCGCGTTCCGGACGAACGCCGGCCGTCCGGCCCCTGCGGCGGCGGCGAGGCGGGGGGCGTCGGCTGCGGAGTGGGGAGCGGCGGGGTCGAGCACGTCGCGCGAGCAGGCGGCGGCCAGCAGCGCCAGGGCAGTGAGCAGGAGTACGGGGCGAACGCGTGGCGGCGAGGTGCGCATGAAGGGTCCTCCGAAAACCGAGGGGAGCGGGATGGATTGGCCACAAGCGGACGTTCTCCATCGGCCCGTGCATTCACGTCGCGCGCCATTCGGCAGGCAGAGGCTCCATCGCCTCCAAACGACAACAGGACAAGGAGATACGCCGAGGAGGCGGATCTGGCGCTGGAGATCGTACATGCGCAGACGGGGCACGGGTGACCCACATCCCTGCCCCACCGTGAACAGCTTCGGCCCTCACTGGAGGTGTGGCAGCACGATTGACGCACTCGTTGGTATGACATATCATCCTACCATGCCAAAGACGAAAATCGCCGTCACGCTCGAAGCCGCACTGGTCAGCCAGGTCGACATCCTGGTCCGACAGCGGCGCTTCGCCAATCGTAGCCAGGCCATCGAAGCCGCCGTAGCGGAGCAGGTCCGCCGCCTTCGCCGCACCCGGCTCGCGGAGGCGTGCGCGCGGCTCGATCCCGCCGAGGAGCGAGCGCTCGCGGAGGAGGGACTCGCGGGCGATCTCGCGTCGTGGCCGGAATACTGACCCGTGCGCATTCGCCGAGGGGAGATCAGGTGGGCCGATCTCGATCCTGTCCGCGGCCATGAGCAGGGAGGGCGGCGCCCCGTCCTGATCCTGAGCCATGACGTGTTCAACGATCGATCCGGGACGGTGATCGCGATGGCGCTGACGAGCCAGCCGCAACGCGCAGGGTTTCCACTGACGCTAGAGCTCGACTCCGACACGCTCCCCAAAAAGTCGTGGGTGAAGATCAGCCAGATCCGGACGCTCGCGGCAGAACGCATCGGTGATCTGCTCGGAGAAGCTTCGGTGGAGGAGATGGCGGAAGTCGTCGACGGCCTCAACCAGATCGTCGGCGACTGACGCCGGACGACCGCTGCCGCCGGATCCGCCCTGCCTCTCCGTGCCTCTGCGAACTCGGGCCGCAGGCCCCCGGAACCCCGCGCCGGGCTTTGAGGTACTGAGCACTCGCCGCCTCGCGACCCGGTGCCGCGCGGCGGCTTTCTTCAACCTTTCCATGCGATCATGAAGCATCTCCGCCTGCTCCTCGTGCCCGCGCTCGCGCTGGCGCTCGCCCCCGCCGCGCCGCTCGCCGCGCAGGAGGCGCCCCAGGACGCCACCTCCACCGAGCCGCCGCAGAACTGGTGGCAGCTCGACCCCACCGTGAACCACGTGAACGGGATCGGGCTGGAGCGCGCCTACCGCGAGCTGCTCGCCGGGCGCCAGCCCCGCCGCACCGTGACCGTCGCCATCATCGACTCCGGCGTCGACATCACGCACCCGGACCTGGCGGCCAACGTCTGGACCAACCCGCGCGAGGTCGCCGGCAACAACCGCGACGACGACGGCAACGGCTACGTGGACGACGTGCACGGGTGGGACTTCATCGGCGGCAGGGACGGCCGCGACGTGAGCCAGGACACCTACGAGTCGGTGCGCATCTACGCGCGGCTCCGCCCCCGGTTCGAGGTCGCGAGCCCCGACACCAGCACCGAGGCCGCGAAGCGCGACTTCCGCCTCTACAACGAGGTGAAGACGAAGCTCAACGCCGACCGCGCCGACGCCGCGCAGCAGCTCCAGAACGTCAAGCAGTACGTGGTGGCGATGACGCGCATCACCGACGTGCTGAAGCAGGGGCTGAACGGCGACTCGGTCACCGTGGAGCGGGTGCGCGCGCTGCAGTCCATCCGCGGCGACGTGCAGCAGGCGCGGGAGATGTTCCTGCGGCTGGCGGCCGACGGGATCACCCCCGCGGTGCTGGAGGGGGCGCGCAGGGACCTGGAGAACCGGCTGCAGTACGGGCTCAACCCCAACTTCAACCCGCGCACCATCGTGGGCGACGACACCACCAACCTGAACGAGCGCGGCTACGGCAACGCCGAGGTCACCGGCCCCGACGCCACGCACGGCACCCACGTGGCCGGCATCATCGGCGCGGTGCGCGGCAACAACGCGGGGCTCGACGGGGTGGCGCCGGCGGTAAAGCTGATGATCCTGCGCACCGTGCCCGACGGGGACGAGCGCGACAAGGACGTCGCCAACGCCATCCGCTACGCGGCCGACAACGGCGCGCAGGTGATCAACATGAGCTTCGGCAAGGCGCACTCGCCGCAGAAGGAGGCGGTGGACGCGGCGGTGCGCTACGCGCTGGGCAAGGGGGTGCTGATCGTGCACGCGGCCGGCAACGAGGGCGCCGACCTGGACAAGTCGCCCAGCTACCCCACGCGCCGGTTCCTGACGGGCGGCACCGCGTCCAACTGGATCGAGGTGGGCGCCTCGGGCCCCGGCTCGGCCGACAGCCTGGCGGCGTCGTTCTCCAACTACAGCCGCACCGGGGTGGACGTCTTCGCCCCCGGCGTGTCGATCTGGTCGACGGTGCCGCGCGGCGGGTACGAGCGGCTGCAGGGCACCAGCATGGCGTCGCCGGTGGTGGCGGGGGTGGCGGCGCTGCTCATGGCCTACTACCCGAGCCTGACCGCGGCCGAGGTGAAGGACATCATCATCCAGTCGGCCTTCCGCTTCCCCAACCAGAGCGTGGTGGTCCCGGGCGAGGGCGGCGGGCGCGTGCCCTTCGCGAACCTCTCCGTCTCCGGCGGGGTGGTGAACGTGTACAACGCGGTCCGCCTGGCCGAGCAGCGCACCGCCGGCCGCTGAACCGCGTCTCGATCGATTGAACCCACGAAGGGCGGCCCCCGGGGCCGCCCTTCGCGCGTTCGTGGCACCGGCGGTGCGTGGGGGACGTGGAGGGTGTAAGTTGTGGAGCCGGTCGTGCGTTCTCCGTGAGCGCACCCAGGCGCGGACGAAACCACCAGTGGGGAGGGGGACGATGCGCAGCTTCCGTGGATTGGCGCTCGCGGGCGCCGTGGCGCTGGCGACCGGGGCATGCGCGCCGGGGCTGACGGGGTTCGGCTTCCGCGTCACCCCCGCCTGCCCGGTGATGCAGGCGCGCGCGTACCGCACCACCTCGATCATGGCCACGCGCCAGCGGGTGCAGCAGATCCAGGCGAAGTACTCGCTCTCGCACGGCTCCACCAGCGTGGGCGCGACCTCGAACGCCATGGTCTCCGGCGAGTGCCGCTGAGACGTTTTCACGCAGGACAGGGGGACGCACCAAGGAGCCGCCGGGAGCGATCCCGGCGGCTCCTTCGCATGTGCCCAGCAGGATGGTGGGTGGGGATATGCGAGTAAACTCGCCGCGCCGCGACTTCAGTCGCATCGTGCCGCCCCTCCTGAGCGCCTCTCCGGCGACTAATCATCCGTTAACCAACGTTTCCCTCCGGCGGGCGGTAAATGGTTGTAGCGCAACCGGATGGACGGTTGCCGACCACCCATCGGCCGAAGGAACACGACGATGAAGATCCGTACGTATGCAGTGGCGCTGGCGCTCGCCGCGGCCCCCGGGCTGCTCGCGGCGCAGCAGACCACTCCGCAGCAGGGGCACGGCGAGCAGCATGGCGCCCGGCAGGGCCGCCGCGGCGGGCTCGACGGGCAGCGCGGCGGGCAGGCGCTCCTCCGCTACCGCCAGCAGCTCGGCCTGAGCGACGCCCAGGTGCAGCGGCTGCAGGCGATCCACCAGCGGCTGGAGTCGCGCAACGCGCCGATCGTGCAGCGCATCGACGCGGCGCGCCGACGGGCGGGGCTCCCCGAGCTCCGCGCGCGGCGCGGCGAGCGGGGAGAGCGCGGCGAGGGGATGCGGGGCCGGCGTCCGCGTGGCGAGGACCGCGCCCAGCGCGGCGAGCGCCCGCAGCTCACGGAGCAGCAGCGCCAGGCGTTCCAGCGCTTCCGCGAGCAGGTGAAGCCGATGCACGACGAGATGCTGCGCAACCGCCAGGAGGCGCTCCGCGAGGCGCAGGCGGTGCTCACCCCGCGGCAGCGCGAGCAGGTGCAGCAGCTCGTCCGCGAGCACCGGGGCGAGCGCGGCCGGCGCGGGCGGCAGTAACGGCCGTTTCACGCAGAGACGCAGAGAAACTGAGAGGACGCAGAGAAACCACTGCGTTCTCTCGGTTTCTCTGCGTCTCCGCGTCTCTGCGTGAGATCTACTTCCTCAACCGCTCGACGAGCTCGCCCATGTCGCTGGGGAGCGGCGCCTCGAAGCTCATCCGCTCGCCGGTCGAGGGGTGCGCGAACGAGAGCCGCGCCGCGTGCAGCGCCTGCCGGCGGATGAGCCCCGTCCCCGCGCGGCCGTACTGCCGGTCGCCGAGCACCGGGTGGCCGAAGTGCATCATGTGCACGCGGATCTGGTGCGTCCGCCCCGTCTCCAGCTCCACCGCCAGCAGCGTCGCGCGCGGGAGGCGCTCCACCACGCGCCAGCGGGTGCGCGCCGCGTCGCCGTCGGGGCGCACCGCGCGGAGCTGCGGGTTGCGTGGGTCGCGGCCGATCGGCGCGTCGACCACCCCTGAATCCTCCTCCACCACGCCGTCGACCAGCGCCAGGTAGCCGCGCTCCAGCGCCCCCGGGTGGAGCTGCGGGTCGAGCCGCGAGTGCGCCAGCGCCGTCTTCGCGAACACCACCAGCCCCGAGGTGTCGCGGTCGATGCGGTGCACCGGCCGCACCTTCGCCTTCACCCCGGTGCGGGCGAAGTGGTGCGCCACCCCGTGCGACAGCGTCTCCCGCTGCTCCGGCGAGGTGGGGTGGACGAGGAGGAACGGCGGCTTGTCGACCACCAGCACCTCGCCGTCCTCGTGGACGATGGCGAGCGGCATCTCCACCGGCGCGAGGCCGGCCGACTCGTCGACGCCCACGCGCGCGGACACCACGTCGCCCGCCTTCACCTTGCGGCCCAGGAAGGCGCCGCGGCGGTTGAGCAGGATCCCCTTGGCGCGGGTGAGCCGCTGGATCATCCGCCGCGACACCTGCATCGGCCCGGTGAGCACCTCCTGCACGGTGCGCCCCGCCTCCTCCGCTGTCACCGTGTGCTCCAGCCATCGGTCCGACATCCATCCTCCACGGCTCAGCGCCTCTGTGTAATACCAGCTTGCGAGCTTGAGTGTGCATTCCGCACGAACCCCCAAGGATGTCATCCTGAGGGAGCCGCCGCGCTAAACCCGCATCTTGCACAGGCTTCCGGCGGCGACCGAAGGATCTGTACTCCTTCCGAGCGTTAGGCCGGCTCTCGCTCGGACCCATGCGATAGATCCTTCGGGCACCGCCACGGTCAGGAGCAGACCACGGTCCGGTGCAGCGGCGCCGCTCAGGATGACATTCCTGGGGGTTGCACGGGCCGGCCTGGGAAACAGGAAGAGATCGTGCTTTCCTTGCCTCCCGCCGGGGCCGGACTGAAGTTGGATTCCCTCCCTGCAGTTGCACCAGAGCCTCCCACCCCGCGGAGAGACCAACGGGATGAGCCAGGCCGAAGACGGCGCGCGGCAGATGCTGCGGCACACGCTGGCGACGCTCGCCTACCGCGGCGGCAAGGCGGTGCGCGGCGCGCCGGAAGGGTTCGCGCACTTCGACGCCGGCGCCGGCGCACGCACGCCCAGGCAGATCCTGGCCCACGTCGGCGACCTCTTCGACTGGGCCTGCGCGCTCGCGGACGGGCACCACACCTGGCGCGTGGCCGAGCCGCTGCCGTGGAACGACGAGGTGGCGCGCTTCTTCGCCGGGCTGGAGCGCCTGGACCGCCGGCTGGCGGACGGCGAGCCGCTCGGCTTCCCGCCCGCGCAGATCTTCCAGGGCCCGGTCGCCGACGCGCTCACCCACGTGGGGCAGATCGCGATGCTGCGGCGCATGGCGGGCTCGCCCGTGCGCGGCGAGAACTACTTCAAAGCCGACATCCGGGCCGGCCGCGTGGGCCCCGATCAAGCCGCGCCGCGGCGCGAGTTCGATTGAGAAGATCGTCTCACGCAGAGACGCGGAGACACGGAGAGAACCGCCAAACCTCTCCGTGACTCCGCGTCTCTGCGTGAGACCCTTGACACCGTCGGTTACTTCGTTATTTAACCTATAAGCTAATTAACCTGTAAGTTAACCACAAATGAACAGCAGCGATCACCTCAGCGCCACCTTCGCCGCCCTCGCCGACCCGACGCGGCGGGCGATCCTGGCGCGGCTCGCGGCGGGCGACGCGACGGTGACGGAGCTGGCGGCGCCCTTCGACATGAGCCTTCCCGGCATCTCCAAGCACCTGAAGGTGCTGGAGCGCGCCGGGCTGATCGAGCGGGGGCGCGAGGCCCAGTGGCGGCCCTGCCGGCTGCAGGCCGAGCCGCTGCGCGAGGTGGACGCCTGGGTGGAGCAGTACCGCGCCCACTGGGAGCAGCGCCTGGACCGGCTGTCGGCGTACCTCGGCGGGCTCCGGGGCGCGGGGGAGGAGCAGGGGGGCGGCGGGGAGTAGCGGGAGCGTGCGGAGAGCATCTACGGACAACGGACCCGGAGGAGAGAGCGATGACGACCACGAGCGCAGGCACCGATTCGTCCGCGTCGGCCACGGCGGACCGCGAGATCGTGATCACGCGGCTGATCGACGCGCCGCGCGAGCGGGTGTTCGAGGCATTCACGGACCCGGCGCACGTCGGCGAGTGGTGGGGGCCGACGGGCTTCACCACCACCACGCACGAGATGGACGTGCGGCCGGGCGGCACCTGGCGGTTCATCATGCACGGCCCCGACGGCACCGACTACCCGAACTGGATCACCTACCACGAGGTGGTGCGCCCCGAGCGGCTGGTGTACGACCACGGCGGCGAGCGGGCCGATCCCGAGTTCCACGTGACGGTCACCTTCGCCGACGAGGGTGGCCGCACGCGGCTGACCATGCGCTCGCTCTTCCCCACCGCCGCGGCGCGCGAGTACGTGGTGCGGGAGGTCAAGGCCATCGAGGGCGGCAACCAGACCCTCGACCGCCTCGTGCAGTTCCTGTCCAGCGTGTAGATTGTGCGCCGCCGCGAAGAAGGCGCCGTCCCGTCACGCTGCGAGTTGCGTGCTCGGACCCGAAGAGGGTGCGCGCCGCGGCACCCCTCACCCCCGGCCCCTCTCCCCCACAGCGGGGAGAGGGGTGACGCGGCCGAGGCGGCGGTGCGCGCGGCAGCTTCCGGCCGCGCGGAGAAGCTGGAGCCGCAGTCCGCGAAGGCGGACTTGGTGCCGTTCCAGCCCTGGGTTTCCAACCCGGGGAACGAGACCGGCGGCTCGCATCCCCATCATCTCCGTGCGGCGCGAACCGTCGCCCGAGCTGAATCCCCACCATCAGATCCGAGAGGACCATGTCGATCTTCGAACCCGCGCCCCCGCCCTGGCCCGGCCGCGTGCTGAGCATCGTCCGCATCGTGGTGGGCGCGGTCTTCATCACCTTCGGTACGATGAAGATCTTCGGCACTCCCCCGCTCCCGCCCGGAGTCGAGATCCCCGCCTTCTCGCAGGCGTGGATCGGCGGGTGGATGGAGATCGTCGGAGGCATCCTGATCGTGCTCGGCCTGCTCACCCGGCCGACGGCGTTCATCCTCTCCGGGGAGATGGCGGTGGCGTACTGGCAGTTCCATGCGCCGCAGTCGCCCTGGCCGAGCGTGAACATGGGCGCGCCCGCCATCCTGTACTGCTTCCTCTTCCTCTACCTGGCGTTCGCCGGCGCGGGCCCGTGGAGCCTGGACGCCCTGATCGCCCGCCGCCGCGGCGAGACGACCGAGGCGACGACGTCCTGATCCCGTCCGATTGAAAGCGGCCGTTCCGCGATGTCGATCGGGCGTGCCGCCGTTCGTCGTTCAGGTAGAGCCGCGATGAACGCGGGCTGACGAACCAACACTCAAGGAGAACGACGATGCGCGTCATGGTGCTGGTCAAGGCGAGCCCCGAGAGCGAAGCCGGCGAGATGCCGAAGCAGGAGATGCTGGCCGCCATGGGCAGGTTCAACGAGGAGCTGGTGAAGGCGGGGATCATGCTCGCCGGCGAGGGGCTCCATCCCACCTCGAAGGCGGTGCGGGTGCGGTTCTCGGGGAGCCAGCGGACGGTGATCGACGGGCCCTTCGCGGAGACGAAGGAGCTGCTCGCGGGGTTCTGGCTCTGGCAGGTGAAGTCGATGGACGAGGCGATCGAGTGGCTGAAGCGCGCCCCCTTCGACGACGACACGGAGATCGAGATCCGCCCGGTGTTCGAGGCGGAGGACTTCGGCGAGGAGTTCACCCCCGAGCTGCGCGAGCAGGAGGAGCGCCTGCGCGCCGAGGTGGCGGCGCGCCAGTAGCCGCCCGGCCGGAGCGCGCGCGGGGCCGGGGCTCGGACGGCGGAGGCGCCGGGAGCCCCCGGCCCTGGACCTCGAAGAGGGTGGACGAAGATGCGGTTCCTGATCATCCGCAAGGCCGACGCGGAGACCGAGGCGGGCGCGGCGCCGACCCCCGAGCTGCTCAAGGCGATGGGCCGGTACATCGAGGAGCTGGTGAGCGCCGGCGTGATGCGGTCCGGCGAGGGGCTGAGGCCGAGCTCCTTCGGCGCGCGGGTGAAGTTCACCGAGGGGAAGCCGGTCGTGGTCGACGGCCCGTTCGCCGAAACCAAGGAGCTGGTCGCCGGCTTCTCGCTCTACGAGGTGGGCTCGAAGGAAGAGGCGATCGAGTGGGTGAAGCGCTGGCCGGTGGAGGATGGCGGGGGGAACGTGGAGATCGAGATCCGCCCGCTCTACGAGCTCGAAGACCTGGCCTCCGGCGAGACGCTCGAACGCTACGCCCGGCTCCAGGACGAGATGGCCGCGCCGTAGCCGCGGCGGGAGCTGGATCTCGGCAGAATCGTTACAGACACGCACCGGGCCGTCGCGGCGGCCCGTTCACCTGAGGACCCGGGAGGTTTCTCATGCTCGCGAAGATTGGACTGGGCGTCGCCGCCCTGCTTGCCGTACTGCTGGTCGTGATCGCCACCCGCCCCGCCGCGTTCCGCATCGAGCGCAGCGCGACCATCGCGGCGCCGCCGGAGGTGGTGTTCGCGCAGATCGAGGACCTGCACCGCTGGGAGCGCTGGAATCCCTTCGAGAAGGACGCCGGCATGCGGAAGACGTTCGAGGGCGCGCCCGCCGGTGTCGGCTCCGCATACCACTACGTGAGCGAGCACAGTGGCGAGGGCCGGATGACGCTCACCGCCGTCCAGCCGAACCGCCGCGTGGGCGTGCGCGCGGAGTTCATCAAGCCCTTCGCCGCCACCAACGACGTGGAGTTCACCCTGCGCCCCGCCCCCGAGGGCGTCACCGTCACCTGGGCGATGAGCGGCCGCAACCCGTTCCTGGGGAAGGCGATCTCGCTCTTCGTCAACATGGACCGGATGGTGGGCGGCCAGTTCGAGCAGGGCCTCGCCGACCTCAAGCGGCTCTCCGAGGCCGAGGCGCACACCGAGGCCGTCGCTGTGCGGTGAAGGAGCTCGGCACCAGGCACTTGGCACTAGGCACTAGGCACTTGGCACTTTTTCACCCCAGGCCCCCGCACCCACCCCAAAACCGGGAGATGACGATGAAGGTCGAGCCCTACCTCTTCTTCGACGGCCAGTGCGCCGAGGCGTTCCGCACGTACGCGCGCGTGCTGGGCGGCGAGATCGAGCTCATGCAGACGAACGGCGACTCGCCCGTGCGCGACCAGACGCCGCCGGACCAGTACGACCGCGTCCTGCACGTGAGCCTGCGCGTGGGCGGCCAGCGGATCATGGGCTCGGACGCGCCGCCGCCGCACTTCGAGCAGCCGCAGGGCTTCTCCGTGTCGATCAACGTCGAGGAACCCGCGGACGCGGAGCGCATCTTCGCCGGGCTCTCCGAGGGCGGCCAGGTGCGGATGCCGTTGCAGAAGACCTTCTGGGCCCCGCGCTTCGGGATGTGCGTGGACCGCTTCGGCACCCCCTGGATGGTCGGCTGCGACAAGGGCGACTGAGCCGCACCGAGCCGCCGCACCGTCCTTGCAATTCGAGTCGCCGCGCGCCGAGACTCCGTTCCGGCACGCGGCACTCACTTGGCACTTGGCACTTGGCACTTGGCACTTGGCACTTGGCACTTGGCACTCTATCCCCAGGCCCCCGCACGACCCCGAACCGGAGACGATTCCCATGCAGATCAGCCCCTACCTCAACTTCGATGGCCGGTGCGCCGAGGCGTTCCGCACCTACGAGCGGGTGCTGGGCGGGAAGATCACCTTCATGCAGACGCACGGCGATTCGCCGATGCGCGACCAGGTGGGGCCCGACTGGCACGACGCCGTGATGCACGTGAGCCTGCAGGTGGGTGACCAGGTGATCATGGGCTCGGACGCGCCGCCGCCGCACTTCGAGAAGCCGCAGGGCTTCTCCGTGTCGATCGTGAATCACGACCCGGCCGAGGCGGAGCGCATCTTCGCCGGGCTCTCCGAGGGCGGCGAGGTGCGGATGCCGATGCAGCAGACCTTCTGGGCAGAGCGCTTCGGGATGTGCGTGGACCGCTTCGGCATCCCCTGGATCGTCAACTGCGAGAAGAACTCCTGAGCCGCCGCCCCGCGCGCCCATGAGCGTCACCGATACGCACCGCGCCGTCGACGCGGTCTGGCGCATCGAGTCGCCGCGGCTGATCGCGGGGCTCGCGCGGATCACGGGCGACATCGGGACGGCGGAAGACCTGGCGCAGGACGCGCTGGTGGCGGCGCTGGAGCGGTGGCCGGAGTCGGGCGTGCCGGATAACCCGGGCGCCTGGCTGATGGCCACCGCCCGGCGCCGCGCCATCGACACCTTCCGCCGGGGGAAGCTCCTCGACCGCAAGCACGCCGAGCTCGCCCACGAGCTGGAGGAGCTGCAGGACGCCGCCGTCCCCGAGCTCGACGCCGCCCTCGACGACCCCGTGGGCGACGACCTGCTGCGGCTGGTGTTCATCTGCTGCCACCCCGTCCTCTCCATGGAGGCGCGGGTGGCGCTCACGCTGCGCCTCCTCGGCGGCCTCACCAGCGAGGAGATCGCGCGCGCCTTCCTGGTCCCCGTCTCCACCATCCAGCAGCGGATCGTGCGGGCCAAGCGCACGCTCTCCGAGGCGCGCGTCCCCTTCGAGGTGCCGCGCGGCGCCGAGCTGGAGGCGCGGCTGGCCTCGGTGCTCGGCGTGATCTACCTGATCTTCAACGAGGGGTACTCCGCCACCGCGGGCGACGACTGGGTGCGGCCGGCGCTCTGCGAAGACGCGCTCCGCCTGGGGCGCGTCCTCGCCGGGCTGGTGCCGGGCGAGCCGGAGGTGCACGGGCTGGTGGCGCTGATGGAGATCCAGGCGTCGCGGCTGCGGGCGCGCACCGGCCCCCGCGGCGAGCCCGTGCTCCTGCTGGACCAGGACCGCGCGCGGTGGGACCAGCTCCTCATCCGCCGCGGGCTGGCGGCGCTGGAGCGCGCGGCGGAGCTGGGAGGCGCGCTGGGCCCCTACGCGCTGCAGGCCGCGATCGCCGCCTGCCACGCCCGCGCGCGCACCGCCGAGGAGACCGACTGGGCGCGCATCGCCGCGCTCTACGACGCGCTGGCCCAGCTCGCGCCCTCGCCGGTGGTGGAGCTGAACCGCGCGGTGGCGGTGGGGATGGCCTTCGGCCCCGCCGCGGGGCTGGAGCTCGCCGATCAGCTGGCGGAGGAGCCGGCGTTGCGCGGCTACCACCTTCTCCCCAGCGTGCGCGGCGACCTGCTCGCCAAGCTCGGCCGCGTGGACGAGGCCCGGGCCGAGCTCGCGCGCGCGGCGTCGCTCACCCAGAACGCCCGCGAGCGCGCCCTCCTCCTCGACCGCGCCGCCAACCTCGGATCGCCCAGGCCCACATGAACAGAAATAGCTCTCACAGAGGCCACGGAGGACACGGAGGAAAGCACCCGGTTCCTCCGCGACCTCTGCGACCTCTGTGAGAGAATGCGGTTTGAGGGGTTGGCGAAACCGGCGTCGCCGGGTGAACTTTACCCGGCGCGTCCATCGACCTCGATCAGGGTGATGAGATGACGATCGAAGACGACGGTGGGAACGACGAGGCCGAGCTGCGCCGGCTGATCGACGAGCGGACCCGCGGCATCCGCGCGAAGGACGCCGACGCGACGCTCGCGCGCTACGTGCCCGAGGTGCGCTCGTTCGACCTGATCGACCCGCTGCGCTACGGCGGCCGCGACGAGGTGGCGGAGCGGCTGCGGGCGTGGTTCTCCCAGTTCCGCGAGGGGCCCATCGGCTTCGAGACGCGCGACCTGGAGCTCGTCGTCGGCGAGGGCGTGGCCTTCGCCCACGGCCTGAACCACGTCGACGCCGTCACCACCGACGGCTGGCCGATCGACATGTGGTGGCGCGTGACCACCTGCTTCCGCAAGCTCGATGGGCGCTGGATGGTGGTGCACGAGCACAGCTCGGTGCCGTTCGACATGGAGAGCGGCCGCGCGTCGCTCGGCCTGAAGCCGTAGCCCCGCCTCCTTCTCCCGTACCCGCGTGATCCTCCCTTGAGCGACGTCCCCGCGCCCGCCGCCCTCGACACCGCCGCGGCCGAGCCCGCCCGCCCGCCCTCGCCGGTGCCGGCCGCGGCCGGCGGCCGGCGCTACGACCGCTCCATCGTGGAGGGGCCGCTGACGGCGGCGGTGTGGAAGATCGCTTGGCCCACCATGGTGACGAACCTGATCGGCGGCCTGCAGGGGATGATCGACCACGTGCTGGTGGGGCACCTGGTGGGCTTCAACGGGAACGCGGCCATCGGCGTCTCCTGGCAGATCTTCCTGATCGTGATCGTCTTCATCTCCTCGCTCTTCATGGGGATGAGCGTGCTGGTGGCGCGCTACGCCGGCGCGGGCCAGACGGAGAGGGTGGACCACACCGTCTACCAGGCGTTCCTCACCGCCATCGGCATCGCGCTCTTCGTGATGGCGCCGATCGGCTGGTTCCTCTCCCCGTACCTGCTGGACTTCGTGAACGCCGCGCCGGGGGTGAAGGCCGAGGCGCTCCCCTTCCTGCGCACCATGTTCATGTTCAGCAGCGGGATGCTCGTGTTCTTCATGCTGGGCGGCGCCCTGCGCTCCGCCGGCGACGCCCGCACGCCCATGGTGATGGGGCTGGTGATGACGGCGCTGAACGTGGTGCTGAACGTGGTGCTGATCCGCGGGCTGGGCCCCATCCCCGCCTACGGCACCATGGGGGCGGCGATGGGCACCTGCATCGCCTCGGGGCTGGTGGCCGTGTACTCGCTCTGGAAGCTCTGGAGCGGGGGATGGGTGGTGTCGTTCCCGCGCGGGGGCGGCTGGGGTCCGGACTGGGGGGTGATCCGCTCGCTCTTCCGCTTCGGCCTGCCGACGGGGATCCAGGGGATCGCGATGAACGTGGGCGGCGTGCTGATGCTGGCGTTCATCGGCTCGCTGGCGCAGAGCGCGGCCTCGCAGGCGGCGTTCGCGGTCTCGTACGGCCAGCTCTTCTCCTTCATCACCTGGACGGCGATGGGGCTGATGGGCGCGGCCGCCGCGGTCGCCGGGCAGAACCTGGGCGCCAGGCAGCCGGACCGCGCGGCGAAGGCGGTGCACACGGCGGCCCGCTTCGGCGTGATGGCCGCGGCCGGCTTCGGGCTCCTCTTCTTCTTCTTCCCCGGCCAGCTCCTGGGGCTGTTCGGGATGGACGAGCCGGTGGTGGTGCAGATCGGCACGCAGCTCCTGCGGGTACTGAGCGTGTCGGGGATGTTCCTGGCCTGCGCGCTCACCTACACCGGCGGGCTGCAGGGGACGGGGGATACGAAGGGCCCGCTCTACATCTCCATCGTCTCGCAGGTGATGGTGCCGCTGGGGATCTGCTTCGTGATCCAGCAGACGGGCACGCTGCAGCCGCTGCACGTCTGGATCGCGATCCTGGTGGGCCACGCCACGCGCTGCATCCTCAGCCTCCTCCGCTTCGAGCAGGGGAAGTGGCGCACCATCGCGGTCGAATGAAAACAGCGTCTCACGCAGAGACGCCGAGGCACGCAGAGAGAAGGGAGAATCGACATGTGCCGCAACATCAAGGTGCTCGCCAACTTCGAGCCGCCGGCCACGGAAGACGAGATCCACGCGTCCGCCCTGCAGTTCGTGCGCAAGCTGAGCGGCACCACGCGCCCCTCCAGGCGGAACGAAGACGCCTTCAACCGCGCCGTCGACGAGGTGACCGAGGCCGCGCGCCGGCTGCTCGCGTCGCTCGAGATCTCCGCCCCGCCGCGCGACCGCGAGGTGGAGGCGCACAAGGCGCGGGAGCGGAGTCGCGCGCGCTTCGCCTGACCTCCGTGTCCTCCGCGTCTCTGCGTGAGACCCTGCCGTCGGCCCGAACCTCCCCCTCGTCCACCCTCCCGGAGGCGCACTTGACCCGCCCGACCTTCGCCGCGGCCGCCGCCGCGCTCCTGCTCGCGTCCCCGCTCCACGCCCAGGGCTACCCGGTGAAGGGGACCGGCACCGTGATCCTCCGCGCCGCGCGGGTGATCGACGGCACCGGCGCCGCCCCCATCGCCAACGGCGAGGTGGTGGTGACCGACGACCGCATCGTCTCCGTCGGCCGCCGGGGCGCCGCCGCGCCGGCCGGCGCGCGCGTGATCGACCTGGGCGACGCCACGCTGCTGCCGGGGTTCATCGACGCGCACGTGCACATCATCGGGCGCGCGCTGGGACAGCCCGGCGCCGACGAGGCCGCGGTGCACGAATTCCCCGGCTTCGCCGCCATCGTCGGCGCCGAGAACGCGCGACGCACGCTGATGGCCGGCTTCACCACCATCCGCGTGCTCGGCTCGCCGGAGTTCCAGGACGTGGCGCTGCGCAAGGCGATCGACGAGGGGTGGACGATCGGCCCGCGGATGCAGGTGGCGGGGAACTCCATCGGCATCACCGGCGGGCACTGCGACGAGAACGGCTACCGGCCGGGGCTGATGGACGGCTCGCCGCAGAACGGCGTTGCCGACGGGGTGGAGCAGGTGCGCGCCGCCGTGCGCTACCAGACCAAGTACGGCGCCGACGTGATCAAGACCTGCGCGACCGGCGGCGTGCTGAGCGAGGGCGACGCGGTGGGCGTGGCGCAGTACACCCTCGAGGAGCTCACCGCGCTGGTGGAGGAGGCGCACCGCCAGGAGCGCCGCGTGGCCGCGCACGCACACGGCACGGAGGGGATCAAGATCGCGGTGCGCGCGGGCGTCAACTCCATCGAGCACGGCTCCTTCCTGGACGCGGAGGGCGCGCGAATGATGGTGCAGCGCGGCACCTACCTCGTTCCCACCCTCAGCGCCGGCGAGGCCGTGGTGCGCGCCGCCGACCGCGGCGTGCTCACCGGCCTCCGCGCCGAGAAGGCGCGCGCGGCGGGGGCGGCCATGCGCAACGCCATCCGCATCGCCGTGGCGGCGGGGGTGCCGATCGCGCTGGGCACCGACGCGGGCGTCGGCGCGCACGGCGCCAACGGGCACGAGTTCACGCTGATGGCCGAGTGGGGCGGGATGACGCCCATGCAGGCGATCGTCGCCGGCACCAGCTCGGCGGCCAAGCTGCTGGGGTGGGAGTCGCGCGTCGGCACCCTGGCGCCCGGCCGCCTGGCCGCCGTGGTCGCCGTCTCCGGCGACCCGCTGCAGGACGTGCGGCGGCTGGAGAGCGGCGTGGTCTTCGTGATGAAGAACGGCGTGGTGCACCGGCAGCCGTAAAGCATCTCACGCAGAGACGCAGAGACACGGAGAGGCCGGGCGGGAACACGGATGTGGGAGCGCGCGGTACACATTCGCGCACGCCGGGCCCTTCCCCCATGTCCGAAGCCACCATGCGCCCCACCGCCCTCCTCTCCCTCCTCGCTCTTGCGGTTGCGTCCCCGGCCGCCGCGCAGGGGATCGTGCTCCCGGTGCGGTGCGGCGGCGCGTGCCCGGCGCGCCCGCTGGTGCTGGACTCGGTGCGGGTGTTCGCCAGCCTGAACGAACACGGCATCGCCTCCACCTACGTGAGCCACGTGATCCGCAACGCGTCGTCCGACAGCGTGGAGGGCGCGTTCTTCTTCCCCATCCCCGAGGGCGCCGAGGTCGACCAGGTGATGGTGCACCTCGGCCAGGACATCCTGCTCTACGGCGAGTGGACGCGCCCCGAGGAGGCGCGGCTGCTGCTCGACGGCTTGGCGCGCGAGCGGCCCCGGGCGGGGCTCGCGGCGTATCGCGGACGGCGCGTCATCCACGTCCGCGTCCCCGCCATCCCGCCGGGAGGCGTCCGACAGCTCCGGATCGGCTACTCGCAGCGAGTGCCGACCGACGGGCGGCCCATCACCTGGCGCTACCCGCTCTCGCTCGGCGCGGCGGCGTCGCCCATCGGCCACCTGCAGCTGGGGATGGAGGTGAGCACGCGGAGCGGCTTCACCGACCTCCGCTCTCCCACCCACCACGTCGACGTGCAGTGGGGGACGGAGATGGGCCGCTGCCCGCCGCAGTCGCGCTGCGGCTACATGAGCGTCCCCTCGCGGCGGGTGAAGGTGGTGCGCCTCGAGCCGTCGGCCGACGCGCGGCGGCGGGACTTCGAGCTGGTCTACGTCCTCGCGCCGCCCGGCACCGTGCGGCCCGTCCTCGAAGAGCCCTAGCATTAGAATTAGAATTAGAGTGTGAGGGAAATTCAGCTTGATCTCTCACAGAGGTCACAGAGGTCACGGAGGAACAGCGCCGTTCCCCCGTGACCTCTGTGGCCTCTGTGAGAGAATTCTTTTGCCGGATCGGGTATCAGCCGCGCCTCACCGCCGACGTGGGCGCGCGGGGGGCGGTGCGGGCGGTGCGCCGGCCGGGGCGGGCGCAGGCGCCGCCGACAGCGCGGGGGCGGGCGCCGCTCCCGGCGCGGCGGACGGATTCGCGCGCCTGCGGAGATTGGGCATGATCTCGGTCGTCGGGTGGCGGAAGGGCTGGTTGCCCGGGCGCGCGCCCGCGCTCTGGACGATGCGCGGCGGGAGCATCTGGAACCCCCTCGTCCGGTTCGCCATCGTCAGCAGGAAGCTGAAGTCCGAGAAAACGGAATCGCCCTGCGCGTTGGAGAGGGTGTGCGCGTACTGGTGGCACCCCAGGCACGACGAATTGGTGGGCAGGTACGTCTCCAGCACGGTGTTGCGCAGCAGCGTGGGCACGGCCACGTCGCTCAGCTCGCCGGACATCCACTGGCTGCCGATCAGCCGGTAGTTCCGCCAGACCGTGTTCTGCACCCGGCCGGTCCAGGTCGTGTTCACGCCCTCCGTCTCGGCGGGGATCGGCTGCGTTCGCGTCACCTGCACTCCGTAGTTCCCTCCCCCCTGGGGGTAGAGCCCCGCGTAGGGCGGGCTCGGCTGCCAGAGGAAGGTGGTGTCGCCCGGGCGCAGCTTCATCGTGTCGTTCGCCACGCAGGCGGTGCAGGCGGCGTTGTAGAACGACCACTTCCCGTTGGCTCCGCACTGGCCGCTCCCCGTGCTGTCGGTGCAGGTCGGCGCGTTGGCCACGTGCTCGAAGGTGCTCCAGATCCAGTCGCCCTTGAACTGGTCGGTCTTGTGGATGATGTGCAGCCCCACCAGCCCCACCGTGGCGTTCAGGCACATGTCCCTCCCCGTGGCGCTGTTGCGCGCGGGTACGTAGATCACGCCGTGTCGAAGGTAGAAGGTGGTGGTGTCGTCGCTCGGCATCATCACCCGCCACGCCGCCTTGATCTCGATGGAGCCCACCGGCCCGCCGTTGCGCCCCGCGATGAACACCAGCGCGGTGTCGGCCGAGTCGGCGGCCATCTGCCCCGGCACGGTGTTCAGCCGGTGGGTGCGGAGGTAGCCGACCTCGTCCGGGTTGATCTTCTTCTCGTAGAGCACGTAGTTGAGGTTCACGTCGGCCAGCGGGCCGCCCACCGCCTCGTCGTAGTCGCCGCCGGGGTCCACCACGTCGCCGTTCTTCGCCATCTGCCCCAGGAACTTCCCGCCGGGGCCGGCGTTGCAGGGGAGATTTCCCTGGACGGTGTACACCTGCGTGGCGTCCAGGTAGGTCTCCCAGACGCGAGGCGCCGTGGGGTTGCCGTCGAAGGTGGGGAGCGGCGTGCCGTCGGGGTTCGCGGGCCAGTTGAGCGCCACGAAGCTCTGCCAGGAGAACATGTCGAACTTCGCCTGCACCCGCGGGATCAGCCCCGTGTAGCCGTTGGGCACCTGCACCACCACCTCGTGCGGGATCACCGGGCAGAGGTTGTGGATGGTGCTGTCGGCGCAGATCGGGTCCAGCGAGTCGGCCACCACCGCCGTCGTGTCGGTGCCTCCGGCTCCGCCGCCGCCGCCCTTCTCGCAGGCGGGGAGGACGGCCGTGAACAGCAGCGCGAGTGCCGCAACCACGTACCCTCGTCTCATCGCAGCTCTCCTGGGGGTGGGGATGAACGGGGAGGGGAAAATCCGTGAGATGTGTCAGACGGTAGCAGTATAAAGAGGCGCTAAATCGAAGCAAAGCTTATTGTCGAGTGGCGTTTCGGTGTCGCCATGGAAACATTTCAAATGTGAAAAACCCGGAGGACCCGAGAGCGCGTCTCCGGTCCTCCGTGCCTCTGCGCTTCGGTGGACCTCCCGCCGGCTCAACGTCGCCGGGCGAGTTCGCGCGACAGCGATTCGATCGCTTCGACCGAGAGCTCGACTGATTTTCTCCGCACGGCGATGCGCGCGTTCGCGCCCATGCGCTCGCGCAGGTCGCGGTCGGAGAGGAGCTGGCCGAGCGCGCCGGCGAATTCCACCTGGGACCCGCAGAGCAGCCCCGATTCGCCGTGATTCACGCTCTCGTCGATGGGGGTGCCGCCGTACGCCACGACCGGGAGCGCGTGCGCCATGGCTTCGAGGATGGCGACGCACTCGGTCTCGCTTCGGCTGCAGGTAGCGAACACGTCGCCCATCCGGTAGAGGCCGCCCGCGTAGATTTCCTCGTGCGACCGCGGGCCGAGCATCGCCACGCGGCGGGCGAGTGCCGAGTCCTGGAGCCGCTTCCGCACTGCCGGCACCTCGTTCCCGTTGCCGATCAGCACCAGCCGGCCACCGGGATGCCGCGTGGCGAGCGACGCCCAGACCTCCAGCAGTTCGCACACGCGCTTCTCTTTCGCGATCCGCCCCGCGTAGATCACGTTCGGTCCGCCGGCGCAGCCGTGCGCCGCGCGAAGCGCCCGCAGCCGACCGTCCTCGACGTGGCATGGAGGACGGACGCCCGACGAGATCACCGATGCGGGTGTCGTGCATCCATACGCGCGCAGGATCTCCAGCGCGGCGCGGGTCAGGGAGACCACGTGGTCGCATCGCCCGTAGAACCACGTCTGGTGCTTCCAGATGGCGAACGCGGCCGCACGGGGAGCCACGCGCGCATACGACCGCACGTACGGCGCTTCGCCCAGCAGGGTGTTGAAGTGCCCCACGCAGGGCACACCCAGCCGCCGCGCGCAGAAGAGTCCCTCGAGCGCCACCGGGCGCTCGGTGTAGAGGTGGACGATATCGGGACGGAACTCCCGGAGCCTGCGCAGCGCGGGGAGGAAGGTCGGCAGGCCGATGCGCAGGTCGCGCCGCCCGGGATACGGAAGGCTCACCGCCGTGGAGGTCACGGTCGCGCCGCGGAGCCGTTCGGGGAGCTCGCCCTCGAGGTGCGGGGCCACGATCAAGACTTGGTGACCCCGGCGGAGCAATCCGCTCGTATGCTCGATTACGTTCGTGGCCACCCCGGAGAACGACGGGTGAAACGAGTCGGTGAAGATCGCGAGCCTCATCCGCGGCCCGCCCACCGCCGCACGCCGCTCCCGGGCCAGCAGGCGATCCGGCCCTGGTCGCGCATCGAACGCGTCCGGTTCCGCGCCCCTGCCCCCGCGCACGCACCCTTCCGAGTCGTCGCCCCGACGGGCGATAACATCGGAATATCATGCGGAAGCACATACCGAACGCGCTGTCGTTCTCCAGAATCCTCTTCGCCGCGTTCTTCCTACTCACGTACGACCCCGAGCAAAAGGCCGCCTACCTGATCGGCGTCACCCTGCTGGCGGTCGGCTTCGGCACCGACGCGTTCGACGGCCTGCTCGCGCGGCGTTGGGGCGTGACCAGCGCGCAGGGGTACGTGCTCGACGGCCTAGGTGACCGCGCGATGTACATCGGCGGCACGCTGACACTGGTGGCGACGGGAAGACTGGCGCCGAGCCTGGCCTGGCTGGTGGTGTTCCGCGAACTCCTGCTGTACGGGCTGCGTAGCGTGCCGCGCCACGCCTGGTACCCCGTTCCGGCTCGGGACCGGCTGCTGACGAAGGCACACGCGCTCGCCATCCGCGTCTGGCTGTTCACCTGTTTTTTCGCGGACGGGGTGCGGCTTTTCGGGAGATACGACCTTTACGGAAACATGGCCTTTCGCATCGCCCTGGGCCTCCTGCTCGCCACGGCGATCCTGGTGGCCTACTACGCATTCGGCACCGCGCTCTGGCGGCTATGGACGGGGAGTGCGAGAGAAGATGTGAAGCACGGCAACCGCCGCGGGGGCTAGGCGGAAGAAGTTCACGACTGCCGACACCTCGCGGGAATACGGGAACGTCTTGATCGCCATCAGGTGCGTCCGGATCGAAAGGAGCTCGTCCGGGAACTGCCCTTTCTTGGGAAGGGCGACGAATTCACGGTTCAGGTGCTCGTTCACCACCTCCAGCGCTTCCTTCTTCCGATTCTGCACCACTTGGTGGATGCTCAACAAGGCGATGAAGCTCTGCGCGACGATCAGGACCGACATGGCACACAGGGGCAGGACCTGGGCTGCGATGTACTGGGTGTGAGCCACGGCGAGTACGAGGATCTGCCCGACGACACAGAAGTAGATCCCCAGGATGATCGCGTTCAGCGCGCCGAACGCGGAGACTCCGCCGCAATTGTCCGAGTGGAACAGGTCGATCCGGAACAGGCTCTCCGCCCGCATGAACTTGAGCGCCCGCACCAAGGCGACCGTCACGAAGATCCCGACGAAGAGCGCG
>JBJMPM010000257.1:0-6564 GCA_045803205.1 Longimicrobiaceae bacterium
GGCCTGTGTCACCTCTGTGAGAGACAAGATCTTGTACAGGATGTACTTGCGCAGATCCTCGTCCTCGACGATCTCCTTCAGCCGGTTCCGCACCGTCTCGGCGTCGATGGTGATCTCCTTCTGCTCCAGCTCCGGCAGCTCGAAGAGGATGTCTTCCAGCAGCGTGGTGAGCACCGTGTGCAGCCGCCGCGCGCCGATGTTCTCCATCCGGTCGTTCACGTGCGCCGCGATGCGCGCGATCTCGTCCACCCCGTCGGGGGTGAACTGGAGGTTCGCGCCCTCGGCCGCCACCAGCGCGCGGTACTGCGTGATCAGCGCGTTCTTCGGCTCCGTGAGGATGCGGATGAAGTCCGCCACGGTGAGGCTCTTCAGCTCCACCCGGATGGGGAAGCGCCCCTGCAGCTCGGGGATCAGGTCGCTCGGCTTGGAGACGTGGAAGGCGCCCGCCGCGATGAACAGGATGTGGTCGGTGCGCACGATCCCGTACTTGGTCTGCACCGTCGACCCCTCGACCACCGGCAGCAGGTCGCGCTGCACCCCCTCGCGCGAGACGTCGGGGCCCATCCCGGCGTGGTCGCCCGCGATCTTGTCGATCTCGTCGAGGAAGATGATCCCCATCTCCTCCACGCGGTCCAGCGCCTCGTTCACCACCTCGTCCATGTTCACGAGCTTGTCCAGCTCGTCCTGCAGCAGGATGCGGCGGGCCTCGCTCACGGTCACGGTGCGGCGCTTGGAGCGCTTGGGAAGCACGTCCTGCAGCATGTCCATCAGGTTGCTGTCCATGCCGCCGTCCATCCCGCCCATCGGGATCATCATGTTCTCGATGGGCATGCTCTGCGTGACCTCGACCTCCACCTCGCGGTCCTCCAGCTTCCCGTCCTGCAGGAGCTGGCGGAACTTGGCGCGGGTGCGGTCGCGCCGCTCGCGCACCTCGGCGTCTTCCTTCCGCTCCACCTGCCCGCTCGGGCCGGCCACGAACACGCGCGGCTGCCCGGCGGGCGGGTCGGCCTGGGGCGCCGGCTTCTCGCCCTCCACGGGGGGGATCAGCAGGTCCAGCAGCCGCTCCTCCACCCGCTGCTCGGCCACCTCCTGCACCTCGTCCTCGCGGTCGGTGCGCACCATGTTCACCGCCGCGTCCACCAGGTCGCGGACCATCGACTCCACGTCGCGGCCCACGTAGCCCACCTCGGTGAACTTGCTGGCCTCCACCTTCACGAAGGGCGCGCCGGCCAGCCGCGCCAGCCGCCGCGCGATCTCCGTCTTCCCCACCCCGGTGGGGCCGATCATGATGATGTTGTTGGGGACGATCTCGTCGCGCAGGTCCTCGTCCACGCGCTGCCGCCGCCAGCGGTTGCGCAGCGCGATGGCCACGGCCTTCTTGGCCTCCTTCTGCCCCACGATGTACTTGTCCAGCTCCGCCACGATGCCGCGCGGCGTCAGCTCGTCGAGCCAGGGCTGGAGCTCTTCCTTCGGCCCCGCGCCGTCCCCCTCGGGGGCGTCGGGCGCGATGATCTCGGTGTCGTTCGTCGCCATCGGTTCAGCTCGGCAGAATGTGCCGCGCGGCCGCGGTCGGGTCGCCCGATCCCAGCTCCAGCACGGTGATGTTGCGGTTGGTGTAGATGCAGATGTCGCCGGCGATCTCCAGCGCGCGGCGCACGATCTCGCCCGCGGAGAGGGTGGAGTGCTCCTTCAGCGCGCGCGCGGCCGAGAGGGCGTAGGCTCCGCCCGAGCCGATGGCCACGATGTCGTCGTCGGGCTCGATCACGTCGCCGGTGCCGGAGAGCATGTACAGGTGCTGCTCGTCGGCCACCGCGAGCAGCGCCTCCAGCCGGCGGAGGTAGCGGTCGCTGCGCCAATCCTTGGCGAGCTCCACCGCGGCGCGGGAGAGGTTGCCGGGGTAGCGCTCCATCTTCTCCTCGAACTTCTCGAAGAGGGTGAAGGCGTCGGCCACGGAGCCGGCGAACCCCGCCAGCACCTTCCCCTCGCGCAGCTTGCGCACCTTCACCGCGCTGCTCTTGGCCACGATGTCGCCGGTGGTCACCTGCCCGTCGCCGCCCAGCGCGACCCGGCCGTCCTTCTTCACGGCCAGGATGGTGGTGGCGTGGAACGTGGGAACGCTCATCTATCTCCAGGTCCTCGGAATCTTCACGGTCAGCCCACCAGGGCCGGGCAAGCTCGCACGCCCCTCTGTACACCGCAAGCGCGCGTGTGGACGAACTTCCCGCAACGGCGCCTCACGCAGAGACGCGGAGGAACTGAGAGAGCGCAGTGGTTTCTCCGCGTACTCGCAGTTTCTCTGCGTCCTCGGCGCGAAGCGCCCCTATGCCCGGGGGTGCGCCTGGCGGTAGACCTGCTTCAGGCGCTCCTTCGAGGTGTGGGTGTAGATCTGGGTGGTGCTGAGGGAGGCGTGGCCCAGCAGCTCCTTGACCGCCATCAGGTCGGCGCCGCTGTCCAGCAGGTGGGTGGCGAAGGTGTGGCGGAGGGAGTGCGTGGAGAGGCCGTGCTCGTCGGCCACCTGCTTGAGGAAGGCGCCCACGATGTTCTGGATCTGCCGCGTGGTGAGCCGCTTCCCCGTCTGCCCGACGAAGACGGCGCGCCGGTCGCCGCGGGTGGAGCCGGCCATCACCAGGTTGCGCGCCTCGTAGTAGTGGCGGAGCGCGCGCACCGCCATCCGCCCGACCGGAACGATCCGCTCCTTGCGCCCCTTCCCCATCACCTTCACCCGCTCCGAGACCAGGTCGAGCTGGTCGAGGGTGAGCCCCTGCAGCTCGCTGAGGCGCATCCCCGTCGAATAGAAGAGCTCGACGATGGCCAGGTTGCGCAGCCCGTGGAAGAGCCCGTCGCCCGCGCGCACCTCGGCGTCGGCGAACACGGCGTCCATCTGCTCGCGGGTGAGGAAGCCGGGGAGGGTGCGGTCGCGTTTGGGCGAACGGACGGCGCGCCCGGGGTTCGCGTCCACCCGCTCCTCGATGTGCAGGTAACGGTAGAAGGAGCGGACGGCCGACACCTTCCGCGCGATGCTGCTCTTCGCCAGCCCGCGGCGGGTGGCGCAGTCGCCCATGAAGCTGCGGATGGCCAGGCGGTCGACGCCGCCCCACGTCCACTCGGGCGAGCCGTAGTAGCGCCCCAGGAACTCCTCGAACTCCGCCAGGTCGTCCGTGTAGGCGCGCACCGTCTGCGGCGAGAGCTGCCGCTCGTGCGCCACGTAGCGCAGGAAGTCCTCGACCTCCGTGCGGTGAGGCGAGGCGGGAGACGCGTGGTCGGACTCGGCCATGGAGACCTTTGAGAAACGTCAAATCGGCCGAAACGCCCCGGTGTCATCCCGAGGCTCGGTCACGGTGAGCCTGCCGCTGCACCCATGTCCGCAGAGCCGAGGGATCCAGCCGGAGTGCCAGGGGGCCTGGGGCGCGGTAGCGTCGCAACCGGCAGCCCTCACGGAGCGACGGACGAGGATGCCGCGGCTGTTCGTGTGGCTTCCGCTGCGGGCCTCGTGGCGGCCGTGGTTAGATCCTTCGGCCCTGCGAAGTCCACCGCGGACACAGGATAATGTGATGCCGGGCCTCAGGATGACACCGTTGGGACCGTTTATCTCCTTGAAGTCCGCGAAGGCGGACTGCGTGACGTTGTAGCGGCGAGTTCACTCGCATATTCCACCCAATCGACCCGATCCACCCATCGATTTCCATGCTCATGCGCGGTGGGCGGGCTCGCCGACGCGCAGGTCGTGCGCGTCCATCCAGGCGCCGAAGTCGGCGCGGGCGCGCTCCACCAGCAGGGCGCGCTTCTCCTCCTTCTTCATCTTCGCCGGCCGGTCCAGCGGGTCCAGGAGCCCGAAGTTGGAGTTCATCGGCGCGAAGTGCTTCGGGTCGCTCTCGCGCAGGTAGCGCATCAGCCCGCCGAGCATCGTGGTCGGCGGGGGGAGGACGGGGTCGAGCCCGCGGACGATGCGGTCCAGGTTGACCGCGGCCAGGATGCCGACGGCGGTGGACTCGGTGTATCCCTCCACCCCCGTCACCTGGCCGGCGAAGAGGAGCTCCGGCCGGTCGCGCAGCGAGCCGTGCATCGACAGGCGCGCGGGGAAGTTGAGGTAGGTGTTGCGGTGGATGGAGCCCCAGCGCAGGAACTCGGCGTTCTCCAGCCCCGGGATCATGCGGAAGATGCGCTTCTGCTCGGGGATCTTCAGCCGCGTCTGGAAGCCGACCAGGTTCCACATCTGCCCCGCGCGGTCCTCGCGGCGGAGCTGCACCACGGCGTGCGCGCGCCTCCCGCCCCACTGCGGCACGGGGAGGCCGACGGGCTTCATCGGGCCGAAGCTGAGCGTCTGGGGACCGCGGTGGGCCATCACCTCCACCGGCAGGCATCCCTCGAAATACGGGACGTTCTCCCAGTCGTGCCCCGCGTACTCCTCCCCGTTCCTCAGCTCCTCGACGAAGGCCTCGTACTGCTCCCTCGTCATCGGCGCGTTGAGGTAGTCGGCGCCCTCGCCCTTCCCCCAGCGGCTGGCGGCGAAGAGCACGTCGTGGTCGAGGCTCTCGTCGCTCACCACGGGGGCGATGGCGTCGAAGAACGAGAGCCCCTCGTCGCCCAGCGCGCGGCGGATGGAGGCGGAGAGGGCGTCGGAGGTGAGGGGGCCCGTGGCGATGATCGATGGACCGGCGGGAAGCTCCGCCACCTCCTCGCGGACTACGCGGATGCGGGGGTGCGCCTCGATGGCGGCGGTCATCCGCTGCGCGAACTCGATGCGGTCCACCGTGAGCGCCGCGCCGCCGGGGATGCGGCTCTCGCGCGCGCAGGCCAGCAGGAGCGACCCGCCGGCGCCGAGCTCGTCCATCTCCAGCTTGAGCAGCCCGTGCGCGTTCTGCGGGTCTTCGCTCTTGAAGGTGTTGGAGCAGACGATCTCGCCCAGCCGGTCGGTCTGGTGCGCCGGCGTCCCGCGCACGGGGCGCATCTCGAACAGGGTCACGTCGTGCCCGCGCTCCGCGAGCTGGTACGCCGCCTCCGATCCCGACAATCCGCCGCCGACGACGATTACGTCTGCCATCCGTTTACCTCTCTCACGAATCCCAACGATTCCCTCTCCCGCCTTCCAACGATGTCATCGTGATGGCCCGGCCGAAGAGGCACACCCTCCGCCTCGTCCCCCGGGTTGGAAACCCGGGGCTACAACGGCCCAAAGTCCGCCTCCGCGGACTCCGGGCCGCGACACCACCGCGTGAAGCCGTCCGTGTCGCGACCTCGGATGAAACGAGCCCGGTGTCGTGCGCCACGAGCCTCGGCCGCGAGTCCGCGAAGGCGGACTTCGGGCAGTTGTTGCCGCGGTTTCAACCGCCCGGCCTAGCCCTTCCGCCGCGGCGGCGCCGGCTTCTTCGCCGCCGTCTTCTTCACGCTCGCGGCCGTCTTCGACTTCGGCTTGGCGGCAGGCTTCTTCGCGGCCGACGCCTTCGTGTCCCCCGCCTTCGCCGTCCTCCCCGTCGACCGCGCCGTCTTCGCGGCGCCGCGGCGGGCACCCGCGCGGCCGCGCTTCGGCTTCGCGGTCAGCGCGCGCTCGGCCAGCAGCGGGACCGCCTGCTCCAGGGTGAAGGCGTCGGGGGAGACGCCCTTGGGAAGAGAGGCGTTCACGTCGCCGTGCTTCACGTAGGGGCCGTAGCGGCCCTCCCAGAGCGTCACCGGCTCGCCGTCCGCCGGGTGCGCGCCGAGGGTGCGGAGCGGCTCGATCGTCTTCCGCGCGCCCCGCCCGCCCTTCGGCTTCGAGAGCAGCTCCAGCGCGCGCCCCAGGCCGACGGTGTAGACGTCGTCCGTCTTCTCCAGCGAGCGGAAGTCGTTGCCGTGCACCACGAAGGGGCCGAAGCGCCCGATCCCGGCGCGCACCTCCTCCCCGTCGTCCGGGTGCTTCCCGAGCGTGCGCGGGAGCGAGAGCCAGCGCAGCGCCGCCTCCAGCGACACGTCGCCCGGGTTCATCCCCTTCGGCAGCGAGGCGCGCTTGGGCTTCTTCTCCTCCTCCGTCGCCTCGCCGAGCTGCACGTACGGCCCGAAGCGGCCCTGCAGCATCAGCACCGGCTTCCCCGTCTCCGGGTCGGTGCCGAGCACGTCGGGGCCCTCGGTCTTCGCCCGCACCAGCCGGTCCACCTGCTCGCCGGTGAGGTCGCCCGGCGCGGTGCCGTCCGGGAGCGAGGCGGTGACGGTGGCGCCGTTCTCCTCGCGCTCCACGAAGGGGCCGAAGCGCCCGATCCGCACCCGCCCCGGGAGCCCTTCCAGGAACACGGTGCTGGCCTCGCGCGGGTCGATCTCCGCCTCGCCCTTCTGCACCAGGTCGCCCAGCCCCTCGGGGCCGGTGAAGAACTCCTGCAGGTAGGGAAGCCAGGCCGCCTCGCCCTCGGCGATCTCGTCCAGCCGGTCCTCCATCCCCGCCGTGAAGCGGGTGTCCACCAGGTGCGGGAAGTGGCGCTCCAGCAGCGTGGTGACCGCGAAGGCGGTGAAGGTGGGCACCAGCTGCTGGTTGATGCGGTCCACGTAGCCGCGGTCGATGATGGTGCCGATGATCGACGCGTAGGTCGAGGGGCGGCC
>JBJMPM010000317.1:0-4187 GCA_045803205.1 Longimicrobiaceae bacterium
CACGGGTCCTGGCGTCGGCGCTGCAGACGGCAGGGCCGTGAGGATCTGGCCGAGGAATGCGCAGGAGCCCGCCGCGGAAGCCGCACGATCACCGCGTCCACGCCGGCGCTCGTCGATGCATGGCTTTTCCTGCGTGGCATCGACGAGTGAACGTGAGGCCGTGGCTTCCGCGCGAGCTTCCGCAGCCGGCTCCGGCGTGGCCGCGATCAGATCCTCACGGCCCTGCCGCCATCGGAGTAAAAGCTGATTCCGTGTGGCCGGGCCTCAGGATGACACCCAGGGGTGTCCGAAGAACGGGTTCAGCAACACCCTCTCAGGATGACATTCGTTGGGGCGATTGGCTTTCAGAAGGTTTTCTCCGGATCAAATCAGGGATTGGGAAGGTGGAGGGGAGATGACGCTGACGGGACGGATCGTGCTGATCACCGGCGCGAGCGCGGGGATCGGGGCGGCGTGCGCGCGGGCCTTCGCGCGCGAGGGGGCGCGGCTGGTGCTCGCGGCGCGGCGCGCCAGCCGGCTGGAGGAGATGGCCGACAAGCTGCGCGGCGCCGGCACCGACGTGCTCGCGCTGGAGCTCGACGTGGGCGACGCGGCCGCCGTGGCCGACACCCTCGGTGGGCTGGCGCCGGAGTGGCGCGACGTGGACGTGCTGGTGAACAACGCCGGCCTGGGGCGCGGCCTGGACAAGCTGTGGGAGGGCGACCCGGCCGACTGGGACGAGATGGTCGACACCAACGTGAAGGGGCTGCTCTACGTCACCCGCGCGGTGCTGCCGGGGATGGTGGAGCGCGGCCGCGGCCACGTGATCAACCTCGGCTCCGTCGCGGGGCACGAGGTCTACCCCGGCGGCGCGGTGTACTGCGCCACCAAGCACGCGGTGGACGCCATCACCCGCGGGCTGCGGATGGACGTGCTCGGCACCGGCGTGCGCGTGAGCACGGTGGACCCGGGGATGGTGGAGACGGAGTTCAGCGTGGTCCGCTTCCACGGCGACCAGGAGCGCGCCGACAAGGTCTATCGCGGCATGACCCCGCTCGTCGCCGACGACATCGCCGAGACGGTGGTGTGGGTGGCCACGCGCCCGCCGCACGTGTGCATCGACGAGATCATCATCAAGCCCACCGACCAGGCGAGTGCCACGATGGTCCACCGGACGGGCTGAGAAAAAGATTGCCTCACGCAGAGACGCAGAGAGGCACGGAGAGAACCGCACTCGCTCTCTCCGTGCCTCCGCGTCTCTGCGTGAGGAAGTCTTTTACCTGTCCGGGTCGTGGTCGCGGCGCCAGTCGTCGTCGGAGAGCGACGGCGGGCGCTCGCCGGACGGGAGGTCGAGCGGCGGCGGCTCGTCGCGGTAGTCGGACGTGGGCGCGGGCGGGGGGCGGTCGAACTCGGCGTCGCGGATGGCCGGCGAAGGCGGGGGCAGCGCGGCGGTACGGTCCTCCGCCGGCGCCGCGGAGCGGGCGTACGAGGTGTTGAAGGCGCTCTCGACGCCCTCCTCCAGCAGCGGATCGACGGGGCCGCCCAGGTAGGCCGGGAGCCCGGCGATGTCGCGGCCGGCCATCCCCTGCACCCACACGTCCTCGCTCCGCTCGCGCAGCTCCACCGCCTCCAGCGGGATCAGCACGTGGCGGTCGTCCGTCAGCCCGAACAGGTCGTCCGCCAAGTCCACGTCGATGTAGCGGACCTTCATCGCCAGCGGGTCCACCAGCATCTGCGTGACCACGCCCACCTTCTCGTTGTCGCTCCCGTAGACGCTCCACCCCTTCAGGTTCGGCGCGCCCTTCGACAGGCGGAAGTCCCTCGCGTCCTTCAGCGGCACCACGCGGGCGCCCTCGCCCGGCCCCACCGGCTCGCCGATGCGCGAGCCGTAGTGGCGCGGATAGGCGCGGCCCAGCTCCTCCAGCACCGGGGGGGTGAGGGCCACGCTGGAGTCGTAGGGCGGCAGCCGGCGGATGTCGGCGAGGTTCCAGGCGGACTGGAGCGCGTTGTCGCCCCACTCCAGCGCCTCCACCGGGAGCAGGTACGGCTTCTTGAAGAGGCCGGGGTCCACCGCCAGGAAGCGCACCTTCCCCGCGCGGTCGATCAGGATGTCGGAGACGGTGCCGACGTTGTCGCCGTCCGCGCTGGTCACCGTCCACCCGATGAAATCACGCGAGCGGAGGATCTCCGCCCGCGGCGCGTCGCCGTTGGCCATTTACGAGTCCGCTGTGGCGCTGCCGCCTCCGCCGTCCAGCGCAGGCGTGCGGGCGCCCGTCACCATGCGGAACGCCAGCGACGCAAGGAAGGCGCCGAGCACGGCCAGCGCCGGCGGCGACACGCCCTCGACCGGAAGCAGCGTGACGAGGATGAAGCCCGCCATCACGCCGATCAGCAGCCCGGACCAGATCAGGATCTCCTCCCCGGCGCCGCGGCCGCGCTCCACCGCCCGGGCGACGGCCAGCAGCATGGCGAACGACGCGCCCATCGCCGCCCCCGCGAGCCAGAAGAGCTCCACCACGAGCAGGGTGAGCCCGGACGCGGAGGTCACCGCCACTGGCGCGCCCACCGGCCCGGCGAGGCTCAGCGCGATGAAGGCCAGCATCGAGAACGCCGCGGCGCACATCAGCCGCCGCGTGGCCCGGATGCCTGGCTCGCTCGCCGCCACGGTGGGAGAGTACGTGCTCATGGATCGCCTCCGGGATCAAGGTGCCTGGACGCCAGAACGCGGGCGAAGGGCAGTGTAGCCGCCTTCGCCCGCGAGGAAAAGCGTCGTGATCTCAGCGTGGCGGCGCGGCGGGGATCACCAGCGTCTGGCCGGTGCGCAGCGCGTCGCCGGTGAGGCGGTTCGCGGCCTTGAGCGCGTCCACCGTCACGCCGTAGCGGCGGGCGATGCCGTAGAGCGTCTCGTGCGCGGCCACGGTGTGCGTCCGCCGCCGCCGCGCCGGCGCCTCCTCCGTCTCTGCGGACGCGCGGCGCCGCGCCGCGCTGTCGGCGGCGGGCGCGCGGGCCCCGGCGGGGAGGCGCAGCACCGTCCCCGTCGCCAGCTCGCCGGGCACGAGCTCCGGGTTCAGCGCGCGGATCTGGGCCGTGGTCACGCCGTACCGCCGCGCGATCCCGTAGAGCGTCTCGCCGTCGGCCACGCGGT
Source organism: Longimicrobiaceae bacterium (assembly GCA_045803205.1). GTDB lineage: Bacteria > Gemmatimonadota > Gemmatimonadetes > Longimicrobiales > Longimicrobiaceae > Longimicrobium. The sequence goes on from JBJMPM010000317.1 coordinate 3,125, forward strand.
GCGTCCGCGCCCGCGTCGCGCCCGTGCGCCGCGCCGTGCTGTCGGCGGAGGTGGAGCGCCGCGGCGTGGCCGTCGAGGCGGTGTCGCGCGCGGCCGTGCGGCTGGTCCGGCGCGGCGTGGAGGCCGCCGTGTCCGCGGCGGCGCGGCGGGAGCGGCGCGGGGGTGCGGCGGCGGTGTCGGGAGCGGCGGCGGGCTCGGCGGGCTCGGCGGCGGCGGAATCCCCGGACGCGCTGTCCTCGGCGGCTGCCAGGCGCGCGGCGCGGCGGCGCGCGCGGACGCTGTCGGCGTCGAGCCAGACCACGTCGCGCGGCGTGCGGCCGGGGGCGGCCTGCCCGCTCGTCTCCACCGCGAAGGGCGTGGCCCAGCGCGGGTTGCGCGCCGGGGCGATGGCCGTGTCCGCCGTGGTGAGGACCAGGGTGTCGCGCGGCGCGCCCAGCCGGATGGTGTCGCGCTGCGCCCGCGCGGGCGAGGGCGCCAGCGCCGCGGCGGCGAGCAGGAGGAGGGCGAGGCGGGAGCGGGTCATCATCTCTCGACAGATCTGGAAAAAGATCGTCTCACGCAGAGACGCGGAGACACGGAGGGAGAGACGCAGAATCTCTCCGTGCCCTCTGCGGCTCAGCGTGAGATGCTTTTACGATGCGGCCGGCGGGCGGTAGATCCACACTTCGAGCGCCACCATCTCGGGGGGGATGCGGGCGAGGCGGCGGGGCTGGTCGAGGTCGGCGCGGCAGAGGAAGGCGACCAGGCAGGCGATGCAGGCGTCGCGCGCGTCCTCCAGCGTGCAGGCGCACGCCTCCATGGACGGGTGCGCGAAGGTCATGAACGGGCGCAGCGCCGCCGGCCGGGCGCGGCTCTCGCCCGGGCGAGAGGGCACGCGCCCGCCGCGGATCCCCAGCTCCTTCGCCGCGCGGGCGGGTTAGACCTCGATCAGCACCGTCGCGGCGCCGTCCAACGGAGCCTGGGGGAGGATGGATACCGTGGCCTCGTCGCGGAGCTCGTGGAGGAAGCGGAGCCCCTCCAGCGTCTGCCGGTAGAGCCGCAGGTCGAAGGGCGCCAGCGCGCC
>JBJMPM010000425.1:0-7819 GCA_045803205.1 Longimicrobiaceae bacterium
GATGACCCCGCCGCCTCAACCGCGCCCGGCGCGGGCGCCGGCACATCTCGCCGGGACCGCGACCCCAGTCCGCGCAGGCGGACTTCGTGCCGTTCCAGCGGCGGGTTTCCAACCCGTCGATGTTTCCAACCCGTCGGCCCAACCCGTCGGCCCAACCCGTCGGCCCAACCCGTCGGCCCAACCCGTCGGCCCAACCCCGTCGGCCAACCCGTCGGGGCGTCGTCCGCCTACGCCCCCGCCGCGGCCCCCGCCTTCCCCGCCGCGAACCGGTCGAGCCAGGCGCGGCTCCACCCCGCGTAGTCGCCGGCCTGGATGTGGGCGCGGGCCTGCTCGGCCAGGCTCACCAGGAAGTGCAGGTTGTGGATGGAGAGGAGCCGCATGCTGAGCCCCTCGCCCGCCACGAACAGGTGCCGCAGGTATGCCCGGGTGTAGCGCCGGCAGGTGTAGCAGCCGCACTCCGGGTCCAGCGGCCCGGCGTCGGTCAGGAAGCGCCGCTGCTTGATGTTCACCTGCCCCTCGGCCGCGATCCAGACGGCGCCGTTGCGCCCGTTCCGCGTGGGCGCCACGCAGTCGAACATGTCCACCCCGCGCCCGATCGCCTCCAGCAGGTCGTCGGGGTAGCCCACGCCCATCAGGTAGCGCGGCAGCCGGTCCGGCAGCTCGGGGCGCAGCACGTCCAGCATCTCGTGCATCCGCGGCTTGGGCTCGCCCACGCTCAGCCCGCCGATCGCGATCCCGTCCCACTCCCCGCCCGCCAGCGTCCCCCGCGCCGAGGCCACGCGCAGGTCGGCGTGGATCCCGCCCTGCACGATGGGGAAGAGCGTCTGCCGCGGCGCCTCGTCGTCCGCCGTGATGCGCGCGAAGGCGGCGCGGCAGCGGGCCAGCCAGCGCAGCGTGCGCTCGTACGCCTCGGTGGCCAGCTCGCGGCTGCTCTGCCCGGGCGGGCACTGGTCGAAGGCCATGATGATGTCGGCCCCCAGCGCCCGCTCGATCTCCATCACCCGCTCGGGGGTGAAGAGGTGCCTCGAGCCGTCGATGTGGCTCTGGAACTCGACCCCCTCCTCCGCGATGGTGCTGATGTCGGAGAGCGAGAACACCTGGAAGCCGCCCGAGTCGGTCAGGATCGGCTTCTCCCACCCCTGGAAGCGGTGCAGCCCGCCCATCTCCCGCACCACCTCGTGCCCCGGGCGCAGGTAGAGGTGGTAGGTGTTGCCGAGGATGATCTGCGCCCCGAGCCCCTCCACCTCCTCCGGCGTGAGCGTCTTCACCGTGGCCTGCGTGCCCACCGGCATGAAGACGGGGGTGCGCACCGTGCCGTGCGGGAGGGTCAGCACGCCCGCGCGCGCGGCGCCGTCGGTGGCCTGGATCTCGAACTCGAACAGCGTTCCCTCGGCGGCTGGGAAGGGTCGCAAGCCGGCCGTTCACGCGCGCCGGGCGCCTGTGCGTAAGCCGGTAGTTTGGCGGAGGATGGGCGGGAAAGCAAGCCGCGCCGGCGCCCCGCCGCTCCGGGTCCGTGGACCCGGAGCGGGGAGGATCGGCGCGGCTGCGTCGTGGCGTGCGGAAGGAACGACCCGGACGCGGCTCAGGCGTTGCGGCCGGGGACCCACCAGTCGCTGGACCGCGTGGTCGGGCCCGGCTCCACCCAGTGCAGCGGGGTGCCGTGCGGCCGGATCAGCAGGCCGATGACGGCGCTGGTGAACTCCATCACGAAGAAGGCGATGAACTCGAAGCGGGGGAGGCCGTCGACGGCGAAGCTGTAGACCCGCGCGAGCGACTGGAAGAGGATCAGCATGAAGGCCAGGTCGCCCACGATGGCCAGGCGGTAGTGCCGGATGGCCTGGATGAAGAGCACGGTGAGCCCCAGCCAGAACCCCATGAACACGGCCCGGAACTCGTTGTGCCCGCTGATGCCGTCCAGCCCGAGGGCGTAGACCGCGGCGGTGAAGTCGATGTCGACCGTGGTGGAGATGGCGAACCCCAGGAACACCAGGGCGTTCACGAAGAGCAGGACCTTGCGCAGTAGCTGAAGTGGATCGTTCATGTTTCCGCCGGGGAGAGGAGGGAGAGGGCGTGGCCTGCGGAGTATAGGCGCCAGCACCGTTTCACGCCAAGGCTTTTACAGCGTTGTCACGCAGAGGCGCAGAGGCACGGAGAGGCTCGGCGTTCTCTCCGTGCCTTTGTGCCTCTGGGAGACCCTCAGCGCCCTGTGAGGCGACGGGGTGTGGCGTCCACCCCGGCCGCCTTGCGCCGGATGAACTCGATGAGCTCCTCGCGCGAGAGGTCCCTGGTGTCTTCGTAGAACTGGTCGCGGATCGCGCGGACCATCTCAACCGCCCGGATCTCGGTCTTTTCCATACGATGTCACCTCGCGCGGCGAGTGGATGTCCAGCAATCTAACGTGCCGCGCCGATACCGGCAGCGTTCCTCAACTCGCATTCCGAACCCGTAGTCCGCATCCTCTCTCCGCGTCTTCTATGAGAAGGCAATCTGTGTCAAGGCCAACGTGGTGGCCTCGCCGGCCCCCGGCCGGCACCCGCCCCGGACCATTCTTCTATCCGCACTCAGGACACGATCCAAGCTGTGCCGGTGCAAGCTGGTGTCCGTGGTACCGGGCCTGACGCTGCCAAACTCTGCGGCGACCTCGAGGGTCAAGACGCGGAACGCAGTCGTCAGGGACGAGACGTGGGCATGGATGCCTGCCGCTTCCTTCCTGCTACCCGCCTGGCGGTGCGCCGGCGGTGGTGCCGCCGAGCGTACCGTCAGGCGGCCCGGCTGCGCTGCAGCCAGTCGGGATCATACTCGGCGTTGCTGACCCAGAGTCGGTGCAGCATCACCGCGAGCTTGCGCGCTACGGCGATCGCTGCCCGCTTCCTGGCGTTCTTCCCGCCCCGTGCCGCGATCGCCTCACCGTACCGGCGCAGGTCACAATCGCTCGCGAATGGGCCCAGGATGTAGCGCGCAGCACTGACCAGGTACTTGCGCACCAGCGCGTCGCCGGCCTTGGTGATGTGCAACTGCGGCGACGAGTCGCTGCTGTCGTCGAGTTTGGGCACCAGCCCGAAGTACGCCCCGACTTGGCGGCTGTGCTTGAAGCGCTTCGGATCTTCCACCGCCAGCACGAACGCCAAGGCCGTCAGCGGACCGACACCGCGGGGCTGCTGCAGGCGCACGGCCGCGGGGTGCTCCTCGATCATCCGCTCCACCTGCTCGTCCATCGCGAGGATCCGCTTCGTCAGCTCCTCGATCACCTCCAGCAGCGGCGACAGCGACGGGCGCAGCGCTTCGGGCACCTGAGCGGCAGCTCGCTTCGCGAACACTTCCGTGGAGCACTTGTTGATCCGTGCACCCAGCGCTTTCACTGCCCCGCGCACGTGGCTGATCAGCTTGCTCCGGGCATCCACCAGTTGATCGCGTGCGCGCAACAGCGCCAGGTCTTGCTGGGTCGCGGCGCTGCGGTGCTTGATCGGATGCAGCAGTTCCACGTCCGCACGTCCCTGGCGCGCCAGGAACTCCGCGTCCGTCCGGTCATTGCGCCGCTTTCGGGGACGCTTCGCGTACACCTCGCTCGTGTTCGCCACCACTGCCTCGTGCCCCAGCTCCTTCAACTGACGCGACACCCACGGCGAATGCGTGCTCGCCTCCAGAACTACTCGGCACGGCGCCCGTCCACCGAAGTACCGCTCGACCGCCCCTGGCGTGGAAGGCGAGGCGCGCGGAGCGGCGCATCGCTTCGGCGTCGCCGGTGGTGAGCACGCGGTGGCCGCCGCCCTGGGCCGCGGCCTCGGCGAGGGGCCACTCCCGCTCGACCCGCGCCAGGGTGGCCTCCACGGGGTCGAAGAGCGCCGCGCGCGGGCAGCATTCGGCCAGGAGCGGCGCGAGCGCGGGATAGTGCGTGCACGCCAGCACCAGGAGCTCCACGTCGCCGAGCGGCGCCAGGATCCGCACGACGTCGCGCCGCACCTCGGCTCCGTCCAGGCGGCCCGCCTCCACGTGGGCCGAGAGCGGCTGCGCCACGCGCTGGCGGACGTGGTGCCCGGTCGCCCGCAGCGCACGCCCGTACACTCCGCTCGCGACGGTCCGCCGCCCCCCGATCACCCCGATGCGCGCCGGCGGCCGCCGCGAGAGCGCCTCGACGGCGGGGGCGATCACGCCCGTCACCGCCACGCCGCGGCGCGGCGCCGCCAGCTCGGCGATCACCGTGCTCGCCGCGTTGCAGGCGAGCACGGCGTGGTCCACCCCGTGGGCATCGGCCAGGTGGCGCAGGAGGGCATCGACGCGCGCGGCGAGCGCGCGCCGCGGCAGCGTGCCGAACGGGGTGCAGCCGGCGTCGGAGAGGTAGACCACGGGCACCGCGGGATGCCGCGCGGCGAGCAGCCGCGCGAAGCCCAGGCCGCCGATCCCCCAGTCGACGACGGCGAGCCTCACGGGTAGCTCTGCGGCGCCACGGTCCCCGGCTGCAGCGGCCCGCTGTCGAAGGCGAGCACGCGGGCGTTGCGGCCCAGGTTGATCGTCTCCACCCGGCGGCCGGGGAAGCGGCTCTCCAGGTACCACTTCATCTCGTGCTCGGCGCGGATCGGGTTGTACTGCAGCATCGTCCGCCAGCGCGGGTCCGAGACCAGCCGGCGCAGGCGCCGCGCGAACTCCGGCCGGCGCAGGCGCCCCGCCCAGCCGCGCGCCAGGCTCGCCAGCAGCCGCGGCGTCTCGCGCCAGCGCGCGGGAACGGTGACCATGTCCACGATCAGCAGCCGGCCGCCCGGGCGCAGCACCCGGCGGATCTCGTTCATGACCGGGTCCCAGTCCAGGTAGCGGAAGGAGAGGAGCGAGGTGACCAGGTCGAACGACGCGTCCGCGAAGGGGAGCACGGGCCCGTCGACGTGGACGAAGTCCAGGTGGGGGGCCGACGCGGCGCGGCGCCGGGCGCGCTCGATCATCCCCGCCGACGCGTCGACGCCGGTGCCGCGGGCCACGCGTTCGCCGAGCTGCAGGAGGAGCGCGCCGTTGCCGCAGCCCACGTCCAGCACGCGCAGCGGCCCCGGCGGGAGGGTGTGCTGCAGCCAGCGCCACTCGTCCTCGCGCACCGTGATGTCCTGGAACGCCTCGTCGTACAGGTCCGCCACGGAGTCGTAGGTCGGGTCGCCCTCGGGGGGGAGCGGGTCGAAGCGCTTCAGCGCCTCCGCCGCCCCGGTGAGGTACTTTCCCAGCGAGCCGAGGAGGCCGTGCGACTTGCGGCCCGGCGCGCCGAGCACGTAGAGGGGCGTGCCGCCGCCCGGCGAGAGGCGCTCCCAGCGGAAGCGGTCGGGTCGGGTGGAGACGGTGGTGTACCAGTGGTAGCCGTAGGCGGGGACGTCGAAGGTGCGGGCGAAGAAGGGAGCGAACCAGCGCGCCGTGCGGCAGGCGTGGAAGTAGGCGCGCGCCCCCGGCGCGAAGGGAATCTCCAGGGTGCGCCACTCGTGCGGGCTGAACTGCTCGGGCATCGACGTGGTGCGGAACATCGGGCCGTACATCCCGCTGTGGCCGATGAAGTGGAGCTCGTCGATCGGCTCCCCCGCCTCGCGCGCGGCACGGAACTGCGCGACCACCTCCGCCTTGCTCTCCACCGCCACGGCGCGCACGTCGGCGCCCGGGTGCTCGCGGCGCTTCCCGGCCGCCAGGGTCCGCGCAGCGCGCGCGAACTTGTCTCCACCTTCACGGTAGAGCGTGGTGTACAGGATCAGGATCATGGCGGGTGGATGGAGCGAGGCGGCGGTACAGCGCGGGCACGTACAATAAGCCATTCGGCGCGTTGATGACAGCCTGCGCCCACGCTCGAAGACGCGGCGGCTCCCTGCGTCTCCGCGTGAGATAAAGTCAGCCGATCGTCGCGCCGCCGGGGATGGGCTCGCCGGGAGGAACCTCGCCGCGCGCGTGCTGGAGCACCGTGCGCGCGAGCGCCGGGCCGAAGCCGGGGAGCGCCGCGATCTCCTCCACGGGCGCGGCCGCCACCGCGCGCAGCGAGCCGAAGCGGTCCAGCAGCGCCCGCTGCCGCGCCGGGCCCACGCCGGGGATCGACGAGAGCTCGGAGCGGATGGTGCGCTTCGTCCTGAGCTTGCGGTTGTAGCCCACGGCGAAGCGGTGCGCCTCGTCGCGCACGCGCTGCAGCAGGCGCAGCGCGGAGCTGCGCTTGGGCATGCGGATGGCGTCGGGGCGGCCGGGAACGAACACCTCCTCCTCGCGCTTGGCCAGCGAGATCACCGGCTGCTGCGGCAGCCCGATCTCCTCCATCGCCCGGAGCGCGGCCCCGAGCTGCCCCTTCCCGCCGTCGATCACCACCAGGTCGGGGAGCGGCTTCTGCTCCTGCACGCGGCGGTTGAACCAGCGGGTGACCACCTCGTGCATCGAGGCGAAGTCGTCGTTCCCCCAGGCGCCGCGGATCCTGAACTTCTTGTACTCGCCCTTGCTCGGCTCGCCGTTCTCGAAGAACACCCCGCTCGCCACTACCTCGCTCCCCTGCGTGTGCGAGATGTCGAAGCAGAGGATGGTGCGCGGCACGTTCGCCAGCTCCAGCACCTCCTGCAGCTCGTAGAGCGCGTCGGGGGCGCGGCCGGCGGTGGCCTGCGCCATCAGCCTGCGCTCCTCCAGCAGGTGGCGCGCGTTCTGTTCCGCGAGCGTCACGAGCTGCACCTTCTCGCCGCGCTGGGGAACGTGCAGCCGCACCGCTCGCCCGGCGTGCTCGCGCAGCAGCTCCTGCAGCACCGCGCGGTCGCTGAAGTCCGCCGGGAAGAAGATCTCCGGGGGAATGGAGTCGTCGTCGCGGATGGCGCGCTCGGTGTAGTGGCGGGTGACGAAGGCGCAGAACGCCGTCTCGTCGCTCTCGTCGCCCGCGTTGCTCAGGAAGACCACCTCGCGCCCCAGCAGCTTCCCCTCGCGGATCAGCATCACCACCCCGCACGCCTCGGCCCCGTCGCGGGCGAACCCCACCACGTCGCGGTCGGAGCCGGTGACGTCGACCACCCGCTGCCGCCGCTCCAGCGAATCGAGCTGGGCGATGGCGTCGCGCAGCTCGGCGGCGCGCTCGAAGTTCATCTCGGCCGCCGCCTGCTGCATGTCGCGCTTCAGCCGGTCGGCCACCAGGCGCGTGTGGCCGCCCAGCACCTCCAGGATCTCGTCGATCATCCCCCGGTAGTCCTCTTCCGGCTGGAAGGCCACGCAGGGCGCCAGGCAGCGGCCGATGTGGTAGTCCAGGCACGGGCGCGCGGGCCCCTGGCGCGGCAGATCGTAGTCGCAGGAGCGCACGGTGTAGAGCTTCTTCACCAGGTCCAGCGACTGCCGCATCCGCCGCACGTCGGTATACGGGCCGAAGTAGCGGCTCCCGTCCTTCACCAGCCGCCGCGTGACCCAGACGCGGGGGAAGCGCTCGTGGACGGTGACCTTGATGTAGGGGTAGGTCTTGTCGTCCTTCAGGCTGATGTTGAAGCGGGGGCGGTTCTCCTTGATCAGGTTGTTCTCCAGGATCAGCGCCTCGGCCTCGGTGCTCACCACGATGGTGTCCACGTCGGCCACGCGCCGCACCAGCTCCTGCGTCTTGATGCCGTGCTGCGCCCCGCCCGCGAAGTAGCTGCGCACCCGCGAGCGCAGCGACTTGGCCTTCCCCACGTACACGATCACCCCCTGCGCGTCCCTGAACAGGTACACGCCGGGGCGGGTGGGGAGGGTGCGGAGCTTGGCTTCGAGCGTCGGGTTCAGCGGCATCAGTCCAGGGCAATTCGTCAGGAAGACGATTGTACACCGGTGGGCCGGATGGGATCATGTCTCACGCAGAGGCGCGGAGGCACGGAGAGAG
>JBJMPM010000426.1:0-3420 GCA_045803205.1 Longimicrobiaceae bacterium
CACGGTCTATGTTCCCCGCGCCCAAGGCGCTTTAGCGGCGCGGGGCTCAGAAATCGAACCGAATCCGGAACGGATCATGGACAAGATTACGGTGGTCGGGGCGGGGAACGTGGGTGCCACCGCCGCCCAGCGCGTGGCCGAGAAGGAGCTGGCCCGCCAGGTGGTGCTCATCGACATCGCCGAGGGGATCCCGCAGGGCAAGGGGCTGGACCAGTGGCAGTCGGCGCCCATCGAGGGCTTCGACAGCCGCATCGTGGGCACCAACGGCTACGAGGAGAGCGCGGGCTCCGGCATCTACATCGTCACCGCCGGCATCGCGCGGAAGCCGGGGATGAGCCGCGACGACCTGCTCAACACCAACGCCGGCATCGTCCGCCAGGTCAGCGAGAACATCGCCCGCGTCAGCCCCGACGCCATCATCATCATGGTCAGCAACCCGCTGGACGTGATGTGCTACGTGGCGATGCAGGCCAGCGGCTTCCCCAGGGAGCGCGTCGTCGGCATGGCCGGCGTGCTCGACACCGCCCGCTACCGCGCCTTCCTGGCGATGGAGATCGGCGTCAGCGTCGAGGACATCCAGGCCATGGTGCTGGGCGGCCACGGCGACACCATGGTGCCGCTGATCTCCTACACCACCGTCTCCGGCATCCCGGTCACGCAGCTCATCGCGAAGGACAAGCTCGACGCCATCGTGCAGCGCACCCGCGGCGGCGGCGCCGAGATCGTCTCCTTCCTCAAGACCGGCTCGGCCTACTACGCGCCCAGCGCCGGCGCGGTGCAGATGGCCGAGGCGATCGTGAAGGACAAGAAGCGCATCCTCCCCTGCGCGGCGTGGCTGCAGGGCGAGTACGGCTTCAACGACCTCTTCCTGGGCGTGCCGGTGCTGCTGGGGAAGGGCGGGGTGGAGAAGGTGATCGAGGTGGAGCTCACCGACGACGAGAAGGCGGCGCTCAAGGCCAGCGCCGACGCCGTGCTGGAGCCGATGGCGCTGGTGAAGTAGCGGGGCGCCGCCGGCGGGCCCGCGCCGCGCCCCCGTACGCCGGGTGGCGCGGCGCGCGTCCTATGCGCCGGCGGCGAGGTTTCCGACACGAAGGGAGATGGACTGACACATATGGCGACCGTGCACAGGGTCCGCGGGATGTGGAGCGCGCTGCGCTACCGCGGCCGCGAGGGGATGTGGACCTGGCTCCTGCACCGGGCCACCGGGATCGGCATCCTCCTCTTCCTGGTGGTCCACGTGGTCGACACCGCCATCGTGATCTGGTGGCCGGGGCTGTACGACCACGCGCTGGCGCTCTACCGCAACCCGGTGTTCCGCGTCGCCGAGCTGCTGATCTTCTTCTCCGTGCTCTTCCACGGGCTGAACGGGCTGCGCATCATCGTGCAGGACTTCTGGCCGGCGGCCATGCGCCACCAGCGGAGGTTCGCGCTCGGAGCGCTGGGCGCCGCGGTGGTGCTCATCCTCCCCGTCGCCTGGATCATGCTGGCCCCGCTGGTCGGCCTCCGCCCCGAGCCGGGGACGGCGCGCCACCAGGCGCGGGTGGGCGCGGCCAACCCCTCCATCTCCGACTACCGCGGCCCCGCCCCGGCGGCGCAGGCGCCCGTCGCCCCCGTCCCGGAGGCGCGGCCATGAGCACGCTGGTGCGCAACCCGCGCGGCGGGTACGACCGGCCGAAGCGCGACCAGCGCAGCAACTTCGAGCTCTACGCCTGGTTCTTCATGCGGATCAGCGGGCTCGTGCTGATCTTCATGGCGCTCTACCACCTGGTGTGGTGGAACCTGATCGTCGGCGTGGAGCACCTGGACGCGAACCTGGTGCGCGAGCGCTGGACCAACCCCTTCTGGCGCCTCTTCAACGTGGGGCTGGTGAGCTTCGCCATGCTGCACGGGCTGAACGGGCTGCGCTACTCCATCGAGGACTACGTGCGGCGCCCCGGGCCGCGGCTGGCGGTGAAGACGGTGGCCTACGCCATCGTGCTGATCTCGCTCGCCTTCGGGATCTTCGCGCTCCTCGTCTTCAACCCCGCGGTCCACGGCCGGGCGGCATGATCCACACGCACAGCTACGACGCGCTGGTGGTGGGCGGCGGCGGGGCGGGGCTGATGACGGCCATCTACCTCTCCCGCAACCCGGGCCTGCGCACGGCGGTCATCTCCAAGCTCTACCCCACCCGCTCGCACACCGGCGCGGCGCAGGGGGGGATCGGCGCGGCGCTCGCCAACCTCGAGGAAGACCACCCCGAGTGGCACGCCTTCGACACGGTGAAGGGGAGCGACTACCTGGGCGACCAGGACGCCATCGAGACGATGTGCGAAGAGGCGGTCCCCGTCATCATCGAGCTGGAGCACCTGGGGCTCCCCTTCAGCCGCACGGCCGACGGGAAGATCGCCCAGCGCCCCTTCGGCGGGCACACGCACCACTTCGGGCAGGGCCCCGTGCGCCGCTCCTGCTACGCGGCGGACCGCACCGGGCACATGATCCTGCAGACGCTCTACCAGAACTGCGTCAAGAACGGGGTCGACTTCTACGACGAGTTCCAGGTGGTCGACGTGCTGATCCACGACGGCCGCTGCTGCGGGGTGGTCGCCTGGCACGTGGCGAGCGGCGACCTGCACGTCTTCCGCGCGAAGGCGGTGGAGTTCGCCACGGGGGGGTTCGGCCGGGTGTGGTCCATCACCTCCAACGCGCACGCCAACACCGGCGACGGGGTGGCGGTGGCGCTCCGCGCCGGGGTGCCGCTGGAGGACATGGAGTTCTACCAGTTCCACCCCACCGGCATCTACCGCCTGGGCATCCTGATCACCGAGGGGGTGCGCGGCGAGGGCGGGGTGCTGCGCAACGACCACGGCGAGCGCTTCATGGAGCGCTACGCGCCGACCATGAAGGACCTCGCGTCGCGTGACGTCGTCGCCCGCGCCATCCACAAGGAGATCCGCGAGGGGCGGGGGATCGGGGGGAAGAAGTACGTCTACCTCGACGCCACCCACCTGGGCGCCGACGTGATCGAGAACAAGCTCCCCGACATCGCCGACTTCTGCCGCACCTACCTGGGCGTGGACCCGGTGAAGGAGCCGATGCCGATCCAGCCCACCGCGCACTACGCCATGGGCGGCATCCCGACCGACATCTGGTGCCGCGCGGTGATCGACTCGGAGAACACCGTGCTCCCCGGCCTCTACGCCGCCGGCGAGTGCGCCTGCGTCTCGGTGCACGGCGGCAACCGGCTGGGCGCAAACTCGCTGCTGGACACGCTGATCTTCGGGCGCCGCGCCGGCGTCGACGCCGCGGAGCGCGCGAGGGGTCGCGAGCAGACCCACGTCTCGCACGCCCTCCTGGACGATGAGGAAGCGCGCGTGGCCGAGATCGTCGGGCGCCCGAACAATCCCGGTCGCCGCATCTCCGAGATCCGGCGCGAGCTCG
>JBJMPM010000037.1:0-11574 GCA_045803205.1 Longimicrobiaceae bacterium
CACCGTGCGCCTCGCAGGGCTTCAGAGCTCGGTTGCCCGCTTACCCTGCCTGCTCGGCTACATGTGTCACAGGCATTTCACATGGTGAACTCCTTTCAGTTCACAAGAGAGGTCAGGCTTGGCCTGACGCACCAGAGACGCAGAGAAAAAGAGAGAACGCAGAGGATTCACGTGAGCACCTCTGCGTTCTCTCAGTTCCTCCGCGTCTCTGCGTGAAACGGCCGTTTACCCGGCCAGGGACGCGACGAATTCCTCGACCTCGCGCGGCGAGCGGAGGACGACGTGGCGGGCACGCGCGCCGGCTGTGCGCATGCGGGCGAGCACGCCGGGGCGGCGGGTGCGGGGGTACTCCCAGATCCAGCGGACGAACGCGAGGGAGATGCGCTCGGGGCACCCCTCCGTCATGTCGGGGCGGCTGCGGCCGCGGTACCTGAGCTGGCGGCGGAGCACCCGCCAGAGGCAGATCCGGCGCGGGAAGTCGAGGAAGACGATGGTGTCCGCGGCGGCGAAGCGGACCTCCATCGTCCCCCCGTAGTTCCCGTCGATGATCCAGCGCTCCCCCCGCGCCAGCGCGCGCACCTTCTCCGCCCACTCCTCCGCCGGCGTCTCCACCCAGCCGGGTCGCCAGTGCTCCGCGTCCAGGTGGACCACCGGGAGCCCCAGGCGCTCGCCGAGCCGGCGGGCGAGGGTGCTCTTCCCCGCGCCGCCGGGCCCGACGATGGCGATCCGCCGCATCCCCCCGTGGCGCGTCAGGGACGCTCGATGGGGAGGCGCACCGAGTTCCCCCACTCGGTCCAGGAGCCGTCGTAGTTGCGCACCTTCGGCCAGCCGAGCAGGTAGCTGAGCGCGAACCAGGAGTGCGACGAGCGCTCGCCGATGCGGCAGTAGGCGATGGTCTCCTGCTCCGGCTTCAGCCCGAGCTGCCCCTCGTACAGCTCCCGCAGCTCGTCCGCCGACCTGAACTCGCCGGTGTCGGGGTTCACGGCGCGCGCCCAGGGCATGCTCTTCGCCCCGGGGATGTGCCCCCCGCGCACCGCGCCCTCCTGCGGGTACTCGGGCATGTGCAGCTTCTCGCCGCGGAACTCCTCGGGCGAGCGCACGTCCACCAGCTGCCCGTGCCGCTTCACGTGCTCCAGCACGTCCTCCCGGAAGGCGCGGATCTTCTCGTCGTCGCGCTTCGGCACCGGGTACTCGGTGGGCGGATACGACGGGTAGTCGGTAGAGGTGGGGCGCCCCTCGTCGTCCCACTTCTTCCGCCCGCCGTCCATGATCTTCACCCGCTCGTGGCCGAAGAGGCGGAAGACCCAGAGCGCGTACGTCGCCCACCAGTTGTTCTTGTCGCCGTAGAAGACGACGGTGGTGTCGGGCGCGATCCCCTTCTCCCGCATCAGCCGGGCGAACGCCTCCTCGTCCAGGTAGTCGCGCTGCAGCGGGTGCTGCAGGTCGGTGTGCCAGTCGATCTTCACCGCGCCGGGGATGTGCCCCACGTCGTAGAGGAGCACGTCTTCGTCGCTCTCCACGATGCGGACGGCGGGGTCGTCCAGGTGCTCCACGACCCAGTCGGTGGAGACCAGCGCGCCGGGGTTCGCGTATCCCCGCGCCTCGATCGGACTCGTATCGGCCATGGGTAGATTCCTCCCTGTAGTGTCTCGGCGGGTGGAAACGAAACGCCCGGCCAGCGTGTGCGGGCCGGGCGGCGGCGGCCGGGGCGCTCGCCCCGGCGATGACCTCGGGTCAGCCCCGCGCGCGCTCCGCCCCGCACCCGGCCTGGGTGCGGCATCGGCAACAGCGGACGCGGGCGGCGGCGAGGCTCATGTCGCCATGGTACCCGCCGCCCCGGGGCGTGTCAAGCGGCTACGACGCGCCGCCCTGGTCCGCCTCGCGCACGGCGCGCTCCGCCGCGGCGAAGCCGACCCTGGAGTGCGTTCCGTCGCAGAAGGGCTTTCGGGTGGACCCACCGCAGCGGCAGAGGCTGTACTTCCTCCCCGGCTCCAGCGTGTACTCGTTGCCGTCCGCGTCGGTCAGCCGGAACGGCCCCTCGACCACGTACGGCCCGTTGTGCCTGACCAGGATGGTGACCTGCGGGTCCGGCTGCGGATCGGCGAGGGAAGCTTCGTTCGACATCGTTTCCATCCGTTGGTTGCGGGGGAATGGATCCAGCGGCGGAACATGGCCCGTGCACCCGGCGGCGTCAACCGTGCGGCCGGGAAGTTCTCTCCGTTCCCTCTGCGTCTCTGCGTGAGACCCGTGGTTCGCTGACTTTCGTCGCACGACGTAGCAGGAGTGGCGCGGCACTTCTTCCCCCCCTGCGCCCCCCGGTCTATATTCAGCGATTGTTTCCGGGCGAAAGTGGCGGAATGGTAGACGCGCCGGACTTAGGATCCGGTGGCTTCGTGCCGTGGGGGTTCGAGTCCCCCCTTTCGCACCTCCTCACGCACCCCAGACGGACCAGCAGGCGATCGATGTCGGACACTACCAGCGGCGGCGGCGGTCTCCAGGTGACCGTGGAGCAGCCCTCGTCGTACGCGCGGCGCCTCTCCATCACCGTGCCCGCCGAGCGGGTCAAGCGCATCCGCCAGTCGGTGCGCACGCAGCTCACCCGCAACGCGCGCGTCCCCGGCTTCCGCAAGGGGCACCTCCCCGACCACCTGATCGAGAAGCAGTTCGGCCCCGCCATCGACCAGGAGACGATGGACCGGGTGATCCAGGAGACCTACCCCGAGGCGCTCAAGCAGGGCGACGTGAACCCCATCGCCCAGGGCGAGGTGGCCGACGTGCACTACCACGGCCAGGGCGGCGAGCTGCACTACCACGTGAACGTGGAGGTGCAGCCCACCGTGGAGCTGGCACGCACCTCCGGCTTCGTGGTGGCCCGCCCCTCGGACACGGTGGGCGACGCCGAGGTCGACGCGGTGATCGAGCGGCTGCGCTCCGAGCGCGCCACCCTGCAGGTAGTGGACGACCGCAAGCCCGACTTCGGCGACGAGGTGCAGGTGCGCATCACCGCCCCCCGCCCCGCCGGCGAGGAGGGCGAGCCCGAGCCGCAGGAGTACCGCTTCGTGATGGGCGAGGGGCAGGCCATCGCCCCCATCGAGGAGGCGATCATGAGCCTGCTGCCGGGCGAGGAGCGCGACTTCGACATCGCCTACCCCGAGGACTTCGACGACCCCGACCTGGCCGGCACCACGCAGCGCCTGACCATCGGCGTGGTGGAGCTCAAGGCCCGCGAGCTCCCGGAGCTCGACGACGAGTTCGCGCAGGCGGTGGGCGGCTTCGAGAGCGTGGAGGCGCTGCGCGCCCGCATCTCCGGCGACCTGCGCGAAGAGGCGCGCCGCCGCGCCGACAGCGAGGTGCGCGAGGCGCTGATCGGCCAGATCCTGGAGGCCAACCCGGTCGAGGCGCCGCGCTCGATGGTGGAGCGCTACCTGGACTACATGATGGGCGAGGGCGACGCGCGCCGGCAGAAGCCGAAGCGCACCCCCGAGCAGGAGGAACGCTTCTCGCAGTTCCGCGAGATGATGCGGCCCCGGGCCGAGGCCGCGCTGAAGCGGATGATGGTGGTCGACGCGCTGGCCGACCAGCAGGGGCTGCGCGCCACGCAGGACGAGGTCGATTCGCGCGTGGAGCTGATCGCGCAGGCGCAGGGGCGCACCCCCAGCGACGTGTGGCTCGAGCTGGAGAAGACCGGGCAGCTCCAGGGGATCGAGGGCGAGATCACCGAGGAGAAGGTCTTCGAGTGGCTCCGCGCGCAGAACACGGTGAGCTGACCGGGGTACGGGGCGCGGGCCCCGGGACAGGCCCAATTCCAGAACCCAGACGACGGTAACCACGGACAATGCCGATCTACGCGCCCTACGTCATCGAGCGCAGCAGCCGCGGGGAGCGGAGCTACGACATCTTCTCGCGGCTCCTGATGGACCGCATCGTGTTCCTGGGGAGCGGGATCAACGACGAGGTGGCCAACGTCATCATCGCCCAGCTCCTCTTCCTCCAGGCCGACAACCCGGAGAAGGACGTCTACCTCTACATCAACTCCCCGGGCGGGTCGGTGTACGCGGGGATGGCCATCTACGACACCATGAGGTTCCTCGCCTGCGACGTGAACACCTACTGCATGGGGATCGCGGCCAGCATGGGGAGCTTCCTCCTCTCGGCGGGGACCAAGGGGAAGCGCTTCGCGCTCCCCAACTCGCGCATCATGCTCCACCAGCCCTCGGGCGGGGGGCAGGGGACCGCGGCCGACATCGAGATCCAGGCCCGCGAGCTCCTGTACATCCGCGAGCGGATGAACCACATCTACGCCGAGAACACGGGGCAGGCCCCCGAGAAGATCGCCGAGGACATCGACCGCGACCGCTTCATGTCGCCGGACGAGGCCAAGGCGTACGGCCTGATCGACCACGTGATCCAGCACAAGGGGCAGGTGGTGGAGGTGGTCCGCGCCGAGCCCGAGACCGGCGTGGGCGCCTGAGCCCCCACCGCACCCGCGTCCCCGCCGCGCCCGGCGGGGGCGCGCCCCCGACCTCACCCCGGCAGTAGCCCATGGCAAGCGACAAGCACCTCCGCTGCTCCTTCTGCGGAAAGTCCAAGGACTCGGTGAAGCGGTTCATCTCCGGGCCCTCGGTCTACATCTGCAACGAGTGCATCTCGCTCTGCAACGAGATCCTCGCCGAGGAGGAGATCAAGGAGGCGGCCACCGCCGCGACCCCCGTCCCCACCCCCGCCGAGATCAAGGAGGTGCTGGACCAGTACGTGGTGGGGCAGGAGGCGGCCAAGAAGGCGCTGTCGGTCTCGGTCTACAACCACTACAAGCGCGTCAACCACCAGGGCGCGGTGGACGACGTGGAGCTGGACAAGAGCAACATCCTGCTGATCGGCTCCACCGGCGTCGGCAAGACGCTGCTGGCGCAGACGCTCGCGCGGGTGCTGCACGTTCCCTTCACCATCGTCGACGCCACCACGCTCACCGAGGCGGGGTACGTGGGCGAGGACGTGGAGAACATCCTGGTGAGGCTGCTGCAGGCGGCGGACTTCAACGTGGCCGAGTGCGAGCGGGGGATCATCTACATCGACGAGATCGACAAGATCGCGCGCAAGAGCGAGAACCCGTCGATCACCCGCGACGTCAGTGGCGAGGGGGTGCAGCAGGCGCTGCTCAAGATCCTGGAGGGGACCACGGCTTCCGTTCCTCCCCAGGGCGGGCGCAAGCACCCGCAGCAGGAGTACATCCAGATCAACACCCGCCACATCCTCTTCATCTGCGGCGGCGCCTTCGACGGGCTGGAGAAGATCATCGAGGCGCGCACCGGCAAGCGGCAGATCGGCTTCGCCGGCGAGAGCGCATCGGAGCGCACGCCGGAGGAGAAGCGCGACCCCTTCCACGACGTGGAGCCCGAGGACCTGCTGCGCTTCGGGCTGATCCCGGAGCTGGTGGGGCGCCTCCCGGTGGCGGTGACGCTGGAGAACCTGGACGAGGAGGCGCTGGTGCGCATCCTCACCGAGCCGAAGAACGCGCTGGTGAAGCAGTACCAGAAGATCTTCGGGATGGACGGGGTGGGGATCATCTTCGACCCCGGCGCCATCCGCGCCATCGCCAGGCTGGCGATCGAGCGCGGCACCGGCGCGCGGGGCCTGCGGGCGGTGATCGAGAACCTGATGCGCGACATCATGTTCGACATCCCCAGCCGGCAGGACGTGCGCGAGGTCGTCGTCACCCCCGAGTGCGTGACCGACGCGGTGCCGCCGCTGCTGATCCTGGCCGCCGAGCCGAGGAAGAAGAAGGAAGCGTAGGCCGGCTGAGACAACTGCCGTCTCACGCAGAGACGCGGAGGAACGGAGAGACGCAGAAGGCGCTCTCCGTTCCTCCGCGTTTCTGCGTGCGATCCTTTCCGATCGCCGGAAGTGAACGAAGTGAACAAAGGGCCGATTGGGTGCGCTCTTGTAGGATCGCGGGCGGAGCCGTAGTCTTTCCAGTGTACTCAACCGACTAGTGAACAAAGAGAACGGCCCGCGCGGCCGTCGGGGCGGGGCTGAGTGGCGCCGCCCCGCGGTCCGTCCGTGGACGCCATCCGCTACGCCGCCAGGCGCGCCGTGGAGGCGAGCGCGCTGCGCCCGGTGGCCGCGGAGATGGGGATGGCGCCGTCGTGGCTGAACGCGTTCGTTGAGGGGAAGGAGACGGTGCTCCGCCCCAAGACGCGGAAGAAGCTGCTCGAGTGGTACGTCCGCGTGGCGCCGGGGCTGGCGGAGCAGGACGCGGCGACGGCGGCCGCGGCCCTCGACCTCCTCACCGGCGGGCTGATGGAAGAGTCCGAGCGCCGCGCCGCGCATTCCCGCCTGGTCCAGGCCCTCGCCCGCAGCTACGCGGACGCGGGGCCGCTCCCCACCTGGGTCCGCGACCTCCTCGACGGCGAAACGACCTGAATCTCACACGGAGTCAACGGAGCTGATGTTCACCGTTGACTCCGTTGACTCCGTGTGAGGTTTTCTTACTTGCGGCGTGCATCGGGGCATGCGAAGCTGGTACGATGCGCATCAAATCCGTCGAGTTCGCGGGGGCCATCGGACAGGTTGGGCAGGCCCAGCCGGCGTCGGTGAGCGGCCTCAGGCAGGTGGCCTTCTCCGGCCGCTCCAACGTCGGCAAGTCGTCGCTCATCAACCGCCTGCTGGGGCGCACCCGCACCGCCATCGCCCGCGTGAGCCAGGCGCCGGGGAAGACGCAGGAGGTCAACTTCTACCACGTGCGCGCCGACCCCGGCGACTTCTGCCTGGTGGACCTCCCCGGCTACGGCTACGCGAAGGTGCCCAAGGAGCTACGCGACCGCTGGCAGCCGCTGATCCACGGCTACCTCTCGCGCAGCGAGGAGCTGGCCGGCGTGGTGCAGCTCGTCGACCTGCGCACCGGGCCGACCCCCGAGGACCTCCGCTCGGTCGACTACCTGGCCGAGCTGGGCGTGCCCGTGCTCTTCGCGCTCACCAAGGCCGACAAGCTCTCGAAGATGGAGCGCGAGAAGCAGTTCGCGAAGGCGGTGAAGAAGCTCGGGATCGACCCCGACCAGGCGATCCCCTTCTCGGCGCCCAAGGGCGACGGGCGTGAGGAGCTGCTGGAGACCCTCGGCTCCCTCCTCTTCCCCGAGGCGGAGGCGGAAGCGGGTGCGGAGGCCGGGGAGGGCGAGCCCGCCACGTAGCGGACGGGAGACTCTCAGAACTGATGAGAAACCTCGTTCCTACAGACGTCATCCTGAGAGGGTGTTGCTGAACGCGCACATTCCGCGGCACCACAGGTGTCATCCTGAGGCCCGGCCACACGGGTCCTGGCGTCAGCGCTGCAGACGGCAGGGCCGTGAGGATCTGGCCGAGGAATGCGCAGGAGCCCGCCGCGGAAGCCCGCACAATCGCCGCGTCCACGCCGGCCCTCGTCGATGCCCGGCTTTTCCTGCGTGGCATTGACGAGTGAACGTGAGGCCGCGGCTTCCGCGCGAGCTTCCGCAGCCGGCTCCGGCGTGGCCGCAATCAGATCCTCACGGCCCTGCCGCCATCGGAGCGAAAGCTGATTCCACGTGGCCGGGCCTCAGGATGACACCCGAGGGTGTCCGAAGAACGGGTTCAGCAACACCCTCTCAGGATGACGTCTGGGGAGACGGTTTCTCAATCGGTCTCTCAGGCCGGCGCCTGCCGCTTGCGCGCCGGCCGGCGCTTCGGCGCGGCGCTCTCTGCCGATGTGCTCCGCAGCGCGACGGCCTTCAGGGCGACGGTGGCGGCGGTGGGGTCGGCGCCGGCCTGCTGCAGCATCTGCACGGTGATGCTGTTCTCGGGGACGCGGACGTCGATCAGCGAGAGGCCCTTGTTCTTCTTCGCCTGGCCGAGCGCCGCGTCGAGCTCGTCCATGGTGGAGACGGTGGCGCCCCAGCCGCCGTTGAACACCTCCACCAGCTTCGCGTAGTCCCACGCGTGCAGCAGGTCGAACGCCTCGGGCGGCTCGCCCTGAGTGAAGAACCGGTAGTTCACGAACGCCTGCTCGATGCCGTAGAGCGCGTTGTTGAAGATGAACACGATCGCGTCGTGGCCGGAGCGGACGATGTCGGAGACCGCCTGCACGATCTCCTGGAACCCGCCGTCGCCGCAGAAGACCACGGCCTTCTTCCCCGGCTCGGCGTACCCCACCCCCACCGCCGCGCCCGGCGTGTAGCCGATGGAGTTCCACGCCGCCTGCGCGATGAAGCCGTTCGCCTCCCGGATCTTGAGCTCGGCCGCCGAGTAGAGCGCGATGCTGGTGTCGGCCAGCAGCACCATCGAGGCGTCGTTCCACTTCGCCACGCGCTCGAAGAAGCGGGTGTAGGTCACCTGCCGGTCGTCCACCGCCGTCTCGGCCCTGGCCAGCGCCAGCCGCCGGGTGCGCCGCCCGCCGCGCAGCGCGTCGAGCACGCCGTCGTCCGGAGCGGCGGCGCCGAGCAGCGGGGCGTTGCGCTCCTTCAGCCGCTGCAGCAGGCGGCGCATGAAGGCGTCCAGCGGCACGTCGTCGAAGCGGCGGCGGGAGACGCGCACCGCGTTGCCGAAGGCCAGCACCATGTTGTCGTAGTGCGCCGGCGACGAGCCGGACCCCGCCACCCACACCGCGAAATCGTCGGTCACCAGCGCGCCGAGCCCCAGCACGCACTTCGACGCGTCGAAGAGCTCCATCACGTCGTGCACGGCCGAGGCGCCGTCGAAGGTGCCCTTGAAGCCGGGATGGTCCTCGGAGAGCACCGACTTGCCGCACAGGTCCGAGGCCCAGGGGAGCCCGGTGACCGCGATGATCTCTTCCAGCACCTCCTGCAGTCCGAAGCGCTGCACCTCGACCCCCGCCCAGATCACCGGGCGCAGGTTGGCGTCGGGCTCCTTCAGCGCGCGCTCGAAGCGCTCGAGCGTGCGGTCCACCGCGCGCTCCACGTTGCGGCGCGAGCGCGGGAGCTTCCCGGGCTTGAGCGGGCGCCGGGGAGGCTTCGCCGGCTCCAGCCAGACGTTCGCGAAGACCTCGATGTAGACGGGGCGCTTCCACGCCATCGCCTCGCCCAGCGCGTGGTCGATCTGCTTCGCCGCGCGCCGCGCGTCGGAGACGATCTCGCGCGCCACCACCACGTTCTTCACCGAGTCGTAGTCGGCGGTGAGCGTGCCGGTGGAGTGGTGGAAGAGCACGCCCTCGTGCCGCTCCACGCCGCGCTGCGAGCCCGACGGGCTGCCGATGAGGAGCACGACCGGCGCCTCCTCCACGTACGAGCCGGCCAGGCAGTTGAGCACGCCGAAGGTGCCCACGCCGTAGGTGAGGCAGGTGCACCCGGCGCCGCGGAGCCGCGCGTAGGCGTCGGCGGCGTAGCCCGCCACCCACTCGTTGGTCACGGGCACGCGCGTGACCACGCCCGTCGCGTCGATGCGGCTGAGAAAGGCGCCGGCGTAGTCGCCCGGCACCGCGAACACGTGCTCCGCGCCGAACTCGCGCAGCCGCTGCGCGAGATAGTCGGCGACGGTGTAGTCGGCATTCGGGTTGGGTCTGGCCATCGGCGGATGGGAGGTGGCGGTGGGAAGGGAAAGGGCTGAGTGCCAGGCCAAGTGCCGGGGATGGCGTAATCGCGCGACGATGCGGCTGAAGCCGCCGCTACAACCTCACGCAGTCCGCCTGCGCGGACTTCAACGGCGGCCCCGTCGCGCGCCGTTGGTGTCCGCGAAGGCGGACAGTGTGCCGTTGTAGCGGCGAGGCGGCGAGTTCACTCGCATGGTCGCAACCGGCACCCGCCCCCGGGCCGGTCAGTATCCCAGGTTGTAGCTCTTCGGAAGCCAGCGCGGGCGCTTGAGGCCGAAGTGCTCCTCCAGCATCAGCTCGGCGGTCTGCAGCGACCCCTCCACCCATCCCTGGTTGATGGAGTACGCCTCGCCGCAGATGAACACCTCCTCGCCGGGGATGGGCTGGCGGATCCGCGGCATCACCTCCCAGAAGCGCACGCCGGCCTTCCACGCGTGCCACCCGGCGCCGTAGGGATCGTCCGACCAGTCGTGGTAGGCGGCCGCGTAGGGCTCGGGGATGAACTCCAGGTTGTGCGTCTGGTGGAGCTGCTGCTGCGCCGCCTGCACCATCTGCCGGGAGATGGGGAAGGGCGTGTGCTGCGTGCTCCCGGGGAAGATGCTCTCCGGCCCCAGCGCGTCGACCTCCAGCGCCTTCCAGAAGGGCACCGAGCCCAGGTCGTTGTAGCTCACCATCATCAGCGAGTTGTTGCTCCGCTTCTCCCCGTCCGGCTGCTCGCCCTCGGTGCCGAAGTAGAAGGTCTGCCGCAGCGGCATGTCGGTGATGGAGCGCCCGGCGCGCAGCCCCAGCACGCGCCACCAGGGGTAGGGGTAGCCCAGGAAGATCTTGAACGCCGCCTGGCTGATGACCGCGTTCACCATCTCGCGCACCGCCGGCTGCTCGAAGCCCTCCCAGCGCACCAGCTCCAGCGAGCGGCGGGGCATGGCCAGCACCACCTGCTTCGCGCTCACCTTCACCGTGTCCTTGGGGCCCGAGCCGCCCTTGCGGTCGGTGCGCCCGCGCTCGTCGGTCGTGGTCCTCACGAACAGGAGCTGGTAGCGCTTCCCCTCGCGGCGGAACGAGTCCAGCCGGTGGTTCAGGTGGATGTCGCCCCCGGCCTCGGCGAAGGCGGCGGCCGTGGCGCGGGGGAGCGCCTCGTAGCCGTCCACCAGCGTCTCGTAGTGCACGTTGGGGCCGAACTCGAACACCGGGAGCGAGAGCACCGAGTTGGAGTTGGCCACGTTGGTGTAGTAGCCGCCCGCGTCGTCCATGAACTGGTAGGCCTCGCTGGTCAGCACCCGGTAGAGCAGGTTCCAGAAGCCGGTGCGGTACAGCTTCTCGCCGTTGAAGACCTCCACCTCGTTCCACTGGTCCTGCGTGAGCTTGTCGGCGTTGGGCACCAGCGTGTCCATCACGTAGCGCTGGAGCTGGTCGGGGTTCATCCCCATCTCGGTGGGGTTGAGCCGGTAGGGCACCATCTCCGAGTTGCTCAGGTCGCGCGCCCTCAGCAGCACGCGGCGGAGATAGACCAGGTTGTTCATCCCCCCGGGGTCGTCTTCGGCCCCCATGGGAAAGTCGCGCGTCTGCAGCCCCAGGTCGTTGATCAGCTCGGTCACGAAGGTCTGGGACTTCGGGATGAAGCGCATGCCGCCCAGCTCGGCGTTCACGTGCGGCATCTCCGGGAGCTGCACCGTGTACAGCCGCCCGCCGATACGGTCGCTGTACTCGAAGAGGGCGACCCGCATCCGCGGGTTCTTCTCCTTCAACCGCCACGCCGCGTACGCACCGGCGATGCCGCCGCCCACCACGGCGACGTCGACCTCCAGGTCGGCCTTGGAGAATCCTTCGAAGGGCTCGTGGATCAGGGGCTTGGGCACGGGCGGGTTCTCCGGGTGGTGTGGGAGGGGCGACTGATACGTTGGGGTGGAGCAGAGCGGGGCGTGTACCGTACCCTTCCCTCCCGGGAGAAGTCAAGAAAAAGATGATTTCACGCAGAGACGCGGAGACACGGAGAGGACCAGCCGGCTCCTCTCCGTGTCTCC
>JBJMPM010000053.1:0-6468 GCA_045803205.1 Longimicrobiaceae bacterium
AACAAACACACGAAGTCCGCCAGCGCGGACACCCGCCGTCCGTGCCGCTGACGATCCGCGGCACGCGACAGTTTTCGCCGCAGCCGAGGGCTGCGAGCCACGGCCGATGCGAACCTCAGCGCGCGCCGCCGAAATACGGCATCGCTGCAGCCGGTAGTCCGCGCAGGCGGACTTCGTGTCGTTGTTGCAGCGAATTCATTCGCCCTGCTCTCACACCGCGGCCGGTGCCCGCTCCGCCGTCGGCTTCCGACTGCGCGCGTCCAGTACCGCCGGCTCGCCCGCCAGGTGCCACGCGGCCCAGGCGATGGCGCAGTTGATGGGGAGCGCGAGGGCCAGCATCTCGCCGTTCCCCTGCTGGAACCAGGGGAGGACCTTGAGCAGCAGGCCCAGCACCGAGAGCGCCGCCACCACCAGCGCGAGGCGGACCGCGCCGCGGCGCGCCCAGCGCTTCCCGAAGGCCAGCGCGGGGACGAGCACCACCAGCGGCAGCGCCAGCGGCGAGAGCTGCAGCAGGTTCACGTTGCGGTAGGCGATCGCGTGGTCCGTCACCCCCCACAGGCCGAGCAGCACCAGTCCCCCGATGCCGGCGAAGAGGAGCCACGGCACCGTCAGCACCGCGAGCCCCGCGCGCGCGGCGCCGCTCCGCCGCGCGGCGCGGGCCAGGAGCGCGATGGCGCCGGCGACCGCCAAGCCGGCGACCAGGAAGCCGAGGAACCAGTGCGGGGGGCCGCTCCGCTCCGGCGGGCGAGAGGCCGTGAACAGCGTCTGCTCGCGCACCGCCAGCGGAACGAGGTTCCCCTGCGCATCGCGGATCCTGAGCGCGCGGACCTCGTCGCGCAGGCGCATCGGGAGGAACATCTCGTCCCACTTGGAGAGCGGGCGGTCCGCCGCGGGGCCGAGGCCGGTGTTGATGGCGGTGTACATGGGAAGGCTCCCGGCGCCGTCGGCCACCAGCCGCTGCGTGTGCCAGCGGTAGCTCACGCCGCTGGGCGCGTTCGCGGTCGCCGCCTTCAGCGCGCCGCCGAGCACGCGGTCCAGCACGTCGCGCACGCGGGTGGAGCAGTTGTCGCGGTAGTAGTCGTAGCGGTAGAAGCGGTTGTCCGGGCGCTGGTTCCACTCCAGGTAGTCGCGCACGGCGCGCGCCTGCTCCGCGGTGAGGTTCAGCTCCTGCGCCCAGACGGAGCGGTTGCGCATCCGGTACGCGTCCAGCGTCTGGAAGGCGTCGAACCCCTCCATCCAGTACATCATCCGCCCGCGGGCGAAGTTCAGGATGAAGTTCTTCTGCTGGAAGTCGAACATCCCGTAGTTGTACGCCGGGTCGCCGCCGCGCCCGGGGTCGTGCACCCAGAGGGCGTTGTGGCCGAACTTCTCCCACACCTGGTCGCCCGGCCCCATGGTGAGCAGGTAGACGCGCACCGCCGTGTCCGCCTGCGACGGCGCGGCGAGCGGCTGCGCGCGGGCGGGCGCGGCGGCCGGCGTGAGCGCGAGCGCGGCGAGGGTGCGCCGGGCGAGGGTGAGGAACCGCATCGGGTGCATCGGGTCGTGGATCGATCGGGACGAAGCCATCTCCCGAAAGCTAACGATTCCGGTGCGCCGGACGCCACGTCCGTACTTTCGCCGCCTCCCCCGCGCGCGTAGTCTCACCGGCAGGGTGCGGGATGACGATGCCACCACGGCGCGGGAGACGGCGGTGTTCCGGGAAGACCTGCTGGAAGGGAAGACGGTGCTGGTGACGGGGGGCGGCTCCGGCCTGGGCCTCTCGATGGCGAAGCGCTTCGCGGCGCTCGGCGCGCGCGTGGCGATCACCGGCCGCAGCGCGGAGCGCCTGGAGCACGCCGCGGGCGAGATCTCGTCCGACGCGGGGCGCGTGGCCACGGTGGCGTGCGACGTCCGCGACCCCGCGGCGGTGGAGGCGATGGTGGGGGAGGTGACGAAGCGCTTCGGCGGGGTGGACGTGCTGGTGAACAACGCCGCGGGGAACTTCCTGGCCGCCACCGAGGACCTGTCGCCCAACGGCTTCAACGCCGTGGTGCAGACGGTGCTCTACGGGACCTTCCACGCCACCCTCGCCGTGGGCCGGGGGATGATCGAGCGGAAGACGGGGGGGAGCATCCTCAACATCGTCACCACCTACGCGTGGACGGGGTCGGCGTTCGTGGTGCCCAGCGCGGCGGCCAAGGCGGGGGTGCTGGCGATGACGCGCTCGCTCGCCGTCGAGTGGGCGACGTACGGCATCCGCAGCAACGCCATCGCGCCGGGACCGTTCCCCACCGAGGGCGCCTGGAACGCGCTGATGCCCACGCCCGAGCTGGAGGCCGAGGCGAAGGCGCGCATCCCGATGGGCCGCTTCGGCAGGCACGAGGAGCTGGCGAACCTCGCCGCGTTCCTGGTGAGCGACGGCGCCGCGTACATCAACGGCGAGGTGGTGGTGATCGACGGCGGAGAGTGGATCGCCAGCGGCGGCGAGTTCAACGGCCTCACGCGCATGCCCCGCGACGCCGTCAAGGGCGCGCTCCGGGCGATGCGGGGGAAGTGAGGGCAGGGAGGTCGGCGTCCCCGAAGACGCTGACCTTTCCGGCGGGAGCAGGGCTACCGGTCCAGGACGGTTTCTTGACCGGTAGGCGGGCCTCTTTCATCTTGCGGAAAAAGCACTTCTCTCCAGGCTCGCCGTCTCCTTCCGGCGCCTGTCCCCCATTCTCGCTCCTCACTCCTCCATGCCTCGCCACATCCTGACTGCCCTGTTCTTCGCGGCCGCATGCGTTCCGGTGGCCGCTGCTGCGCAGACGTGGAGATGGACGCGGACGCCGGTCGAGAGTGACACAGCCATCGCCGGGGCGTACACCGACGTCTGGTCGGTGATGCCCCAGCACGGGGACCGGCTCCGGGTCCGGGTTGGCTACGCTGCGCAGCACCCTGTCGTCTGGCTGGTGTCGCCGGCTGGGCGCCGCGTGTGGAAAGCGCGCTTCGTCACCGACAGCGTGTGGCTCAACCGGCGGGTGGCGGAGGCGGGTTTGTGGCACATTGTCCTCCGCCAGCCGGCGGCCGAGGGGCCGCCGTCGTACAGCATCGAGGTGCAGGTCGAGGGCGGGCATGCGGACACTCTTGTCTTCGCGCCTCACGACGACGCGCATGTCCTGGGGCTGTTCGCCCCCGGCGCCCGGAGCGATCCCAACATCACAGGCACCGCGGTCCCGGAGCTGTCTCCCGACGTCTCCGTGGCCCAAGCCCCGCGGCCAGAGCCGAAGAACTGGCGCTACATGGCGATAGGGCTGCTTCTCCTGCTGACCTGCGGCGCCGGAGCCGCCGCCTGGCAGATCGGCGAGACGGTGGAGGATGAGGGGGTTCTCTTCGACACGCTGTCGGAAGAAAACGTGTTCGAGACATTGTCGTTCGAGGGGTTCAGCCGTTGGGCGATCGCCGCGGCGGCTGCCGCCGGGGCGGCCGCGGTCGTCTGGACCGAGCACGCATCGAACGGGTTCCCCGTGGTCCTCATCGTCCTCGTGCTCGCTGTGATCGCCATGGAGCTGACGCTGAGGCGTCCGGACTTCGTCGCGCTGCAGAGCCTTCTGCTGCTGGCCGCCGGGGCGGTCGTGGCGTGGATCGGCCTGCAGCCGCTTCGAGCTGCGGAGCCCTCGATCTCCGTCTTGGGCGAGCTGATCGTGGTTGCGGCGGGGCTGTGGATCCTTGCGGCGGTGGCGGGAGCGATGTGGCGCGGCATTCCCGAGATGGTGGAGAACGGCGTGGTCGTGTCCGAAGAGAAAGGGGAGCAGGTCGCGAAGCGGGTCGACGGGCAGATGCCGCGGTTCGAGTGGGCCACTTCCGTGGCATTCGGTACGGTCGGGATGCTCGCGCTCGCGAGAATCCTGGCCGTACACGTGCTCGGAGGAAAGTCGGAGCTGTCAGGCTATCCCATACTGTACGGCGTGCTGCAGGGACTGGTCTGGTCTGGCACCGCATCCGCGTTTCGCATCACGGCGCTCGCCACGGTTGCGGTGGTGCTGGTCTACATCCTGTTGATCGGGTTCCGCAGCGCGGATTATCCCTCATTTCCGCAGCGCATCATCCCCCCGCCCGCCCGCTCCCAGGCGAGCGGCCTGCTCGCGGCTGTCTACCTGGCCTCCGACGGCTTCTGGGCTGCCGCGGTGGCGGTGGGCGACCTGGTTCTGCGCACCTTCGTCTTCGTGGGTCTCTGCGCGGTGGCGGTGGCGGTGGCAGGAGTATTCGTGGGACTGCTCTACATAATCCGCACGATGGTGGTCGCCGTCGCCGGGATTTGGGTGTGCTGCATCGCTGCGTCGCTCGTCTTGGCCGGTGCGGCGGTGGGTGCGCTCGGCGAGGCCGTGGCCCGGGTGGTGGACGTGAGCCGCGGAAGGCCGCTGGTGCTGGTGTATGCGGCGGCGGCCGCAGGCGCGCTCTCTGTAGCGATGGGCCTCTGGACACTGTCGGAGGAGGCGCTGGCCCGCTTCGCGCGGGGGGCGGTGGCGGTGGCCACGTGCGCCTTCATCACCTCGGCGATCCTGGTGGTGATCGCCTCGGTTGCGCGGTTCGGGGGATACCACGTCGGCGCGCTCACCTACGCCTGCGGAGCGCTTCTCGTGATCTCGCTGTTCCATCGCCCCGGCGCGGCGAACACGTCACAGGCGATGACCGCGGGACGAGGGGTGGCGGGGCTCATGCTCAGCGTCACCTACCTGATCGCGAGCGTGTTTTTCGTACTGTTCCCGGATCTGACACGATGAAAGCCGCCTTCCTCGCCATCGGCGACGAGATCGTCGGGGGGCTGACGACGGACACCAACTCGGGGTTCGTCGCGGGGGAGCTGCGCGCCGTGGGGGTGGAGCCGGTCGCCGGCTTCAGCGTGGCGGACGACGAGGAGGCCATCGCCCGTACGCTGGAGCGGGCGATGGAGGACGCGGAGCTCGTGGTCTGCACCGGCGGGCTGGGGCCCACGGCGGACGACCTCACCACCGCCGTGGTGGCGCGCGTCGCCGGGCGCGGGCTGCGGATGGACGAGGCGTCGCTCGCGGCCATCGCGGAGCGCTTCCGGGCGCGCGGCATCGAGATGTCGCGCAACAACGACAAGCAGGCGCTCTTCCCCGAGGGCGCCACCATCATCCCCAACCCGAACGGAACCGCGCCCGGCTTCATCGTCCCGGTGGCGCGCGGCGGGGCGGAGCGCTGGATCGCCTGCTTCCCCGGGGTGCCGCGGGAGATGCGGGCGATGGTGCGCGACACGCTGGTGCCGTGGGTGGCCGCGCGGCAGCCGGACACGCGCTTCGCCTCGCGCACCTTCAGCACCTTCGGGCTCCCGGAGTCGAAGCTTGACGAGCTGCTGGCGGGCGTGGTCGACCCGAACGAGGCGCGGCTGGCGTTCCGGGCGGCGTTCCCGCGCATCCAGGCGCGCCTCACCGTCCGCGGCGCGCCGGGCGACGACCTGGAGGCGCGGCTGGACGCGCGGGAGGCGCGGGTGCGCGAGCGGCTGGGGCACCACCTCTACGCCGCCGGCGACGAGGGGATGGAGGAGACGGTCGGGAAGCTGCTGCGCGAGCGGGGATTGACGCTGGCGGTTGCCGAGTCGTGCACCGGCGGCCGCATTGGCGACTGGATCACGGACGTGCCGGGGAGCTCGGCCTACTTCCTCCTCGGCACCGCCGTCTACTCGAACGAGGCGAAGGAGCGCGTCCTCGGCGTCTCGCCTGACACGCTCCGCGCGCACGGCGCCGTGAGCCCGGAGACGGCGGAGGAGATGGCGCAGGGCGTGCGCCGCACCGCCGGCGCGGACGTGGGGCTCTCGACCACAGGGATCGCGGGGCCCGGCGGCGGGAGCGCCGAGAAGCCGGTCGGCACCGTCTGCATCGGCCTCGCGTGGGAGGGCGGCGCCTGGTCGCGCCGCTACGACCTGGGCGACCGTGGGCGCGACTGGATCAAGGGCTTCACCGCCATCATCGCCCTCGACCGCCTCCGCCGCTGGCTGCTTGGAGAGATGGAAGATGAAAGAAAGATCTGAACGCGAGAAGCAGTTCGACGCGCTGGAACGTTTCCGTGCCGGGCTGCCAGAGTACGACGAAGACCACGTGCTCGCTGATGCCACCGAAGCCGTGGAGGCGGTGCGGAAAGCCAGGTGTGCGAAAGAGGCGGCTTCGCCATCCAGCGAAGCCACCATTGAGGAGATGGGCGGGGAAGCCCCGTGTCAGCTCCCGCGCTTCTGGGATGCGGAAGACTGAACGGCGGTCTCATATCATACCAGATCCGGGGATAGCATTGGCGCATTTCACCGACTCACGTGCTGACGCGGTTATAGATCCTTCGGCCTGCAAGTTATTCCGCAGACGATGACTGCAGCATGGCCGGCCTCAGGATGACGTCGTTTGTTTGAGGTGCGTTCAACACCAGGTGTTCAGGCGGATTTGGTATGAAACGGCAATCTCACGCAGAGACGCGGAGGCGCAGAGAGAGTCGCTGGCTCTC
>JBJMPM010000151.1:0-23268 GCA_045803205.1 Longimicrobiaceae bacterium
GCAACGCTCCGGAGCC
The DNA here is from genome assembly GCA_045803205.1 of Longimicrobiaceae bacterium. Lineage (GTDB taxonomy): Bacteria > Gemmatimonadota > Gemmatimonadetes > Longimicrobiales > Longimicrobiaceae > Longimicrobium. Next base: position 17 of record JBJMPM010000151.1, read on the forward strand.
GACGGGTTGGAAACCCGCCGCTGGAACGGCACGAAGTCCGCCTTCGCGGACTATGCCGCGGCCCTGGCGTGTCCCGGACCGGCGGCGATGCATCTGCATTTACACGCTCCGTTGCAGGTCTCGCCTCTGCCGCGGCCACCTCCCTCTCCCGGTACGGGCCCCGGTACGGGAGAGGGCTTGCGCTCTCAGGCGCAGGGAGAGGGCGCCGCGGCCGCGGACGCGCGACGAACTCCGAACCGGAGAGAAAACCGCTCTAGCAGATACATGCGTGATAAACATCCGTGCACGTCAGGTCTCGCCTGCACGTCTGGAACTCGGTCCGGACGGGGCACAGGTCGGTGATGGCCTCCTGGGCGCGAACAGTGCCGTCCGTCCTGGCGTACGCACCGGTCTCGAACGAGTCGACGACCAGTTCATCCAGCCGCAAGCCGATCTTCTTCATGACCTTCCTCCTTGAAAGGGAAATGAGGGCGCGCGAAATGGGCCTTCGCGCTTCCCAAGATCAGGTAATTCGACTCCCTCGACAAGATCTTCTTCACGTCGCCGCACGAGGTTTACCCAGGCGACGTTGGCGCGAAGGTACGTACTGCGGGCATTTCGATGTACTCAGCGCATTCCAAGATCGCAGCAAGCTGCAGCGGATCGCGGAGCGCGCGACGGACGCCGAAGCGCGTGAGCCGGCCGTTCAGGCGCCGCCGAACTTCTCGAGGTCGAGCACGGCGGCCAGGCGCGGCACCAGCGCCTTCTGCACCTCGGCCGAGGTGGGGGCGGCGAGCGCCTCGCGCACGGCCTCCTGCGCATCCTCGAAGCTCACCGAGCGGATCACCTTCTTGATCTCGGCGAGCGAAGCGGGGCCGACGGAGAGCGAGCCCACCCGCATCCCGATCAGCATGAACGCGGCGACGGGGTTGGCCGCCACCTCGCCGCAGACGCCCACCTCGATCCCCGCCTCGAGCCCGGCGCGCGCCACCATGTCCATCAGCCGCACCACCGCGGGGTGGAAGGGGTCGTACTTCTTCGCCAGCCGCGAGTTGCCGCGGTCCACCGCCAGCGTGTACTGCACCAGGTCGTTGGTGCCGATGGAGAAGAAGTCCACGTGCCGCGCCAGCTCCACGGCCGAGAGCGCGGCCGCCGGCGTCTCGATCATCGCCCCCAGCTGCACGTGCTCGGGAACCGCGTGCCCCTCGGCGGCCAGCTCCTCGCGGCACTGGCCGATCAGCCGCCGCGTCTGCTCCACCTCGTCGATCTCGTTGATCAGCGGGAGCATGATGCGCACGTCGCCGTGCTCGGCGGCGCGCAGCAGCGCGCGCAGCTGCGTGCGGAACATCTCCGGCTCGTCCAGGCAGACGCGGATCGCCCGCCACCCCAGGAAGGGGTTCTCCTCCGGCGGCATGTGCAGGAAGGCCGGGAACTTGTCGCCCCCCAGGTCGAAGGTGCGGATCACCACCGGCAGCCCCGGGAAGGCGTCGACCACCTTGCGGTAGGCGCGGTACTGCTCCTCCTCGCCCGGCGCGGTGTTGCGCCCCACCACCAGGAACTCGGTGCGGTAGAGCCCCACCCCGTCGGCGCCGTGGGTGCGCGCGTTGGCCGCCTCGCCGGGGAGGTCGATGTTGCTGCGCAGCGCCACCTCCACCCCGTCGCGGGTGCGCGCCGGCATGTGCGCCAGCAGCACCAGCTCCTGCTCCCACTCGCGGATGGCGAAGTCGCGCTGCCGGTACCCCGCGGTGTCCTCGGGGGTGGGCTCCACGATCACCCGCCCCGTGCGCCCGTCCAGGATCAACTCCTGCCCGTCCCTCACCTGCTCGGAGAGGTCGCCCAGCGAGACCACGCAGGGGATGTCGAGCGAGCGGGCCAGGATGGCGCTGTGCGAGGTGCGCGTCCCCCTGTCGGTGGCGATCCCGATCACGTGCTCGGGGTCGAGCTGCACGGTGATCGACGGGGTGAGCTCGCGCGCCACCAGGATCACGTGCTTGTGCCCGCCGCGGGAGGAGAGGTCGGGGTCGGGGAGGTCCAGCAGCCGCCGGAGCACCCGCGCCTGCACGTCGGCCAGGTCGTTCAGCCGGTCGAGCACCATGGGATGGCTGCTGTGCGAGAGCTGCGACTCCCACTCCAGCACCCGCCACTCGAAGGCGCGCTCGGCGGAGAGGTGGTTCTCGCGGATGGTGGCGACCGTCCCCTGCACCAGGTCCGCGTCCTCCAGCATCAGCAGCTGCGGCTCGAAGATCTGCGCCTCGACCTCGCCCATGGCGGCGATGGTGCGCTCCTGCAGCTCGCGGATGCGCCCCTGCGCCCAGGTGCAGGCGTCCAGGAAGCGCCGGACCTCCTCCTCCACCCGGTCGGCCGCGATGGTGGCGCCGTGGGGAACGCGCGGCACCTCCCAGCGCAGCACGCGCGCGGGGGCGATCACGATCCCCGGCGCGGCCGGGATCCCGTCGCGGACCAGGGTCACGGGGTCAGTCCTCTCCGAACCGGTTCTGGATGAGCTGCGCGAGCGCGTCGACCGCGGCCTGCGAGTCGTCGCCCCGGGCGCGGATCTCCACCGTGCTCCCGCACTCGGCGGCCAGCATCATCACCCCCATGATGCTCTTGCCGCTCACCTCGGTGTCCTCCTTGCGGATCCACACCTCGCTGGCGAAGCGGTTGGCCAGCTTCACCAGCTCGGCGGCGGGCCGGGCGTGGAGGCCGTACTTGTTCACGATCTGCACTTCGGAGCTGGCTTCCATCGGTCCCACGGTCTCAGGTGCGCGCGAGGACGAGCCCCGCGACGAGGGCCAGGAGCATGGCGCCCGCGGCCGCGGGGCGCACGCGGGGGCCGAGCACGATGCCCAGGAAGGCGACCGCCGCCCCCGCCGCCCACTCCCAGGGGCGCGAGCCCGGCTGCGCCACCGCCAGCGCGGCGGCGAACCCGGCCAGGGCGGAGCCGGCCTGGGCCGCCCGGTCGCCCAGCGCCTGGAAGGGCGCCGAGCGCAGGGTGGCGCCGATCTGCAGCCCGTCGCGCAGCCCCGCGCGCAGGCCCCAGATGCGCATCCACAGGTGCAGGGCGTTGAACACGAGCAGGAACGCGAGCGCCCCCACCCACCAGGCGGCGCCGGCCAGCACCAGGGCGAGCCCCAGCAGCACCGCCATCGGCCGCCACATCAGCCACACCAGCCGGTCGCCCAGCGTGCCCAGCGACCCGCGCAGCGCCGCCTTGAAGCGCGCCACCGTCTCGGGCGGCGCGCCCTCGGCCTCCAGGCGCGCCACCGCGCCGGCGGCCACGCCGGCCAGGTACGGGTGGGCGTTGAAGAGCTCGGTGTGGCGGCCGAGCGCGCGGCGCAGCCCCTCGGGGTCGCCGGCGTACACCTCGCGGAGCGCGGGAGCGAGCACGAACGCCAGGCCGGTGCCGATCAGCGTCTGGTAGTTCCAGCTCCCCTGCACCGCGAAGGAGCGCAGCAGCATGCGCACGCGCGCCCCCGCGCCCGGCGCCGTCACCGCAGCCACGCCACCAGCGCGCCCGCCGCCGCGCCGGCCAGGAAGAGGGGGTAGTGCGCCCGCCCGAAGAGCCGGAGCGCCGACGCGATCCCCGCCGCCGCCGCCAGCCGCACCACCGTTCCCGCCGCCACGTCCGGGAACCCGGCCACGTCCGCCGCGCCCAGCAGCGCGTCCAGGGCAACGACGCCCAGCAGCGCCAGCAGCGCGCCGCGCAGGAAGTCGGCGGCGATCGGCACCGCCTGGCGCCGCGCCAGCGCGCCGGGCGAGATCCCCTCCGGCGGCGCGCCGGCGAAGCGGACGTTCGCCTGGCGCAGCAGCACCACGCTCCGCCCCCCCACCCACTCCATCGCCAGCGCGAAGAGCACCGCCGCCAGCAGCACCGTCGAGCCGCCGCCCTCCGGCGCGTTGGCCGCGTAGGCCGCGCCGGCCACCGCCGCCGCGGGCCCGCCCTCCGGGTAGCGCGACGCGCCCACCGGGAGCACGGCCAGGTGCAGCGCCTCCAGGACGATGCCGATCGCCATCCCCAGCGCCGGCCGGCCGGCGATGCACCCCCCGAGCGAGGCGGCCACCAGCGGGCGCGAGACCATCACCTGCCCCACCGAGGTGCCGTCCAGGGCCAGGAGGCCTCCCAGGAGCGCGACGGCCGCGGCGGCGGAGGGGGTCATCTCAGGCCCCCGGGAGCTCGTCCAGCGGCACCCGCCGCGAGGCGGGAAGGTCGCGCGCAGCCACCGTGGCGCCGAGCGCGGCGATCTCGTGCAGCGCCTGGCGCTCCGCGGGGCGGAGGTGGAGGTAGGGGAGGACCTGCGCGCGCCCTTCCGCGTGGTGGATGCCGCCCAGGTTCACCTCCTCGCCGGCCAGCGCGCCGCCCTCGGCCAGGCGCCGCGCGGTGGCCACGTCGCGCACCAGCACGATGGTGCGCTTCCCGTCGCCCTTCCACCCCTCCAGCTCGCCGCGCGCCTCGTCGACGGTGCGGAAGGCGGCCTCGATCTCCGGGGGCACGCCCAGGCAGTAGAGCTCCTGCTCCCAGGGGCTCGCGGCCAGCTCGTCGTCGACCACCACCATGCGGTCGGCGTGCAGGGGGCCGCCCCAGCCCACGACGACCTGGCCGTGGATCAGCCGCTCGTCGACCCTAAGGAGCACGATCGGCATGCGCCGCCGCCTCCCGGTGGGCGCCGGTGATCCCCGCGCGGCCCTTCTCCACCAGCCGCTCCACCAGCTCCGCCAGCGGCAGCTCGCGGTGGAAGACGAAGTCCAGCAGGATGGAGAGGTTCACCCCGGTCACGATCCCCGTGTCGGCGCGCTGCAGGGCGATGCGGCGCGCGGTGAAGGCGCAGCTTCCGCTCCCCAGGTCGGTGAAGACGATCGCCGGGCCCTCGCCGGGGAGGGCGGCGTCGACCAGGGCCTGCAGCGACTCGGGGCCGCACCCCTCGTTGCTGAGCGCCACCAGCGCCTCGCCCTCCACCCCCGAGATGGTCCGCACCGACGCGACCAGCCCCTCCGCCAGCGTCGCGTGGGCGAGCACCACCCCGCGGACCGGCTCACTCATAGTCTTCCTCCAGGTACTCCGACGTCCCCTGCATGCGGGCCTGCAGCCGCTGGTTGAAGAGCGCGGCGGTGTCGTGCCCGGCGAACTTGAGCAGGTGGTTCATGGCCACCACCTCGCAGACCACGGTGATGTTCTTCCCCGGCACCAGCGGCACGGTGACCTTGGGCACCGCCACCCCCAGGATGTCGGTGGTCTGCACGTCGAGCCCGGTGCGGTCGTACTCGGCGGCGGCGTTCCACACCTCGAGCTGCACCACCACCTCGATGCGCTTCTGCAGGCGGATGGCGCGGATGCCGAAGAGCTGGTGCACGTCGATGATGCCGACGCCGCGGATCTCCATGTGGTGCCCCTGCAGGTCGCTCCCGCGCCCCATCAGCACCTCCTGCCCGCGGCGCGAGACGATCACCAGGTCGTCGGCCACCAGGCGGTGCCCGCGCTCCACCAGGTCGAGCACCGCCTCGCTCTTCCCCACCCCGCTGGCGCCCACGAAGAGGAGCCCCACGCCGTACACGTCGGCCAGCGAGCCGTGCATGGTGGTGGTGGGGGCGAAGCGCTCCTCCAGGAAGGGCTTGATGCGGGTGTAGAACTCGCTGGTCTTGAGCTGCGAGCGGATCACCGGGGTGCCGGTGAGGTTCGCGGTCTCCACCAGCGGCTCGGGCGGGTCCTGCCCCTTGGTGATGAAGATCACCGGCATGTCGAAGGAGAGGAACGCCTCGATGGCGGCGCGGCGCCGCTCCTCGTCGAGCGACTCCAGGAAGCTGACCTCGGTCTCGCCCAGCACCTGCACCCGGTCGCTGGGGAAGCGCCCGGTGTAGCCGGTGAGCACCAGCCCGGGGCTGGAGATGTCGGGGTTGTGGAGCTCGCGCGCCAGCCCGCGCCCGTCGGTGAGCAGCTCCAGGGCGAGCGAGTCCTTCTTGATGCGCAGCAGCTCCTCGACCGTCAGCTTCGCCATCGCTCCTTCGTCGGCGGGGGACAGCACAGGATGCGGCGGGTCCGGGGGCTTCGGCAAGGGTCCGGCCACGGCAACGGCAACCACGGGCATCACGCAGAGACGCAGAGGGAACCGAGAGAACTGCTTACTTCAGAGCGACTTCGGCCAGGTGCGACTCCGTCAGCTCCGCCGCGCGGTCCCAGGTGAAGCCTTGGGCGAAGCGGTGCGCGCCCTCACCCAGGCGCGCGACCTCTGCGAGATCGCTGGCGAGGCGCTCCAGCGCGGCGGCGAGCTTCTCGATGTCGCCGTGGGGGTAGAGCAGCCCCGTCTGCCCGTGCACGACCGACTCGCGCAGGCCGGGGGAGTCGCTGGCGATGGTCGGGGTGCCGCAGGCGGCGGCCTCGACGTTGGTGATCCCCCACCCCTCCTTGGGCGAGGGCTGAACCGTCGCCCACCCCTGCCGCATCAGGTCGCGCTTCCCCTCCTCCGTCACGAACCCCTCGAAGGTCACCCTGTCGCCCACGCCGAGCCGGCCGACCGCCTCGCGCAGCCTCGGCTCGTCGTCGCCCTTGCCGGCGATGCGCAGGCGCACGGAAACGCCGCGCGACTTCAGCAGCGCGACGGCCTCGATCGCGTGGTCGATCCGTTTGTACTTCTTCAGCCGGCCGACGGAGAGGAAGGTCGGCTCGGGCGCACGCGGGACGGACGGGTCGGGACGGAAGAAGTCGACGTCCACGCCGTTGTGGATCACGCGGATGTCCTCGCGCCGCAGCCCGCGGGCGACCAGGTCGTCGCGGGTGCTCTCCGAGACGGCCTGGGCGGGGAGGCCGCGGTAGACCCGGGGGATGGGGCGCTCGAAGAGCCAGGTGGCCGCCGCGAAGGGGACCGACGCCTCGCGGAAGGCCGTGGCGCCGAAGAGGTGATGGACCAGCAGCACCAGCGGACGCTTGACCCAGTACGGGGTGAAGAGGGGGACCTTGTTGAGGTCCTCGACCACCACGTCGAAGCGCTCGCGGGCGAGGTGGCGGCGGTAGCAGGGCGCGGCGGCCAGGGTGAACGAGTGGCGGCCGCCGGTGCGGAGGATGCGCATCCCGTCCGCCTCGTCGGCCGCCTTCGCCCCGGGGAAGCCGGAGCAGAGCAGCGTCACCTGGTGCCCGCGCCGCGCGAGGCGCCCGAAGATCTCGTGCAGGTGGACCTCGGCGCCGCCGGCCTGCGGGTTGGCCAGGTCCTGCCAGTTGACGACGAGCAGCTTCACCGCGGGCCGGTGGCAGCCTCCGGCGCCACGCGCCGCATCACCGCGTCGAGCACGCCGTTCACGAAGCGGGGGCTCTCGGCGGTGCCGTACTTCTCGGCGAGCTGCACCATCTCGCGGATGGTGATGCGCGGCGGCACGTCGTCCACGAAGAGCATCTCCGCCACGCCCAGGCGCAGCACGTTGCGGTCGATGGCGGCCAGGCGCTCCATCCGCCAGTTGGTGAGCGCGTCGTGCACCAGCTCGTCCACGCGCGCCAGGTTGGTGGCCACCAGCCGCACCAGCACCTCGGCGTACGGCCGGTTGGCGGGCGACACCCGCAGCGTGCCGAACAGCGTCTGCAGCACGCGCATCGCGTCTTCCGGCTCTCCCCCGCGCGACTCCCAGGCGTAGAGCCCCTGGAGCGCCCATCCCCTGGCCTTGCTGCGGCTTCTCACCCGGCGTTCCCCCCGTCCTTCAGCTTCGCGTACAGGTCCGCCATCTCCAGCGTGGCGAGCGCGGCGTCCCATCCCTTGTTCCCGGCCTTGGTGCCGGCGCGCTCGATGGCCTGCTCGATGGTCTCGGTGGTGAGCACGCCGAAGATCACAGGCAGGGAGTGGGCCGCGGCGACGGCGGCCGTGCCGCTGGCCGCGTGCCCCGCCACGTAGTCGAAGTGCGGCGTGGCCCCGCGGATCACGCACCCCAGCGCGACCAGCGCGTCGAAGCGCCCGGACGCGGCCAGGACGGAGAGCGTCCCCGGGATCTCCCACGCGCCGGGGACCCAGACGGCCTCGATGGCGTCGTCGGCCACGCCGTGGCGCAGCAGGCAGTCGCGGGCGCCCGCCAGCAGCGGCCGGGTGATGAAGTCGTTGAAGCGCGCGACGACGATCCCGAACCGCTTCCCGGATCCGTCGAAGTTGCCGGCGTGTTCGATCACGGATAGTCCCTAGTGCCTAGTCCCAAGTGCCTAGTGCTGAGTGCTGAGTGCTGAGTCAGCGCCAACCTACAGCATCACCTCAGGGACGTCATCCTGAGGGAGCCGCCACGCCGAGCCATCGCCAGCACGAAGTCTTGGCGGCGCCCGAAGGATCTATAACCGCGGCGACACGTGAGCTTGTTGTGCGCCGCGGCTCAGCGCCCTCTCCGGCTCGCTTAGAGAGGTTGAATTCCCCCTGGTGCCTGCGCCGATTCCTCACCGGCCACGCTGCATCTGCTTCGGCAACACCAACCGCAGGGCGCGTCATCGCCGCGTCTACCCCCCTCTCCCGGTACGGGAGAGGGAATTGCGCTCTAAGGCGCAGGGGAGAGGGCGCCGCGGCCGAGGTCCTACGCCGCCTGCTCGTCCATCGCGGGGCCGGAATCGGTCGGGAAGACGTGGCCCATCTTGTCGCGCTTGGCGCGCAGGTAGTCGGTGTTGTGCGGGTTCGGCTTCACCCCCAGCGGCACCTGCTCGGTCACCGACAGGCCGTATCCGTCGATCCCCACGATCTTCTTGGGGTTGTTGGTGAGGATGCGGATCTTCGAGAGCCCCAGGTCCAGCAGGATCTGCGCGCCGATCCCGTAGTCGCGCAGGTCCGGGCGGAAGCCCAGCTTCTCGTTCGCCTCCACCGTGTCCATCCCCTCGTCCTGCAGCGTGTAGGCGCGCAGCTTGTTCACCAGCCCGATGCCGCGCCCCTCCTGCCGCAGGTACACGATCGCCCCGCGCCCCTCCGCCTCGATCTTGCGCATGGCCGCGTCGAGCTGCTCGCCGCAGTCGCAGCGCAGCGAGTGGAACACGTCGCCGGTGAGACACTCGCTGTGCATCCGCACCAGCACGTCGTCCACCCCCTCGACCTGGCCCTTCACCATCGCCACGTGCTCGTGCTGGTCCACGTCGTTGCGGTAGGCGATGATGCGCCACTCGCCGTGCGGCGTGGGGATGTTCGCCTCGGCCTCGCGGTGCACCAGGCGCTCGCGCTGCAGCCGGTACGCCACGATCTGCGCCACGGTGATGAACCGCAGCCCGTGCCGCTGCGCGAACTCCTCGAGCTGCGGCCGGCGCGCCATCGTCCCGTCTTCGTTCAGGATCTCGCAGATCACGCCGCCCGGCTTGAGCCCGGCCAGCCGCGAGAGGTCCACCGACGCCTCCGTCTGCCCCACCCGCCGCAGCACGCCGCCGGGCCGCGCCCGCAGCGGGAACACGTGCCCCGGCCGCCGCAGGTCGTGCGGCGCCGACTCGTCGTCCATGCAGACGCGGATGGTCGCCGCGCGGTCCGACGCGCTGATCCCCGTGGTCACCCCGAAGCGCGGCGCGGCGTCGACCGAGATGGTGAAGGCGGTGCCCATCATCTCGGTGTTCACGTCGGTCATCGGCCGCAGGTCGAGCGCGTCCGCGCGCTCGGGGGGCAGCGCCAGGCAGATCAGGCCGCGCCCGTGCGTGGCCATGAAGTTGATGGCGTCGGGCGTCACCCGCTCCGCCGCGAGCACGAGGTCGCCCTCGTTCTCGCGGTTCTCGTCGTCCGCCACGATCACCATCTTCCCGTGGCGGATGTCGTCGATGGCTGCCTCGACGGAATCGAACGGCATAGTCAAGACTTTCTCGCTGGAAAACATCATCCCAAAGTGCCTGGTGCCTAGTGCCTAGTGCCTAGTCCCTAGTGCCCAGTAGCTCGATGTGCGCCCGGCTCCGTCGCCCGCGCCGTCATACTGGGCACTTGGCACTAGGCACTCGGCACTTCTGTTTTTCAATACCCCCACCCCCGCACCACGTGCTCCGCCCCCGGTTGTCCAAGGAGATGCCGCACGTACTTGCCGATGGTGTCGCCCTCCAGGTTCACGCGGTCGCCCTCGGCCAGGTCGGCGAGGTTGGTGTGCTCCCAGGTGAAGGGGATGATCGACACCTGGCAGACGCCCGGCCGCGGCAGCTCGTTCACCGTCAGGCTCACCCCGTTCAGGGTGATGGAGCCGCGCAGCACCGTCACCGCCGCCACGTCCTCCGGCAGGGTGAAGTCGATCAGCACCAGCTCCTCGCTGCGGCGGATCGACTCCACCTCGCCCAGCCCGTCCACGTGCCCCTGCACCACGTGCCCGCCCAGGCGCTGCCCCAGCGCCAGCGCCCGCTCCAGGTTCACGCGGCGGCCGGCGGCGAAGCCGCCGAACGTCGTCCGCCCCAGCGTGGTGCCCACCGCCTGCACAGTGAAGGCATGGTCCGGGAGCGAGGTCACCGTGAGGCAGGCGCCGTCCACGGCGATGCTGTCGCCGAGCCCCATCCCCGCGCGCACCGTCTCGGCGGAGATGGTGAAGACGGTGCCGTTGCCCTCGGGCCGCACCTCCTCGACCGTGCCGATCTCTTCCACGATCCCCGTGAACACCCCTACTCCCGTGCCAGCGTGACCAGGGTGTCGGCGCCGAACGCCCGCGTGTCGACGCGCCGCCAGCGCCGCGCCTCCGCGATCGGTGGGCTCTCCAGCGCGGCGAAGGGGTCGAGCCCGCGCGGCCCCAGGAAGAGCGGCGCGTAGAACAGGTAGAGGCGGTCCACCACCCCCGCGGCGAGCAGCGCGCCCGCGATCTCGGCCCCGCCCTCCACGAACATGGACCGAAACCCCGCCTGCCGCAACGTTTCGAGCGTTTGTTCGACGCCGCCGGGCGCCCGCAGCACCCGCGCCCCGGCGCCCTCCAGCGCGCGCTCCCGCTCCGCGGATGCGTCCGCGCCGGCGACCACGACCACCGGCGCCTCGTCCACGCTCCGCGCGAGGTTCGACGTCGGTTCGAGCCGCAGCGAGCGGTCGAACACCACGCGGGCCGGGGGGATTCGGGGGATGATGGAACCGCGCGCGGTGAGCCGCGGATCGTCGGCCAGCGCCGTCCCGATCCCCACCGCCACCGCGTCGAACCCCGCGCGCAGCCGGTGCGTCTCGGCCCGCGCCTCCTCCCCCGTGATCCACACCGAGCGCCCGTCGCGGTCAGCGATCTTCGCGTCGGCCGATAGCGCCAGCTTGAGCGTGACGAACGGCCGCCGCTCGCCTTCGCCCGAGTGCGCGTGGAAGAAGACGGCGTTCTGGTCGCGCGCGGCCTGCTCCTCCACCCCGCCTGTCGCCTCGATGCCGGCCGCGCGCAGCACGTCGCCCCCGCCGCGCGCCTTCGGATTCGGATCGGACGCCGCGAAGACGACGCGGCGCACTCCCGCGGCGATCAGCGCGTCGGTGCACGGCGGCGTCTTCCCGTGGTGCGAGCAGGGCTCCAGCGTCACGTACGCCGTCGCGCCGCGGGCGGCGTCGCCTGCCTGGCGCAGCGCCTCGACCTCGGCGTGGGGCGCGCCGTACTCCGTGTGCCACCCCTCGCCCACCACGCGGCCGCCGTTCACGATCACGGCGCCCACCATGGGGTTGGGCGCGGTGCGGCCCCACCCGCGCGGAGCCAGCTCCAGCGCGCGCCGCATCCACTCCCCATCGCCGGGCGGTCCGCCGCTCATCGCATCTCCCCTGAACGCACGCGGGCGAGGTTCGCCCCTCGCCCGCCGCATCGCCATCAATCTACCAGGGCTGTCCAGGAGCCGACGGGTTGGAAACCCGCCGCTGGAACGGCACGAAGTCCGCCTTCGCGGACTATGCCGCGGCCTTGGTGTCTCCCCCACCGGCGGCGATGCATCTGCATCTACACGCTCCGTTGCAGGCCTCACCTTCGCTGCGGCCACCTCCCTCTCCCGGCACGGGAGAGGGCTTGCGCTCTCAGGCGCAGGGAGAGGGCGCCGCGGCCGCGGACACGGGCGAGCCCTGAATCAGCTCGAAACCCGTTTCAAAGCTGGATCCGCAGCGCGACGCTGCCGAAGAACGTCCCCTTCCCCGGATCGAATCCGCCGGGCGGGGGCGTGTACCCGTTCACGGGGTCGCCGCCGCTCATCCACCCCGCCTCGACCACCACGGAGCCGATCGTCAGCCCGTACGACCAGTTGGCGAACGCGGACCAGCGCGAATCGTGGACGTCCGCCGCCGCGGTCCCGCTCGTCGGCTCGAAGCCGTCGCTTCCCTGGTAGGCGATGAAGCCGTGGGTGGTGGAGAAGCGGTCCCACCCCGCGCCGCCGAGCAACCCCATCGGCCCTACGCGCTTGCCCAGCGTGAACCGCGCGCTGAAATCGTCCACGCCGAAATCGGCCTCGCCGTTGGGACCGATGCCGCAGACGGGGAGGCGGTCGCACCGCTGGCCATAGCGCACCGGCCCTGCGTGGCGGAAGGCCGCGGAGAGCGCCACCCCCGGCGTGCCGAAGGTCTCGCGCAGCAGGCCGAGCCGCGCGCCCGCCCCGAGCACCGCCGCGGTCCGCTCGCCCCGGCCGGTGCCCGAGAGCACGCCGCCCTCCAGCAGGAGCTCGAGCGCCCCGGTGCCGGCCGCGTTCCCGCCGTACAGCTGCGTGGCCGTGGAGAGCTTGAGGGCGAAGGGGGATACGGTGCGTTGCGCCTCCGGGTCGTCGAGGTCCTGCAGACGCACGCGCGCGGTCGTCATCCGCAGGCTCAGGGAGGTCTTGGGCACGATGCCGAGCGTGATGCCGCGCGTGCCCTCCACGCCAGGCACCGGGTTGCCGCCCGCCGCCACGATCCCGACCTGCGGAGCCGCCGACGCGAGCGCCTGGAGAGCGGCCACGCACCCGGTGCTCTGCGCCTGGTTCTGGCATGCCGGCATCGTGGGCAGCTGCGCTTCCGCCGGCGACGGCGAGAGCCCGACGGCCACGGCCAGCGCGCCGGCGATCGTTCGCGTCTTCACGCCAGCACCACCTTTCCCTCGCCGCTCACGATCTCTCCCGCGACCCACGCCGTCTCCCCCGCCCCGCAGAGCTCGTCCACCGTCGCCCGCGCGCGCTCCGCGGCAACCACCACCACCATCCCGATCCCCATGTTGAAGGTGCGGAACATCTCCCGCTCCTCCACGCCGCCCTGGCGCTGCAGCACGCGGAAGAGCGGCGGCACGGTCCACGACGCGAGGTCGAAGCGCGCGTCGACGCCGGCCGGGAGCACGCGCGGCACGTTGTCCACCAGCCCGCCGCCGGTGATGTGCGCCAGCCCGTGCACCTCGCCGCGCTCGATCAGCGGCCAGAGGGACTCTAGGTAGGAGCGGTGGACGCGCAGCAGCACGTCGGCCACGCTGCCCTCCTCGCCCGGGAAGGGATCATCGGGAGAGAGCCCCATCCGCTCGAACACCACCTTCCGGGCGAGCGAATAGCCGTTGGTGTGCAGCCCGGACGACGCGAGCGCGACGATCGCGTCGCCCTCGCGGATCGCGGAGCCGTCGATCACCCGGTCCTCCTCCACCAGCCCCACGATCGTCCCCGCCAGGTCGTACTCGCCGGCGGCGTAGAAGTCCGGCATCTCCGCCGTCTCGCCGCCCAGCAGCGCGCAGCCGTTCTCGCGACACCCGCGCGCGATCCCGCTCACGATCTCCTCCACCACGCCATCCCGCAGCCGCCCCACGCCCACGTAGTCCAGGAAGAAGAGCGGCCGCGCGCCCTGCACCAGGATGTCGTTGACGCAGTGGTTCACCAGGTCCTCGCCCACGGTGCCGTGGCGCCCGGCCATGAAGGCGACCTTGAGCTTGGTCCCCACCCCGTCGGTGCTCGCCACCAGCACCGGCTTCCGCGCGGCCGCGGGAACGCGGTAGAGCCCGCCGAACGAGCCCAGCTCCGAGAGCGTGTCGGGAGTGGCGGTGGAGCGCACCAGCGCGGCCACCCCCTTCATCGCCCGCGCCGCCGCGTCGATGTCGACGCCGGCCGCGGCGTAGGAGAGGCCGCCCGGCTCCTCAGACACCGGCGTCCACCGGCAGCTCGAACACCGTCATCTCGCGGAAGGCGCGCACCCGGTCCTCGATCTCCTCCGGCGCCAGGTCCTTGAAGCGCTCCACCGAGAAGCGCTCCACCGCGAAGGAGCCCAGCACCGAGCCGTAGATCACCGCGCGCCGCAGGTCGCCGTCGTCCAGCCGCCCGCACTGCGCCAGGTGCCCCATGAACCCGCCCGCGAAGGCGTCGCCCGCGCCGGTGGGGTCGAACACCTCCTCCAGCGGGAAGCCGGGGGCGAAGAAGGTCGACTGCGGGGTGAAGAGGATGGCCCCGTGCTCGCCCTTCTTGATGATCAGGTAGCGCGGCCCCCGGTCCATGATCCACCGCGCCGCGCGCGCCAGGTTGTGGTCGCCCGAGAGCTGCCGCGCCTCGGCGTCGTTCACCAGCAGCAGGTCCACCCGCTTGAGCAGATCGAGCAGGCGGTCGCGCTTGATCTCGATCCACAGGTTCATGGTGTCGCAGGCCACGAACCGGGGCTGGTGCACCTGGTCGAGCACGCCGAGCTGCAGCTCCGGGTCGATGTTCCCCAGGAACACCCACTCCGCGTCGCGGAACGCCCCGGGGATCTTGGGCTCGAAGTCGGCGAACACCCCCAGCCGCGTCTCCAGCGTCTCGCGCGAGTTCAGGTCGAAGCTGTACACGCCCGACCAGCGGAAGCTCTCGCCCCGCGCCTGCTCCAGCCCGGCCAGGTCCACCCCGCGCTCGGCCAGGAAGCCGAGCGCGTCCAGGGGATAGTCGTCGCCGACCACGCCCACGAGCTGCACCGCCCCGAAGAGGCTGGCGGCGGCGGAGAAGAAGGTGGCGGAGCCGCCGAGGGCATCGTCCGCGCGCCCGAACGGCGTCTCGACGGTATCGAGCGCAACGCTGCCAACTACGAGGATCGACATTGATTTACCTGGTTGGATATCAGCTTGCTTCGAGCGCGGCCTCGTCGCCGCTCTCGCGCTGCATGCGTTCGGGGGCGGTGATGCCGAGCACGGCCAGGCCGTTGCGCAGCACCACCTGCACCGCGCGGGCGAGCACCAGCCGCGCGCGCGACGTCTCGGGCGGCACCTCGTCGCCGATCACCCGGAGCGCGGCGTCGCGGTTTCCCGCGTGGTACCACGAGTTCACCGCGCCCGCCACCTCCTCCACGTACTCGCACACGGAGTGCGGCGCGTGCCGCTCGGCCGCGGCGGCGGCCACCTCGGGGAAGCGCAGCAGGAGCTTCACCAGCTCCGCCTCGCTCTCCGCCGAGAGCAGGGAGAGGTCGGCCGACGCGGCGTCCAGCGCCGCGGGGTCGACCCCCGCGCGGCGGAAGATGCTGCTCATCCGCGCGTGCGCGTACTGCACCTTGTAGACGGGGTTCTTGTCCGACTGCTCCAGCGCCAGGTCGATGTCGAACACGAGCTGGGCCTCGGCGCGGCGCATCAGGAAGAAATAGCGCGCCACGTCCACCCCCACCTCCTCGTACAGCTCGCGCAGCGTCACGTAGCTCCCGGCGCGCTTGCTGAACTTCACCTCCTCGCCGCCGCGCACCGCCAGCACCATCTGGTGCAGCGCGTACTCGGGGTACCCCTCGGGGAGCCCCAGCGCCCGCAGCCCGGCGCGCACGCGCGCCACGGTGCCGTGGTGGTCGCTCCCCTGCACGTTCACCGCCCGGTGGAAGCCGCGCTCCCACTTGGAGAGGTGATAGGCCACGTCGGGGAGGAAGTAGGTCGGGTGGCCGGTGCCCTTCACCATCACCCGGTCCTTGTCGTCGCCGAACGCGGTGGTGCGCAGCCACACCGCGCCGTCCTTGTCGTACACGTGCCCCGTCTCGCGCAGCCGCCGGATGGTCTCCTCCACCCGCCCCGACGAGTAGAGCGACGACTCCAGGAAGAACTCGTCGAAGCGCACCCGGAAGCCGTCCAGGTCGCGGTTCTGCTCCGCGCGCAGCCGCGCCACCGCGAAGCGCCGCATCTCGTCCATCGCCTCGGCCGAGCCGTCGCCCTTCCAGCGTGCGCCGTGCTCGGCGATCAGCTCCCGGGCGATCTCACGGACATACTCCCCGTGGTAGCCGTCTTCCGGAAACGGATACAGTTCTTCGCCAAGGTCTTCGTCCGCATCGGCCGGCCCCTGCCCTGCTGGGAACCGATCCTGGTCATCGAGCTCCTGCTGGTAGCGCGCCCAGACGCTGCGCGCGAGCCGCATGATCTGCTCGCCCGCGTCGTTGTAGTAGAACTCGCGGTGCACGCTCCACCCGGCCCACGCCAGCAGCTCGGCCACCGCGTCGCCGAGCGCGGCCTGCCGCCCGTGGCCGATGTGCAGCGGACCCGTCGGGTTGGCGGAGACGAACTCCACGTTCACCTTCGCCCCCGCCCCGCCCTCCGAGCGCCCGTAGGCGTCGCCGGCGGAGAGGATCGAGGCGAGCCCCTCGGCGAGATAGCCGGCGGCCAGGCGGAAGTTGATGAACCCGGGCCCCGCGACCTCCACCGCGCTCACCCCCGCGGCCGACGCGTCCAGGCGCCGCGCCAGCTCCTCGGCGATCTGCCGGGGCGGGCGCCCGAGGGGCCTGGCCAGGGTGAGCGCCACGTTGGTGGCCCAGTCGCCATGGTCGGGGTTGCGCGGCCGCTCGAGGGTGACGGGGTGATCGCCGTCCACACCCATCTCGCGCAGCACGCGGCCGATCTCGGCCTGCAGCGTCTCCAGCGCCATCAATCGGCCTTCGGCGCGGGCTTGCTCTCGGGCTTGGGCGCCGGCTTGCCCTCGGCGGCGGGCCTGGCGTCGCCCGCGGGCTTCGCGTCGGACGAGGAGCCGCCCTTCTCGGCCTCGGCAGCCTTCTTGTAGCCCTCGCCGCGGTAGTCGGTGATGTAGAAGCCGCTCCCCTTGAAGAGCAGCCCGGCCCCGGCGGAAAGCCGGCGCTCGGCCTCCGCTCCGCAGCCCGGGCACTCGGCCACGGGGGGATCGCTCATCTTCTGGAACTTCTCGAAGTCGGTCCCGCAGGAGGGACAGCGGTATTCGTAGGTCGGCATGGTCGCACGCAGAAGCCTCGGCCAATTCGCTTGCGAATCGGTCGCAAACCCGAGAAACCTAACCGCCCCGCGGCGGGGCTGCAACGGAGCGGGATGGATCGGTGGCGGGCATTTCCGACCGGCCCCGCGCGTCCCGGCCGCGCTGCGGCGGACGGCGGACGACGGAGGGGACCCGGCGCGGAGCCGCCGATCAACCATGGGTGGCAAACTGTCGGCGAAACACATATATATAATAGAGTCGCGCCGCCGCCCGCATCATCCCGCGATTCTCGACGCCCGGCGCCGCGCCCCGTCCCTCCAGGCCTCGTTCGATCTCATCGACCCGCGCGCATTGCAAACCATTTCCAAGGCAGCGGTGACTTCCAGCGCCGCGAGCCCTCCTCGTCCAGCAGGGGTACGCAACGGCGCCGCGCCCGCCGGCCGGCGCCCGCGGCTGATGCACGTGTGCACCAGCGACATGAGCATCGGGGTGCTGCTGCTCAACCAGCTCACGCGCTACCGCGACGCCGGGTACGAGGTGGTGGCCGTCTGCTCTCCCGGGCCGTACCTCGCCCGGGTGGAGGCAGCGGGGATCCGGGTGGTGACGGTGCCGATGATCCGCGCCATCACCCCCCTGGCCGACCTGCGCGCGCTGGCGGGGCTGGCGCGCGTGTTCAGGCGCGAGCGCCCCGACATCGTGCACACCCACACCCCCAAGGCGGGGCTGCTGGGGCAGTGGGCGGCCAGGCTGGCGGGCGTTCCCGTCCGGGTGCACACCATCCACGGCCTGTACTTTCCCGGGCACATGACGCCGCGCACCCGGCCTCTCTACGTCGCCATGGAGAAGGCGACGATGGCGTTCGCGCACCTGGTGCTGTCGCAGAACCCCGAGGACGTCGCGGTCTCCGTGCGGGAGCGCATCTGCCGCGCGGACCGCATCCGGCTGCTGGGGAACGGCATCCAGCTCTCCCGCTTCGACCCCGCGGGCGTGCCCGACGCGCAGGTGCGGGCCCTGCGCGCCGAGGTGGGGCTCCCGGAGGGGGCGCCGGTGGTGGGGATCGTGGGGCGGGTGAACCGCGAGAAGGGGTACGAGGAGTTCTTCGCGGCGGCGGCCCTGGTCGCGCGCGAGGTGCCGGAGGCGCGCTTCGTGGTCGTGGGCCCGGTGGAGCACGAGAAGTTCAACGCCCTGGACCCGGTGGAGCTGGCCCGCCGCAGCGGCCTGGAGGAGCGCGTGCACTGCCTGGGGCTCCGCGGCGACATGCCCGCCGTGTACCGGCTGATGGACGTGCTCGCCCACCCCTCGCACCGGGAGGGATGGCCCCGCGCGCCCATGGAGGCCGCGGCCATGGGCGTTCCCGCCGTGGCGACGAACATCCGCGGCTGCCGGCAGGTGGTGGTGGACGGGACCACGGGAGTGCTGGTCCCGGAGCGCGATGCGGCCGCGCTGGCGGCCGCGCTGGTGGCGCTGCTGCGCGACCCCGCCCGGGCCCGGCGGATGGGGCGCGCGGCGCGCGCCCATGCGCTCGAGGCGTTCGACGAGGGCGGCGTGGTGCAGCGCACCCTGCAGGCGTACCGCGACCTGGCCCCCGCCCGCTGATGCACGCCGACTCCGCCGCCGCCGTGCTGGACCTGCCCCGCGACCCGGCGGAGCCGCGCGGGCGGGGCGCGGAGGTGCGCGTCCCGCGGGGTGCAGCCGGGGGAGACGCCGCGAAGCGCCTGCTGGACCTGGCGGTCGCCGCGGCCGCGCTGGCCCTGCTCTCCCCCGTGCTCGCCGCGACGGCGCTCGCCGTGGCGCTGTTCCTGGGCCGGCCGGTGCTCTTCCGCCAGGTGCGGCCGGGGCTGGGGGGGCGTCCCTTCGGGCTGGTGAAGTTCCGCACCATGACCGACGCCCGGGGCCCGGACGGGGCGCTCCTCCCCGACGCCGAGCGCATGACCCCGTTCGGCCGGTGGCTGCGCCGCAGCAGCCTGGACGAGCTGCCGCAGCTCTGGAACGTGCTGCGCGGCGACATGAGCCTGGTGGGGCCGCGTCCCCTGCTGATGCAGTACCTGCCGCTGTACAGCGCCGAGCAGGCCCGCCGCCACGAGGTGCGCCCCGGGATCACGGGGTGGGCGCAGGTGCGCGGGCGCAACGCCCTGGCCTGGGACGACCGGTTCGCCCTGGACCTCTGGTACGTGGACCACCGGTCGCTCCTGCTGGACCTGCGCATCCTGGCCCTGACCGTCGCCCGCGTCGTGCGCCGCGACGGGATCGCCCAGCGGGGACACGCCACCGTGGAGTACTTCCGTGGCAACGGCTGAGGAGGCGGGCCCCCGGTTCGCCTTCGCGGGCGACCGCGACGTGGCCGTGGAGGTGCTCCGGTACCTCCTGGAGCAGGGGCACCGGCCGTCGGCCCTGCTGCTGTCGGGGGCGGAACGGGCCTCGCACGCCGACGCGCTGGCGGCCGCCTGCCCTTTCCTGCCGCCGGAGGCGATCCTGCGGGGGACGGCATTTCGCGAGCCCGCGGGGCTCTGCCTGCTGCGGAGGCTGGAGCTGGACTGGATCGTGGGGATCCACTTTCCCTACCTGGTGCCGACGGAGGTGCTGGCGGTGCCGCGGCAGGGGGTGCTGAACCTGCACCCGGCCCTCCTCCCCTGGAACCGGGGGTGGCACACCCCGACCTGGGCCCTCCTGGAGGGCACGCCCGCCGGGGCCACCCTGCACTTCATGGACGCGGGGTTCGACACGGGCGACGTGGTGCTCCAGCGCCCCCTGGAGCCCCGTCCCTGCGACACCGCCGACACGCTGTACGGGCGCATCCGGGCGCTGGAGGTGGAGGTGTTCCGCGAAGCCTGGCCGACGCTGGTGGACGGCTCCTTCCGGCGTACTCCGCAGCCTGTCGACGTGGGAACGGCGCATCGCCGCCGCGACCTGTTTTCACCGGAGGTGCAGCGCATCGATCCCGACGCGCGGATGCGCGCGGGTGACCTGCTGCTCCGCCTCCGCGCTCTGACCACCAGCCGGTGGGACGAGGCGGCGTACTTCGAGGCCGGCGGCACGCGCTACCGCGTGCAGGTCGCGGTGCGCGAAGATCCTTTCTCCAATGATTCGGGTCTCTCCTGACAAAGGGTTAGCATGTACACCCAGGCGCCAATCTTCCTGTCCCCGCCGCACATGACCGGGCGCGAGCAGCAGTTCGTGGCCGAGGCCTTCGCGTCGAACTGGATCGCCCCGCTGGGTCCCTTCGTCACCCGCTTCGAGGACGAGTTCGCGGAGCGCGTGGGGGTGGGGTACGCCCTGGCGGTCAGCTCCGGCACGGCGGGGCTGCACCTGGCGCTCAAGGAAGCGGAGGTGGGCCCGGGAGACGAGGTGCTGGTGAGCACCTTCACCTTCGCGGCCTCGGTGAACCCCATCCTCTACCTGGGGGCCCGGCCCGTGTTCATCGACAGCGAGACCGAGTCCTGGAACATGGACCCGGCCCTGCTGGAGGACACGTTTGTCCGCCGCGCCGCCGCGGGACGCCTGCCGAAGGCCCTCGTCCTCGTGCACCTGTACGGCCAGTGCGCGGACCTGGACGCCATCGCGGGGCTCTGCGACCGCTACGGCGTGGCGCTCATCGAGGACGCGGCGGAGGCGCTGGGGGCCACCTACCGCGGTCGCTCGCCCGGCGGGTTCGGGCTGGCGGGGGTGTTCTCGTTCAACGGGAACAAGATCATCACCACCTCGGGCGGGGGGATGCTGGTCTCGGACGACGGCGACCTCATCCGGCATGCCCGCAAGCTCGCCACCCAGGCCCGCGACCCCGCCCCCCACTACCAGCACAGCGAGATCGGCTACAACTACCGGCTGAGCAACATCCTGGCGGCCATCGGCGTGTCGCAGCTGGAGGTGCTGGAAGACCGGGTGGAGGCGCGGCGGCTCAACTTCGACTACTACCGCGCGGCGCTGGCGGAGCTGCCGGGGATCGAGTTCATGCCCGAGTCGCCCTGGGGCCGCCACACGCGCTGGCTCACCTGCCTCACGGTGGACCCGGCGGAGTTCGGCGCGAACCGCGAAACGCTGCGGCTGACCCTCGAGGCGCGGGGGATCGAGTCGCGGCCCCTGTGGAAGCCGATGCACCTGCAGCCGGCCTACGCCCGCTACGAATCGGTGGGCGGGGCGGTCTCCGAGACGATCTTCAAGCGCGGCCTGTGCCTCCCCTCCGGCTCCAGCCTGACGGCCGGGGAGCTGGACCGCGTGATCGACGTCTTCCACGACACGGTCGTGCGGAAGCGGATCATCCCCGTTCCCGAGCTGGTGCTGACCGCCGCGTCCCACGTCTGATCCGGAAAAGATTCGTTCGTTTCACGCAGAGACGCGGAGGCACGGAGAGAGCCACTCTCCGTGCCTCCGCATCTCTGCGTGAAACGCTTTTGTCAGGGCTCTCCCAGCCACGCCGCGGGCGGGAAGGCCGAAGCGCGGATCGCGCCGGTCTCTCCGGCCTCGACCGCTTCGCGGATGCGCCGCAGCCGGGCTTCCATCGCGGCGAGCGCGCCGGCGACGGCGGCGCGGTTGTCCGCGAGGATGTCGGCCCAGAGGGAGGCGGAGCTGGCGGCCAGCCGGGTGACGTCGCGGCCGCCGCGTCCCAGGTCGGCGCGCCCGAACCCCTCCGCCGCCACCGTCGCCGCCAGCGCGGCGGAGACGACCTGCGGCAGGTGGCTCGTCCAGGCGAGCCGGCGGTCGTGCTCGGCGGCGGGGAGCTCGGCCGGGATCCCGCCGAGCGCGCTCCACAGCTCCCGCGCGAGCGACAGCGCCGCGCCGGAGCTTCGCGCCGTCGGGCAGAGGTACACCGTGGCGCCCTGGAACAGGCCCGTGCGAGACGCCTCCCACCCCGAGCGGTGGTCGCCGGCGAACGGGTGCGCGCCGACGAACCGGTCAATCCCCAGCCGCTCGGCCGCGGCGACGATCGACGCCTTGGTGCTCCCGGTGTCGGTCACCAAGCGCGCGCCGCCGAGCCGCGGCGCCGCCGCCTCCAGCACGGCCGCCGCGACGCCGACGGGCACCGCCAGCACGAGCACGTCCGCCTCTTCCACCCCCTCGAAGCCGGGGCCGAGCGCGGCCGACACCACGCCCTCCCGGAGCGCGGCGTCGACCGCCGCGGCGGCGCGGTCCCAGCCGAGGACGCGCACGCCCGCCGCGGCCAGGTCGCGCGCCACCGATCCGCCGATCAGCCCGAGGCCGGCGACGGCCACGGTGCCGAAGCCGCTCACTCCCCCTCCATCTGCGCGCGGCGCGAGAGGCCGATCAGGTGCCAGAAGATGTAGCGCACGTCCTCGTCGCCCACGCCGGCCTCGCGGGCCAGCTCGCCGGCGCGCCGCACCACCGTCGCCTCGCGCGCCGGGTCGAGGGTGGGCATGCCCAGCTCGCGCTTGGCGGCGCCCACCTCGCGCGCGAGCCGCACGCGCTGGGCGATCAGGCCGATGAGCTCGCGGTCGACCTGCTCGATGCGCTCCCGCAGCGACCGCAGGCGCTCGCCGGCGGGGGGCGCCTCCGCGGCGCTCACGCGGCCTCCCGCAGGCCGCCGGCGGGCTCCGCCAGCTCCCGCCCCGCCGCTTCGGCGAAGGGGCGCAGCGCGCGCATGAGCTCCGCGAAGGCGGAGAAGGTGAGCGACTGGTCGCCGTCGGAGAGGGCGCGCGCGGGATCGGGGTGGACCTCCACGACCAGCCCGTCCGCCCCCGCGGCGATCGCCGCGAAGGAGAGGGGCGCCACCAGCGCCGCGCGGCCGCCGGCGTGGCTCGGGTCCACCAGCACGGGCAGGTGCGTCTCGGCCTTCAGCACCGGGATGGCCGCCACGTCCAGGGTGTTGCGCGTGGCCGTCTCGAAGGTGCGGATCCCGCGCTCGCAGAGGATCACGTCGCGGTTGCCGTGCGCCATGATGTACTCGGCCGCCATCAGCAGCTCCTGGATGGTGGCGGAGAGGCCGCGCTTGAGCAGCACCGGCCGCTGCACCCGCCCCAGCTCGGAGAGGAGGGAGCAGTTCTGCATGTTGCGCGCGCCCACCTGCAGCACGTCGGCGTGCTCGGCCACCTTCTCCACCTGGCGCGTGTCCATCACCTCGGTGACGATCGGCAGCCCCGTCTCGGCGCGCACCTCGGCCAGCATGCGCAGCGCCACCTCGCCGAGGCCCTGGAAGGCGTAGGGGCTGCTGCGCGGCTTGAAGGCGCCGCCGCGCAGCATCCCCGCGCCCGCGTCGGCCACGGCGCGCGCCGTCTTGCGCAGCATGTCGCGCCCCTCCACGGAGCACGGCCCCGCGATCACCGCCAGCTCGCGCCCGCCGATGGACGCC
>JBJMPM010000222.1:0-6569 GCA_045803205.1 Longimicrobiaceae bacterium
GAGTCCGCGGCGCCGCGATTCACTACCACCGGGAGCGCCCCGGTCAGCGCACGATCACGATCTCCCGCTTCGCGGTGGCGGCCGAGCCGAACACGCCGTAGGCTCCCTGCAGCGCCGCGCCCTGGCGCGCACGGGTGACGCTCTCCCCGTGCAGCGCGAACTCCGCGTAGGCGGAGTCGAAGGCCGTCACCATCACCTCGGCGACCACCGAATCCCACTGCACCACCGGGCTCACCGTGGGACTCGCGCAGTAGACGTCCTGCACGGGGATGCGGCGGCTTCCGGACGGCTGTCCGACCGCCGCTTCCTCCGGGTCGCCGCTCTGCAGGAGCAGGCAGTGCACCTCCGGCATCCGGCTGCCGTTGCGATAGGCGCTCCCTTCGCCCAGGCGAACCACGACGCGCGGCGCGGCCGCCGTCTGCCACTCCACCGTGAGCTCCGCGGCCGGCTCGTTCGACGGAGCGTGGTACGCGATGCGCTCGCGAGCCAGCGGCCGCACGATGGTGGGAAGCTCCGGCACCACGGTGGTGCCGGTGACGGTGTAGTCGGGCTGCACGGTGGCGTGCAGCTGCCAGCGGCTCCCCGGCGCCACCGGGGCGGCGAGCGGGGCGCTGAAGCA
Source organism: Longimicrobiaceae bacterium (assembly GCA_045803205.1). Taxonomy (GTDB): domain Bacteria; phylum Gemmatimonadota; class Gemmatimonadetes; order Longimicrobiales; family Longimicrobiaceae; genus Longimicrobium. Next base: position 620 of record JBJMPM010000222.1, read on the forward strand.
GCCCAGCGTCTGCGAATCGTCGTGCACGCCGAACGGACCGGAGCAGGTGGAGTCGCTGGCCGCGCGGGCCAGCGTCACCGCGGCTGCTCCGTTGTCGAGCGTCACCGTCGCACCGGGGCCGGCCTCGCCGACTCCGCGCAGGATCGATACGGCGACCTCGGTATCGCCCGCCCGCACCAGCCCGTGCACCGAGAGCGAGGGCTCCACGTACTCGAAGGGATCCGGCTCGCGCAGGCAGGCGGCGGCCCCGAGCAGGAGCGCGAACGCAAGAGAGCGTCTCATCAGAACGACCACTCGATGCCGAAGCTGGGGATGGTGGGCAGCTGCGGCCCGTACTCCAGGACCGGCCCGGTTTCGCGCCACTCCGGCGTCGCGAACAGCACGTTGCGGTTCGCCAGCGCGTTGATGACCTGGAAGTACGGCGTGAGGGTACTCCCCCGGCCAAGGCGGCGCGGGTGGTACGAGCGCCTGATGGACAGGTCCAGCCGCCGGTACGCCGGTAGCCGGGTGCTGTTGTGCTCGCCGTAGATGGTGATCATCCCCGCCGGGATCCACTTGCCGCTGGTCGGCTCATACTCCAGCCGCGGCGTCTGCGACACCGCCGGGGTGAACGGCTGCCCCGACGCCCACTGGAAGCGCGCGCTGAGCTGGCCGCTGCGGCCGAGCGGAGTCACGACCGACGCGTCCAGCGCGTGCGGCCGGTGGAAGCGCGGCGTGAAGCTCTCGCCGTACGCCGTCCGCGACACGTCGGCGAAGGTGTAGGCCAGCGTGAAGGTGCGCCGCCCGGCGCGGTGGGTGCCGATCACCTCCAGCCCGCGCGCGCGCCCGGAGCCGGTCAGCGAGTCGGAGGCCACCAGCAGCGGCGTATCCTGCGGGTCGCCCTGGGGCGGTGCGATGGTGAGTCCGTGCAGCCGGCGCGCGTAGAGATCGGCCCGCAGCGTGGTCCGGCCGGAGGCCCACTCCACGCCCAGGGTAGCGTCCTCGGAGGTGGAGGGCCGCCCCGCGGGCGCCGCGACCAGCAGGTCGAAAGCCAAGATGCTGGTGAAGAGCGACTCCTCGTCCCGCAGGCTGCGCAGCGTCTGCGCGTACCGGCCGCCGCCGGCGGTGAGCGCCAGCTCCGGCGTCACCCCGAAGCGCGCGCCGAAGCGCGGCAGCACCAGCGTGGCCCCGTCCTGCACCGTCAGCACGCGTACGCCGGCGCGCCCCGAGAGCCGGTCGGAGGCCCGCCACTCGTCGCTCAGGTGCACCGCGGCCGTGCGGGTCACGTCCACCCGGTCGATGTGCGGCAGCAGGCGCGCCAGGTCGCCTTCGCTCCCACGAAAGACGTCGTGCGCGAAGCGGTACCCGTTCAGCTCGATTCCCGCGCTCCAGCGGTGCGACTGGCTGTACCGGGTGGCCTCCAGCGCCGCCATGACGTTGCTCATGGAGCTGAACAGCGGGCGCTCCCGCTCCTCGCCCGTGCCCACGGTCAGCTCGCCCGAGAAGCGGCTCGCGGCGGCGCGCCCGTCCAGCAGCCACCGCCCGCCGATGGCGCGGCGGTAGCGGCCGGAGAGCGCGACCGTGCCCCACGCCCAGTTCAGGTCCTCCTCGTCGTCCGTCCAGTCGTCGGGCGTGCGGAAGCCCTCGTCGTTGAGGTACCCCGAGATCGACCACTGGCCGGCGCCCCGGGTGGGCCCCGAGAGCTTCAGGTGTGCGTCGGTGAAGGCGTAGGGAAAGTGGCGGTCCAGCAGCCCCACGCTCCGCGCCGCCCGGCTGGCCAGGTCCAGGTAGGTCCTGCGTACCGAGAGGAGGGCGGTCCCCATCCCGCCCGGGAGCGGGCCGTCCACGCCCACGCGGGAGGAGATCAGGCTCACGCCGCCCGTCGAGCGCCAGCGGTCGCTGCCGCCGTCGCGCGTGTGCAGGTGCACCGCGCCCGACAGGCGGTCTCCGGCGCGGGCGGGGAGCGCCCCGGGGATGACGTCCACCGTGGCGATCGCGTCCGGGTCGATGGCGGAGAAGAGGCCGCCCAGGTGGTACGGATTGAACAGCGCCACGCCGTCCACCGTGACCAGCGCCTGGTCCGGCGTGCCGCCGCGCAGGTAGAGCGCGGTGGAGAAGTCGGAGGCCGCCGCCACCGACGGCAGCGTCTGGATCGCGCGGAAGGCGTCCGCCTCGGCGAGCCCGGGGACCGCCTTGATGGTTGCCGCGTCGAGGCGGGTCGAGGCCGGCCCGGCGCTGGTTTCGAGCCCCGGGAGCTCCGGCGTCGCGGCGGCCGCGACACCCTCGAGGCGAACCGCGCGCACGGCGACCGACAGGTCGAGCCGCACCGATCCGCCGTCGGCGACGTTCACCTGCGCCGAGGCGCTGTCGTGTCCCGGCGCGAGGGCCCGGACGCGGTGCGCGCCCGAGGGGACGCCGGAGAGCACGTAGTAGCCGCGCGCGTCGGCGACGGCCCGGCGGCTCAGCGCCGGAATCTCGACGGTGGCGTGCGGCACCGGCTCGCCCGACGGGTGGGCGCGGACGGTTCCGTGCACGGTGCCGGCCGTCGCCTGCAGCAACAGCAGGGTGCTCGCGATCAGCAAGGTACGATGATGGTGAGGGCGTGGAACTACGGGAGGCGGCCGGGCAAGACGGATCGAGCCGTCGTGGTGAACGTCCACGCCAGCCGATTCCGGACATTCGATTTCACGGGGATCCCGCCGAGCCAGGACACTCGCGTGACCCGGGAGCGCGCTGAAACACCTGACGCCGGGCGGAGTTCCCCGACGGCGCAGCCAGGCTGGGAAGTACGGCGAGGCCTTGCTGCGCGTCCTCCGGGGCGAATGGGACCGGTCTCTCACGGAGGGACGGAGACGCAGGGAAGGCCGCCGCGCCTCTCCGTGTCTCCGTGCCTCTGCGTGAGGTGCAGTTGCCGGTTATCCTTCGGCACGCGTAGATTTCCGCGTTTTCGGAACCTTTGCGAATCGAGCGATGGAAGATCGGTACTTCGACGAGAACCACCGGATGATCCGCGACATGGTGCGCGATTTCGCCCAGAACGAGATCGCGCCGGTCGCGGGCGAGCTGGACAGGTCCGGCGAGTTTCCGTGGGAGAACGTCAGGAAGATGGGCGAGCTGGGGCTCTTCGGCATTCCCTGGCCCGAGGAGCTGGGCGGCGCCGGGATGGACGGCATCGCCTACATGATCGTGATCAACGAGCTGGCCAAGGTCGACGCCAGCCACGCCATCACCGTCTCCGCCCACACCACGCTCGGCTCCTCGCCGATCGTGAACTTCGGCACGCAGGCGCAGAAGGAGCGCTACATCCCGCTGGTGGCGTCTGGCTCCGTGCTCGCCGGCTTCGGCCTCACCGAGCCCGGCGCCGGCTCCGACGCCGGCGGCACGCAGACCTCGGCGGTCAAGGTCGACGGCGGCTGGGTGCTGAACGGGAGCAAGATCTTCATCACCCACGCCGGCGTAGGCGAGGTCTTCGTGGTGACCGCGCAGACCGACCGCGAGAAGGGGACGAAGGGAATCACCTCCTTCATCGTGAAGAAGCCCACCACCGACCTGGAGAAGGCGGCCGAGGTGGGCGTGGGGCACGCCGACTCGCTGGAGTACACGAAGGGCGTGCGGGCGGGGAAGAAGGAGGACAAGATGGGGTGGCGCGCCAGCGACACCCGCGAGCTGATCCTGGAAGACGCCTTCGTCCCCGACTGCGACGTGCTGGGCGAGGTCGGCATGGGGTTTGTCAACTTCATGAAGACGCTCGACGCCGGCCGCATCGGCATCGGCGCGCTCTCGCTGGGGATCGCCGAGGGGGCGTACGAGCAGGCGCGCGCCTACGCGCTGGAGCGCCGGCAGTTCGGCCAGCCCATCGCCGACTTCCAGGGGATCCAGTTCATGCTGGCCGACATGGCCACCGAGATCGAGGCCGCACGCCACCTGGTGTACCACGCCGCGTGGCTGAAGGAGCAGGGGAAGCCGTACACCCGGGAGGCGTCGATGGCCAAGCTCTTCGCGAGCGAGGCGGCCATGCGCATCACCACCAGGGCCGTGCAGGTGCACGGCGGCTACGGCTACACCACCGAATACCCGGTGGAGCGCATGATGCGCGACGCCAAGATCTGCGAGATCGGCGAGGGGACGAGCGAGATCCAGCGGCTGGTGATCGCCCGCCACCTCCTGCGCGAGCTCGCCCACTGAGCGCAGCCGCCGCGGCCCGGTGCCGCACGCGGCAGAGAGAAGGCAGTCCATACATGGTTCGATCCACCGTGCGCGGCGGCGCCCCGGGCGCCCCGCCGGGTCGGCCCGCGTCCCCCGGGGTCCGCGCCCCGCTCCCCGCACGCCGGAGGGCGGCGTGAAGCGCGAGATCCTGATGAACACCACCGCCCGCGAGACGCGCGTCGCGATCCTCGAAGACGACGTGCTGGTCGAGCTCATGGTCGACCGGCCCGACGCCGCGCGCATGGTGGGCGACATCTACAAGGGACGGGTCGAGGCGGTGCTCCCCGGCATCCAGGCCGCCTTCGTGGACGTGGGCACCGAGAAGGCCGCCTTCCTCCACGTGAGCGACGTCGCCCTGGACGAGGACGACGAGGACGAGGAGCCCGGCGCCGCGTCGGCCGACGACGACGAGGGGGGCGACGGCTCCGCCAACGGCGGGGGCGGGGGAGGGCGCGGCCGGCGCGCGCTCCCGCCCATCCAGGACATCGTGAAGAAGGGGCAGGACCTGCTGGTGCAGGTCTCCAAGGAGCCGATCGGCACCAAGGGCCCCCGCGTGACCGCGCACATCTCCCTCCCGGGGCGCTTCCTGGTCTACATGCCGGGGAGCGACCACGTGGGCGTCTCCCGCAAGATCGAGGACCGCGAGGAGCGCGCGCGGCTGCGCGCCCTGGCGCGCGAGGCGCTGCCGCCCAAGGCGGGCGGGGTGATCGTGCGCACGGTGGGCGAGGAGCTGAACAAGGAGATCTTCGAGCGCGAGCTGAAGGCCCTCATCCAGCTCTGGAAGCAGATCCAGAAGAAGGCGTCGAAGGCCCGCGCCCCCGCGGCGGTGCACCGCGAGGCCAAGCTGGTGGCCGGCATCATCCGCGACCTCTTCAGCCAGAAGGTCGACTCCCTGATCGTCGACAGCACCCAGGTGTTCGGCGACGTGAAGGCGTACCTGGAGCAGGTGGACCCCTCGCTGATCGAGCGGGTGAAGCTCTACACCGACCCCAGGCCCCTCTTCGACGCCTACGACATCGAGAGCGAGATCCGCGACGCCTTCCAGCGGCGGGTGAACCTGCCGTCGGGCGGCTACATCATCGTGGAGCCCACCGAGGCGCTGGTCTCGATCGACGTGAACACCGGGCGCTACACGGGGAAGAAGGACCCGGAGAAGACGATCCTCAAGACCAACGTCGACGCCGCGCGCGAGATCGCGCGGCAGGTGCGGCTGCGCGACGTGGGGGGGATCATCGTCTGCGACTTCATCGACATGGAGTCGAAGCAGAACCGCGAGAAGGTGCTGCAGGAGCTCAGGCAGCACCTGTCGCGCGACCGGGCGCGCACCAAGGCCTTCCAGGTGAGCGAGCTGGGGCTGATCGAGATGACGCGCCAGCGGGTGCGCGCCTCGCTCTACCACACGCAGACCGGCGCCTGCCCCACCTGCGGCGGCACGGGGCGCATCTTCACCCCCGAGACGGTGGTGCGCCGCATCGAGCGGTCGATCCGCCGCGCCTGGGCCGAGGGGAAGGAGAAGAACCTGGTCGTCCGGGTGCACCCCGAGGTCGCGCTCTACCTGCTGGAGGAGGAGCCCGGCTTCGTGAAGGGGCTGGAGAAGTCGCTGGCGGTGAAGCTCGCGCTCCGCGACGACCCGCTGATCGCGCAGGACGACTTCCGCCTGGTCTCCGCCGCCGGCCACAACGACCTCACCGGGCGCTTCAACCTGGGCTGATCCACAGGGAACGCAGAGACGGCAGAGGCGCGGAGAACCTGACGGTTCTTCGCG
>JBJMPM010000384.1:0-4724 GCA_045803205.1 Longimicrobiaceae bacterium
TTCGGTCGATCACCCGGCGGGCCTGGGGTTCGGAACCAGCCCCGTCTGCACCAGGTCGTCCGCCGTGCCGAAGACGCCGTCGGGGCCGGCGGAGCGCAGCTCGAACTCGCGCCCCTGGCGCCCGACGCGCACGCGGTGGCCCCAGGGGTCGCAGGTGCTCAGCCAGGGCACCTCGGCGACCGGCGGGGCGAACTCGTCCACCGAGACCGGGAAGGGGTGCCCCTCGCGCAGGTGCGCCCCCAGCCGCTCGCTGAGCATCGTCAGCCGGTACTCCTCGCGCGGAATGGGCTGGGGCCAGTACTGCTGCTCCGTCTGCCGCATCACCTGCACCGACATCGCCGGGCTGCCGACCACGGAATCGACGCACGCCTGCGCCTGCGCGCCCGAAGGAGCCGCCGCGGCCGGCGGCGCGGGGTTCTGCGCGGCGCACCCGGCCGCGGAGAGCGCGAGAGCAGCGGCGAAGAGGAGAATCTTCATCGGGCTTCCAGGGGGATCAGGAGTACGAACCGGAAAATCATCTCACACAGAGGGACCAGAGGAACCAGAGAGGGTCGGCTCGTGCCTCTGGTCCCTCTGGTGACTCTGTGTGAGACCGCCGTTGCTTTCCTCCGCTGCGAACTCGACCACCATCGCCTCGGCCAGCCGGTGAAGCAGCGCCGGATCGCGCGGGAGGTACTGGAAGACGGTGAGCACGCGCTCCTGCGGCGTTCCGCGCGGATGCAGGTGGCTCTGCACCGTCCGCACCTCGCGCTCCAGCGCGCCGCTCCGGCGCTTGAAGTGCCGCACGATGGTCCGCTCCGCCTTCGCCACCTCCAGCAGCGCGCGGTCGCGCCGCGCGCCCACGGCGGCCACGAGGTTGGGGTCGATCCCCTCCGCCACGTCGACCACGCCGCCGAAGCCGCTCACGAACGCCTCGCGCAGCGCGCGCAGCCGCGCCCACAGCTCCGCGGGCAGGTGGCGCCGCGCGACGCACTCCCAGAGCTCGTGCCCGGGGAGGCGCAGCTCGGCGTCGTCGATCCCCAGGCGGCGGCGCGCCTCCGCCACCTCTTCGGGGACGATGGCGGCGCCGAAGCGCGGGAAGACGAGCGGCGCGCGGATCCCCAGCGCGGCGAAGAGCGGCCGCACCTGCGCGAAGTACGCGGTCTCCGCCGGCCCGCCGACGTACGCGAGCGTGGGGAAGACGGTGGACTCCACCACCGGCCGCAGGAAGACGTTGGGGCTGAGCGCGCGCGGGTCGTCGCGCAGCAGCCCCTCCAGCTCGCCGAAAGTGAAGCGGCGCCGCGCCTCCCGCGCCAGGAAGCCGCCGTCGTCGCGGTAGAGGCGCTCGCGGCCGGCGGGGCCGTGCCAGAAGACGTTCGTGGCCTCCTCCGCCAGCGTCACCTGCGTGGTGTACCCCGCCGCCCGCAGCGACTCCGTCTGCTCCGCCACCAGCCGCTCGTGCTCCGCCGCGTGCGCCAGCTCCGCCAGCAGCACGCCGGAGGAAGCGGCCTTGAGCGCCGGGTCCGCCGCGTCCGTCACCAGCAGGTCGAAGTCGGCGAAGAGCGCCCCGATCGCCGCGCGGAACGCCTCTCCGACGGTCGCGCCGGGGCGGTACGCATCGCGAAGCAGGGTGATCCAGCGGTCTCCATCCCCCTCCCCCGCCGTGAGTTGGGCGAACTCGTCCAACGTCGGTTCCACGTCGGGGCCGAGCCGCATCTCGCTCATCGGCACCGGCGCGTCCACCGTCGCGGCGACGGAGACGCGGCGCGGCTCGCCGCCGGCGGAAACGGCCCAGGCGTGGTTCACCTCGGCGAAGTCGTGGTCCTCGCTCGCCGCCCAGAAGACGGGGAGGACGATACAGCCCAGCTCCCGCTCCAGCGCCTCGGCCAGGCGGACGGCGCTCAGGATCTTGTGGATGGTGTAGAGCGGCCCGGTGAAGAGCCCGGCCTGCTGCCCCGTGGTCACCATCGCCCCGCCCTCGTCCACGAAGCGGCGCAGGCGCTCGGCGGCGCTCGGCGAGGTGGGGGTGAGCGCCGCGGCCGCGCGCTCCCGCTCGGCCCGGCCGAAGCGCGCGCGCACCTCGGCGAGCTTGGCGCGCCAGGCGGCGAGGTCGCGGGGGTTCCCCTCGTAGAAGGCGGCGGCGCGGGGGACGCCGGCCAGGTAGTCGTCCACCAGCCGGTTGGAGCGCACCTGGGCCACGTGCAGGTGGAGGCTCAGCGTGGCCTCCGCGGCGGGATCGGGGAATTCATAGGGGACAGGTTACAGGGGACAGGGGACAGCCTGCAACCGCGGAGCAAAGGCGACGGCTCGCTCAGGGCCGGTGACACGAACGACATCGCGCCCCGCGAGCCCCCTCATCCCCTGTCCCCTACTCCCGCCCCTTGTGGTACGGCTCGCCGCGGTTGATGGTCGCGGCGCGGTAGAGCTGCTCGGCCAGGATGAGCCGCGCCAGCTCGTGCGGCAGGGTGAAGGCGGAGAGCGAGAGGTGGTGGCGCGCGCGCCCGAGGATCTCGTCGGAGAGCCCGTACGCGCCGCCGATCAGGAAGGCGGCGCCGGGGCTCCCGCGCAACGCCAGCTCCGCCAGGTAGTCGGCGAGCTGCCGGGAGGTCCACGCCTTCCCCGTCTCGTGCAGCGCCACGATCTCGATGCCTGGCTGCACGCGCGCGAGCAGCCGCTTCCCCTCTTCGTCGCGCACCCGCGCCGCGTCGCCCGCGCGGCGGAACCCCTCCTCCTTCACGTCGCCCACGTCGAAGGTGAAGTACCGCTTCACGCGGGCCTCGTAATCCTCGATCGCCGCGGCGACGGGAGTGCGCGGACGGCCCACGGCGAACAGGAAGAGCTTCACGGCTTCGGGAGATGGAGGGAGCGCGGCACCGCATCACCCGTGAAAAGGCGTGTTCCGGGCCCCACCCGCAAGCCAGGGGTGGAACGATGGGTCGCGGACAAGGCGAATGAATTCGCTGCAACAACGACACGAAGTCCGCCTGCGCGGACTACCGGCCGTGTCGATGCCGGGGGTTCGCCGGCGCGCGATGGGACTCTCCTCGGCCGCGGCCGCATGCCTCGGCCACGGTGCGGCCGATCGCGTGCCTGGCGGCGGCGGCATCACGAAAGGCTGTAGCCCGCGAAGGCGGGCTTCGTGTGGTTGTTGCCGCGGATTCATCCGCCCGGCTCCCGCCCGGCCCTTGGCCCGGTCCCTGCCCGGCCTCTGCCCGGCTCGCAGGTTGGCCACCGACCTCCCGGGCCCGGATTGCCAACCCTCCGTTCACACTTATCTTCGGGGCGGCTCCGAGAGCGGAGCGCGCCCACGCCACCCTTCTGGAGGTACGATGCCGGACCCGCGCGTCTCCGCGATGGCCGATGGACTGGTCGGCTCCGAGATCCTCAGGATCGCCGCCGACGTGCGCGCGATGATCGCGCAGGGAGCCGCGGTCTGCAACCTCACCGTGGGCGACTTCGCGCCGAGCGAGTTCCGCCCGCCCGCGCTGCTGGTGGAGGAGACCGTCCGCGCCCTCCGCGCGGGAGAGACGAACTATCCGCCCTCCGACGGCGTGCTGCCGCTGCGCCAGGCGGTGAAGGCGTTCTATGAGCACTGGCTCGGGCTCGAATATCCGCTCGAGTCCATCCTGGTCACCGGCGGCTCGCGCCCGGGGCTCTACACCACCTACCGCGCCCTGGTCGACCCCGGCGAGACGGTGGTGTACCCCGTCCCCTCCTGGAACAACAACCACTACGTGCACCTGGTGGGCGCCCGCGGCGTCCCCGTGGTCTGCCACGCCGACGACGCCTTCCTCCCCACGCGGGCGCAGCTCGAGCCGCTGGTGCGCGGCGCGCGGCTGCTGGTGCTCAACTCGCCGCTGAACCCCTCGGGCACGGCGTTCTCGGAAGATGCGCTCGCGGCGATCTGCGACCTGGTGCTGGAGGAGAACGCCCGTCGCGGCCCCGGCGAGCGCCCGCTCTTCCTCCTCTACGACCAGGTCTACTGGATGCTGACCTTCGCCGGCACGCGCCACGTGGACCCGGTGTCGCTCCGCCCGGAGATGGCCGACTACACCGTGTTCGTCGACGGCATCTCCAAGTCCTTCGCCGCCACGGGGGTGCGGGTGGGGTGGATCGTCGGCCCGGCCGACGTGCTGCGGCGGATGGGGAGCATCCTGGGGCACGTGGGCGCCTGGGCGCCGCGCGCCGAGCAGCTCGCCGTCGCCGCGCTCCTCGCCGACACGGCCGCGATCGAGGAATACCACGGCACCATGCTGCGCGAGCTCTACGCGCGGCTGGAGGCGCTGCACGCCGGCCTCACGGCGCTGCGCGAGCGCGGCTACGCGGTGGAGGTGGTGCGGCCGATGGGCGCCATCTACCTGAGCGTGCGCTTCCCGCTGCACGGCGCGGTCACGCCGTCCGGCGCGGCGCTGCACACCAACGACGACATCCGCCGCTACCTGCTGGAGGCCGCGGGCGTGGCGATGGTCCCCTTCCAGGCCTTCGGGCTGACGGAGGAGACCGGCTGGTTCCGCCTCTCCGTAGGCGCCGTCTCGAAGGAGGAGATCCCGGCGACGCTGGCGCGGCTGGAGCGCGCGCTCTCCGCCGTCGCCCCGGCCACCAGCGCCGCGGCCTGAGGAACGGCGCGTCGCTCACGGAGACACGGAGCCGCGGAGAGCGCTAAGCCAGCCTCTCCGCGGCTCTTCGTCTGTCTGCGCGAAAGCGTCTCGCCACGCGGAATCGTCATGATCGACCGCTTGCATGGA
>JBJMPM010000299.1:0-28680 GCA_045803205.1 Longimicrobiaceae bacterium
CTCCTCCGCGCCTCCGCGTCTCTGCGTGAGATGCCGTTGCCGTTATGCGGCCTTCGCCAGCGGGCGGCGGTCGGCGAGGCGCGCCACGTCCTGGGTGCGGATGGGGCGGCCGATGCTGAGCAGGTCCACCACGTGGTCGGGCGAGGGCTGGTACTTCAGCGCCATCGCCCGCATCCCCAGCAGCAGGTTCACGGTCACCAGCGTTCCCGGCACCCCGCTGCGCGCCAGCACCCCGGCGAGCTGCGCCCCCGCCTGGTCCTGGAAGTTGCGCGCGACGATCACCAGCGCGTCCGGCATCTCCTCCACCGCCGCTTCGACGGCCTTCAGCGCCGGGCCGCCGAGCGAGAACTGCACCGCGGGGTAGGCCAGCACGATCCCCTCGCGCGCCCCGCGGGTGAAGCGCACCGCGCCCTCCTCGCCCACCGCGCCCACGCGCGCGTCGCCGGTGAGGTCCTCCACCACCCGCCCCACGCGGCCGCGGAACTCGTCCGCCACCAGCGGGCCCTTGAGCGAGAGCGAGCGCAGCGAGTCGGCGAACCAGCGGTCCGCGTCGAAGTGGCGGTAGCAGGGGAGGAGGCGCGCGGCCGCGCGGCGCTCCACCAGCCCGGTGTCCGCCAGGGCGTCGAGGAGCGCGTCGCCCTCCAGGTGGGGGGCGTGCGCGGCCACCGCGCGGAGCGCCGCCTCCATCCGCTGCCCCTCGTCGCCGCCCCCGGCGAGCGCGGGAACGGGGATGCGGAGCGCGTGGGCCAGGTTGCCGAACCAGATCATCGGTGCACGTCTGTTTGCGGGTGGATCCGGGTTGGACGATGGCGCAGAACCCTTTCCCCGTCAAGGGATGCCGCGCTTCCCGCGGGATGCTTGACAGCGCCGCCGCGCCGCGCAGATTCGGGCGCGTCCCCCGCGGCGCCGCCGCGCCTCCTCCCGCTCCAACCGGAGCCCCCGTGCGCCTCACCGCAGCCGCCGCCCTCCTCCTGGCGCTCCAAGCGTGCGACTGGGTGAAGGTCGAGCGCACGCCGAGCCAGTTCTACAACCAGCGCGACCCCGCGCGCGTGGACCAGCGCGACGACTCGCGCGAGCTGCGGGCGCGGGTGCGCAACTTCGCCGACGAGCTGGCGCGCGGGCACCGCGACCGGGCGCTCACCGCGCTCAACCCCGGCGAGGGGGTGCTGGTGATCGGCCCCGCGGAGGGGATCGGGGTGGCGCAGATCGGGGTGGCGGGGCTCGCCGCCGCGCTCGACAGCGCGCGGATCACCACCCCCGCCGTCGCCCGCACCCCCGACCTGCGGGTGGAGGTGGGGCTGCGCGAGCGCACCGGGTGGTTCTCGGCGCCCATCCAGTTCATGACGCTGCGCTCCGCCGCGCCGGCGCAGTGGCTCCGGGTGTCGGGGGTCTTCGCGCAGCAGCGGGGGGAGTGGATCCTGGTGGAGATCCACCTCTCGCGCCCCTGGGCGCCCCCCGCCCCCGCGCCCGCCGACACCGCCGCGAACGACTCGGCCCGGCGTGGGCCGGGCCGTGACAGCGCTACTCCCCGCCGTCCGCCGCCGAGTCCGGCGCGGGGATGAGCCCCGGCGGGAGGCGGATCACCTCCGGCTCCTTCCCCCACTCCGCCGGGCGCGTCATCGGCGCGTAGTCGATCCCCGGCTGGAAGGCCAGCGGCTCGCGCAGCGCCTGGTCGTAGGCCGCGCGGTCGATCTCCCCCGCCGCCAGCATCCGCTGCAGCACCTCGTTGCGCCGCGCGCCCACCGCGCCGGGGCTGTTCTGCGGGTTCAGCATCCGTGGCGGCAGCAGCAGCCCCGCCAGCGTGGCCGCCTCGCTCAGCGTGAGCCGGCGCGCGTCCTTCCCGAAGTACTCCTCCGCCGCGTGCTGCACGCCGTACACCCGCCAGTCGCCCGCCTGCCCCAGGTAGGCGCGGTTCAGGTAGAACTCCACCATCGCCCGGCGGGTGAGCTGCGCCTCGGCCAGCGGCACCATGAAGGCGCGCCACGCCTGGTCGCCCGGGCGCCGGCGCAGCCGCTGCACCTGGCTCACCAGGTCCACCGTCAGGCGTGGCCGGTCCGCCCGCCCGTAGGGGGAGAGGCGCTGGAACGACGAGGTGTCGACCACGGTGAGGAAGGCGTCGACCACGTAGCCCGGCATCCGGTCCATCCGCACCCAGTCCGGCCGGCGCAGCGACTGGCGGTACTGGCCGAGCACGCCGCGCTCCAGCCGGTTGTGCGCGAAGACGGCGAACACGCCCATCCCCAGCACGATCAGCGCGCCGGCCGCCAGCAGCACGATCAGCGAGCCGCGGTACTCGCCGCCGAGCTGCCGCCGCTCGGGGGTGTCGCGGGTCCACTTCCCCGTGCGCGGCGCGCCGCCCAGCGCCTTGGGCTTGCTCTTTCCCAGCCTCATACCGGATCCGGCTGAAGGATGCGTCCGCAGATCCAGAGGGTGCGTCCACCGAATCAGGCGACGATCACGCGACAATCACGTGACAATTACGCGAATATGCGACTGAAGTCGCCGCTACAACCTCACGCAGTCCGCCTTCGCGGACTTCAACGACACGAACCAGGCTTCCGGGATGTCGGACGCTCGCGGCTCAATGCACCGGACGCGGGGTACCACCCGTTCACGCGCGGGGCGGGGGCAAAAACTATTCCCCGCACGGGCTTTGCGCGAACCGCGGCCGGTTGCGGGCGGTTCACGCGCCGGTTAGCCTTCAGCGCGCATCGGGCGCCGTTTCCGGCGCACTTCCGCGCCTCGCACTCACGCACTCGCGGTTTCCGTGGAGCAGAACTACTTCCGCCGCGGCTTCGGGCTCCGCAAGGAGATCGAGCCGCTCATCCGGTCCGAGTACCACAGCGCGCTGGTCGACCGCATCCGCGCCGGCGGGTACCAGGCCGTGTTCGGCGAGGGGCGGCGGCAGGTGACCGTGCGGCTGGCCGAGGAGTTCGGCTTCTGCTACGGCGTGGACCGCGCGGTGGACTACGCCTACGAGACGCGGCTCAAGTTCCCCGACCGCCGCGTGTTCCTGCTGGGGGAGATCATCCACAACCCCCACGTGAACCGCCGGCTCACGGAGATGGGGATCGTCTTCCTCTACGCCGACGCGGAAGGGCGCTTCGACCTCTCCGCGCTCACCCCGGAAGACGTGGTGATCCTCCCGGCGTTCGGCGCCACGGTCGACGACTTCCGCCGGCTGCAGGCGACGGGGGCCATCCTGGTCGACACCACCTGCGGGAGCGTGCTGAACGTGTGGAAGCGGGTGGACCAGTACGCCCGCGACGGCTTCACCGCGCTGATTCACGGCAAGCACTTCCACGAGGAGACGCGCGCCACCGCCAGCCAGGTGTACCGCTGGCCCGATGGGCGCTTCATCGTGGTGCGCGACCTGGCCGAGGCGCGGCTGGTGCTGGACTACGTCGAGCGCAGGCCGGGGGCGCTCACCCGCGAGGCCTTCCTGGAGCACTTCCGGGAGAAGAGCTCGCCCGGCTTCGACCCCGACCTGCACCTGGAGCGGATCGGCGTGGCCAACCAGACCACCATGCTCTCGGGCGACTCGCTGGAGATCGCCGCCGAGGTGGGGAGGTCGCTGGAGCGGCGGTACGGCGGCGAGCCGGGGTACGACCCCGCGCAGCGCTTCCGCTCCTTCGACACCATCTGCTCCGCCACGCAGGAGCGGCAGGACGCGGTGGTGAAGCTGGTGAGCGACCCGGCGACGAAGCCCGACGTGATGCTGGTGATCGGCGGCTACAACTCGTCGAACACCAACCACCTGGCGGTGATCTGCGCCCGCCACGCGCTCACCTTCCACGTCGCCGACGCGCGCTGCATCGACCCCGAGCGCCGCACGGTGCGCTTCAAGCCCGCGGGCGCCCCCGCCGGCACGGCCGAGGTCGAGGCGGAGGACTGGCTTCCCGCCGGCCCCCTGGTGGTGGGGCTCACCGCCGGCGCCTCGACGCCCAACAACAAGATCGGCGAGGCGGTGGAGCTGCTGCTGCGCACCCGCGGCATCGCGCTGGAAGCCGAGCCCGCCGCGGCCGCCTGAGGGCGCTTCGCGCCGAGAACGCAGAGGAAACGAGAGAGCGCAGAGGGCTCACGTGAGTCCTCTGCGCTCTCTCGTTTCCTCTGCGTTCTCGCGAAGCCTCACGCCACGCCGGCCGGGTCGGCCTGGGCCCTGGCCTGCGCCTCGGTGGCGCGCCCCACCAGCTCGGGGAAGACCCGCTTGAACAGGGCGAAGATCCCGGGGTCGAAGGAGCCCACGTCGTCCTCCATCAGCGCGAGCGCCTCTTCCGGGGTCAGCCGGCGGCGGTAGCTGCGCGCGGTGGTCAGCGCATCGAACACGTCGGCGATGCGCAGGATGCGCGCGGAGAGGGGGATGCGCTCGCCCACCAGCCCGTCGGGGTAGCCGCGCCCGTCCCAGCGCTCGTGGTGCGAGCGCACCATGGGGCGGATGTCCCAGGGGAACTCGACCGGGGCCAGCATCTCGTCGCCGATGATGGGGTGGCGCTCCATGGCGGTGCGCTCCTCGTCGGTCAGCCGCCCCGGCTTGTTCAGGATCTCCTCCGCCACCTCCGTCTTCCCCAGGTCGTGCAGGAAGGCGCCCATCCGGAACCACACCATCTCGCGCTCGCCGATCCCCGCCTCGGTGGCCAGCCGGCAGGCGTAGTCGGCCACCCGCTCGCAGTGGCCGCTGGTGTAGCGGTCCTTGGCCTCGATCGACTCGCCCCAGAAGCGCACCAGCGACAGGAAGTCCGTCTCCAGCTTGCTGATGCGCTGGGTGATGTCGTCCTGGTCGGGGCGCGCCTTCAGGCCGCTGAAGAGCGCGTGCGCGCGGTTCAGCGCCTCCAGCGCCTCGCGGTTGCGCCCCTGCGCGCGCAGCACCAGCGCCAGCTCGCGCTGCGCCTCGGCCTCCTCCAGCCGCATCTCGCGCCCGTGCGCGATCTCGATCGCCTGCTTGAGGTGGATCTCGGCGAGGTGGAGCTTGCCGGTCTCGCGGTAGATGATGCCGTAGAACTTGAGCGCCTCGGCGCGGCGGGGCTCGTCGTGCCGGCGGCTGGCGATCTCGAACCCCTCGTCGCAGCTCGCCCGCGCCCGGTCCGGCTCGCCCAGCACCAGGAAGAGCTCGGTGCGGTTGATGTGGATCGCGCCCGCGCTGACGATGTCGCCAGCGCGTTCGCAGAGCTCCAGCGCCTGCTGGAAGTACCCGTCGGCCTCGGTGAGCTTCCCCAGGTCGATGTGCAGCATCCCCAGGTTGTTGAGCGCGCACGCGCACTCGCTGTCGCTTCCCGCCCTGCGCAGGTGCGACAGCCCCGCCTGGTAATGCTCAAGCGCGGCCGCGAGGTCCCCCCGGATGTTGTCGAGAATCCCGAGGTTCTGCTCGACCTCGCCCACCACGCGCTCGTCGTCGGCGGCCAGGGCGTGCTCCCGCGCGACCTGATAGGTCTCCTCCGCGCCCTCCAGGTCGCCCTTGAGCTGTTGCAGGATGGCGGTGCCGTTCAGCGCCCGTCCGGCCCTGCCGCGGTCGCCGCGCGCCTCCGAAGAGGCGGCGACGAACTCCAGCACGTCGAAGGCGGCGTCGATCTGGTTTGCACTGCGGTAGCAGTGCCCCTCCCGCGTGGCGACCTCCACCAGCACGTCGGGATCGCGCGTCTCCAGGGCGCACCGCCAGGCCTCGGCGTACATGCGGAGCGCCGGGTCCCAATCGCCGGTAGCCTCCAGCCGCGCGGCGTTCTCCAGCAGGGTCTGAAGGGTGGCGGTCAACGCTCTCCGGGCACGGCTGGCTGCGGTGGTCGACGTCGAAAGACCGGCACCGAACGTCAAGAAAAGGGGCTCCCGATCGCTCGGGCGCCCCTCCGCACGCGGCGGATCGGTCCGGCCGGTGAACTCAATGGCCCGCGTTCATGTACCCCGAGAAGTGCCGGAGGTTCGTCTCCGTACGGTTGCCGCCGACCACGGTGGGAAGGATCTCCGCCACCACCCCCGCCTCGTCGACGTAGACGATGTTCAGGGAGCGGAAGTCGCGCGCGTTGGAGCCCGAGATGTTGAGCTGCAGCACCGGCTCGTGCCCGGCGGGGAAGCGCAGCCCGTGCGGCTCGAGCTCCACGGCCGTGTACTGGGTGCTCGAGGTCATCGTGACGGTGGTCGGCTCCGCCACCGCGCCCTCGGGGAAGATGATCCGGTCGCCCGCCCCTGTCTGGATGGTTCCGCCCGCCGGGGTGATCACCACCGAGGCGGTGCCGCCCGCGTCGAAACGGGCGCCGCCCTCGCGCACCACGAACTGCATCCCGGAACCCGCCGGGCTCTCGCTGCACCCGCCGATGGTGATCAGGATCCCGGCCAAGACGGCGGCAGACGAGCGAAACGAACGGTTAAACATCGGATCACTCCGAACAGAGGTGATAACAAGAAAGCGGGGGATACGCTTCAGGACACGTTGTATGCGGATTGCACCAACAGTGTACACCCCACCCCATCCTTCTGTCAACCTTCGCGACCACGGGGGAACAGACGTTCCGCTCCGTTGGGGACAATCACGATGCGATTCCGTTCGCCGTCCGGCCCACCGGGCGCGGCTGCGCGTGAAAACCGCCACCCGGTGAACGCCACAAAGCGTGGCACCCGGGCGGCGGTCGCGGTCCCGGGAATCAGTGGTGCGCGGGCGGACCCGCGAGCACCCGGAAGTTGTGGTTGAGCGTGGCCCAGATGCACCCCACCCCGGCCACGGTCAGGAAGCAGCCGGTGAGGAAGTACGCAACCACCGCGCCGCCGCGGTCGATGGTGCCCCAGCTGCGCGAGGCCACGAAGGCGGTGACGGCCAGCGCCAGCAGCCCCAGGCCGGTGACCACGCCCACGGCGGTGGCCAGCAGGCGCACGGTGCCCTCGCTCACGTCGGGCATGCCGATGGCCGAGGGGCCGCGCGGGCGCGGGTTGGCGTCGGCCCACTCGCGGTAGCGGGCGCGCACCGTATCTTCGGTGCGCCCGGGGTCGGGGGTGCGGCTGCTCATGAGGCTCCCTGGTGGCTCAGGGCGTAGACGTAGGCCGCCAGCGCGCGCACCTGCGCGTCGTCGAAGTTCCCGCCCCCCCTGGCCGGCATGGGCGCGGGGTGCTCCTTCGGCTGCGGCACGCCGTTGGTCACGAGGGTCACGATCTCCGGATAGGCGCCGGTGATGTGGATCCACTTCGCGTCGGCGAGGGTGGGGCAGGTGGGGGTCCCCGCCCCCGCGGGCCCGTGGCAGGCGACGCAGACGGTGCCGTAGAGCTGCTGCCCCTCGTCCACCATGGCCTGGGTGACGCCCGAGGGGAGGTTCTTCGCCACCAGCTTGGCCTGCTCCGCGCCGGCCAGCCCCCCCGCCGGCACCGGCGGGGCGTCGGGGTTGGTCGCCTCGGGAACCACGGGGTCGGTGCGGTGCGACACGCGGTCGTAGCCGTAGTCGCCACCGGGGCGGCACGCCGCGGCGGCCGCGGCGAGCGCGAGCAGGGCGACGACGGCGCGGGAGGGACCGGTCAGGTACGTCGGCATCGGGTTCGGTCTCGGGAGTCGGTTTGCAGGGGCGACAAAAGAACGGTCGTGCCCGGGGCGCGCAAGTGCACGCTTCAGGCCGGGCCCCCCGTCTCGGCGGCGCGGCGGGCGGCGCGGCGCAGCCGCTCCACCATGGCGCTGAGCCCCGCCTCGCGCGCCTGCAGCCCGATCTTCCCCATCACCTCGCGCACGAAGTCCGGCGGGATGGCCATCGTAGTCTCGGGCGGCTGCCCGTTCAGCGCCTCGAAGAGCATGGCCAGGAGCGCGCGGATGGCCGCGCTCTCCCGCGGCACGTCGGCGTGGAAGAACATCTTCCCGTCCACCACCTCGGGGAAGATGGCGACCGGGGTCTGGCACTCGTGCACCCGGTACTGCGCGGGGTCGAGCCCCTGGAAGCGCTCGGGGAGCGGGGGGAGCTTGTTGGCGTACTGCACCAGCGCCTGCCGCGTCATATCGGGCGACAGCGTGGCGAAGCGCCGCAGAATGCGCGCGATGGAGGGCGGGACGCCCGTCGTCTCGGTGGATTCGCTCATGCCCGTGAATCTATCCCCCGCGCCGCGAAAACAGAACGTCTCACACCAAATCCGGGGATAGCGTTGGCGCATCTCACCGACTCACGTGCTGACGCGGTTATAGATCCTTCGGCCTGCAAGTTATTCCGCAGACGATGACTGCAGCATGGCCGGCCTCAGGATGACGTCGTTTGTTTGGGGTGCGTTCAACACCAGGCGTTCGGGGTGGCAAATGATCACGGCCAGAACGGCCGACACTCTGTGACTCTCCCCCGCACGTCGGCGCGTGCTCCGGCGACCACGGCAGCGCCAGCGCCCGTCGACGAGTGGCTGCAGGCTCGGAATGCGCTGAGTATCGAAATTTTTTTGCGGGACACCCCATCGGGGAGCTCACCCCGTCTTCCGCGCCTGAAGGCTTCGGCAACGGCGTCATCAGGGGGAATCGAGCACGCCGCTGCTTCCGTGCCTCACCCCAGCCTTCGTGGATGCGGGCGAATGATCGTCATCATTCATGGATACGGAGGATGGGCACGGCGGCAGGCTCGTCTGGTGACCCCCCGATCGATCTGTTGAGTCAGTTCGGGCCTGCTGCACTGCCGAGGGAGCGAGGGGGGTCTCTTAAAAAAAATTTCTATACTCAGCGCGAGCGCCACCTGCAGCCACGCTCCGTCGACGATCTCGCGCGGGGGAGGCGGTCACTCTGTGCCTGTGATACCAAATCCGGGGATAGCGTTGGCGCATCTCACCGACTCACGTGCTGACGCGGTTATAGATCCTTCGCCTGCAAGTCATTCCGCAGACGATGATTGCAGCATGGCCGGCCTCAGGATGACGTCGTTTGTTCGAGTGTTCGAGATGCGTTCAACACCAGGTGTTCAGGCGGATTGGGTATGAGAATTCTGTTCATGTTGAGTACGCCCCCGGAAATGCACCGTCATCTGGCCGAACTGGTGTCACGCAGAGACACGGAGGAACAGAGAAAAAGCTGAAAACACGGGCGGGGCGGCCTCCCGAGGGAAGCCGCCCCGCCGCGCTCCGTTGGGAGCTCGCGATTTACGTCCGGTCGACCAGCGTGTTGAGCTTCGTGCCGTACTTGGTGTTGATCGAGGCCGCCAGCGAGCGGGCCACCAGCACGTGCGCGGCGGTGCTCGGGTGCACGCCGTCGAGCGAGAACAGGGCCCCGAAGAAGTTGGGGGCCGCCGTGGCGCCCGTGACCGGGCAGCTGTTCAGCACCGCCGTCTGGAACTGTGCCGCAGTGGTCGCGGTCGCCAGGAGCTGGCACTTGCGCACCTGGTTGTAGCGGCCACTGGTGACCCGCGCCAGCTCGGGGCGCAGGATGTCCATCGGGTTCACGTACAGCCACCCGTTGGCGTCGGCCGCGGCCTTGAGCGCCGCATTGTACGCCGCGATGCGCGCGCCCAGCACCGCCCGCTCGTTCGCGTCGAGGAGGAAGGTGCCGCCCTGCGCGGAGGCCGGGTCGCAGTTGATCTCGGGGAGCGCGCTGGCCACGATCTGGAACGAGACCATGTTGGCGCTCAGCGGGTTCGGCGTGCCGAGCGCGGTCACCGGCGAGCAGTTGGCGTTCACCAGCTTGCCGTTGAAGCGGTTGGTCGCCACGTCGCGCGCCAGGTAGAAGTACGCCCCCGGCTGCAGCAGCGGCGCCGCGCTGTCGGCGAACACCACGCCGATGATCACCGCGCCCTGCGCCCCCGAGGCCTTGATGGCGTTGGCCATGGCGGTGACGCTCGCCTGGAAGGGCGCCAGCCGCGTGAGGTTCGAGTCGGCGCCGGCGGCCAGCGGCCCCAGCGTTCCCGAGAGCGCGGCCGAGAGCGCGTCGTTGTTCCCGATCCACGCCGACACGAAGGTCGGCTGCGCGTCGGTCATCGCCTGGATCTCGGTGCGGCCGCCGGTGAGCAGCGAGTAGAGCTGCGAGATCTGCCCGCCCGGAATGGTGAAGAGGTCCGCGATGCGCACCCCCGGCACCGCCACGTTCCCCGGGTAGGGAACGCGCGAGCTGTCCACGCGGAAGCAGGTGGCCGCCGCGGTGGAGTTGGTGAGCGGCGCCGTCATCAGCGGCGGGCAGCCGGGGCGCGCGAACATCGGCTGCTGGAACGGGACGTTGCCCGCGGCGCGGGCCAGCAGGTTGGGGTACGCGTTGCGCTGCGTGGAGTCCGCGATCCCGTTCGACTGGAAGCCGGCCGTGATCGAGTTCCCCAGCGACACGTAGCGGACGAAGAGCGAGCCGGCAGCGGGGTCCGCCGCCGGGTTGAGCACGTCACCGTCTCCCACGCACGCGCCCAGCGCGGCCAGCACGGCCAGCGCGGCCGCGGCGAGCAGGGGGCGTCTGTTTGCCACTCTCATGCGAGTCTCCTGAGGGGTTGGGCAATCACTTGTTTACCGACGTGCGGCGCCGCCGCGGCGTCACTGCATCCCGGGCTGGGCGCCGAAGTGGTAGGCCAGGGTGAAGCCGAAGGTCATCCCCTTGGCGGTGTAGATCCCCACCGCGGGCTCGTCGGGGCGCACGGCGCCGCGGCGGTCCGGCTGGTGGATGTACTGGAACGAGACGTCGGCGCTGAGCGCCGGGAACGGGCGCCAGCCCAGGCCGGCCGTGTAGTAGTTGCGCTCGCCCTCGGGGAGGAAGGGGGTGGCGCGCGGGGTGGCGGCGGTGTTGAAGCGGTACCCCAGGCGGAAGGCCAGCGCGTCGCTCCAGTCGATCTGCGTGCCGAAGCGGAAGGTGTTGGTGTTGCGGTAGTTCAGGTTCAGCGTGCGGTCGGTGGCGCTGGCGTTGGCGAAGTCGATGTCGAACTGGTCGAAGCTCGACCAGTTGGTGTGCTGCCAGTCGAAGAGCAGGTTCACGATCTCCAGCGGGCGGTAGCTGATCCCCACCACGAGTTGGCTGGGGAACTCGATGCTGGTGCTGATCCCCTGGTCGGCCAGCGGCCCGTTGGTCACGAACTGCGCGGCCAGCGCCGGGTCGAACACGGTGCCGGTGGCGATCTGGGTGAAGTCGGCGGTGCCGTCCAGGTCCACCTTCACCGAGTGCAGGTAGCGCGCACCGAAGCTGGTGCGGTCGCTCGCCTTGAGCACCACGCCGATGTGCCCGGTGATCCCGCTGCCGTCGCCCTTGAGCGCGGCGTCGGCCACGTCGCGGCCGCGCAGCCCGATGGTGGGGGCGTCGGCGCGCTGGTGCACCTCGATGCTGGAGCGCACGTAGTCGAGCCCGGCGCCCACCGAGAAGCGGCCCGGGACCACGGCGTACGAGAGGGTGGGCTGCACGTAGACGGCGCGCAGCGAGTTGTCGTAGCCGGTGTAGCGCCCCTCGAAGTTGGCACCGGTGCAGCTCGGCGTGTCGGTGGGGCACACCGGCCACTCCAGCCCCAGCCCGTAGGGGGCGAAGGCGCCCACGGCGATGGCCAGGCGCGGCGTCACCTTCACCGAGGCGAAGAGCTGCGGCACGGGGGTGGTCTCCCAGTCGCGCTTGACCGTGGAGGCGCCGCCCACGGGCGCCTGGCCGGGGTCGTACACGAAGCTGCCGCTGGCGCGCACCAGGGTCACGCCCACCGAGACGTTGCTCCCCTGCATGGCGAGGCCGCCGGGGCTGAAATACACGCCGGAAGCGTCGTCGCAGGGCGAGGCGACGCCGGCGCCGATGCGGGCCGACATGCACGCGCTCTGCTGGTCGACGCCCGATCCCTGCGCGTGGAGCGGGGTGCCAACCGCGGCGCACGCGAACACGGCGCCGGCGATTGCCAGACTTCGTCTCATTTGAGGGTCTCCTTGGGTGCTGAGCGGTGAAGCGCCGGGCGGGCCCGGGACTGGAGCGGAGTGCGGCGGCTGTGTTGTTGGGTCGGATCTTCGACGCAGGAGGATAACTTCGACACACCTTGCCCGCAAGGTAAACTCCGCGCGCGCAAACGGCTTCCGGGCGCTCCGCGCCTGCGCGGAGGGTGAGCGCGGCTCAGCGCCCCACGGCGGCCACCACCAGCGTTCCGGCGGCGTTGGCGAGCGCCACGCAGTTGGCGGCGACGAACACCCTGTTCTTCAGCTTCAGCGAGTAGACCAGGAAGAGGAGGCTGGCCAGGCTCTGCAGGGCGAAGAAGAGGGGATCGATCTCGTCGGGGCCCTGCACGAGCGCCTTCACGAAGGTGTAGGTGAGCGAGGCGGCGAGCGCCGCGCACGCGATCCATCCCAGCACCTTCACCCCCCTGCGGTCGGAGGCGCGGCGCGCCGGCGTCTTCTGCTTTCCCACGGGCTCCTCGCGGCTGGTCAGGGTGCGCGGGCCATGCACGGGGCGTTCCGCGGGGGCGCTTCGGGGCGCTTCGCGCCGAGACGCGGAGGAACGGAGAGACGCGGAGGCGGGTTGTCGGGCCCGCGCGCGCGGGCTACGTTCCGCGCCCTTCGGCAGGGTGGACCGCGAACGGGGGATTGCGATGGAGCGGGGGGAGCTGGAGCGGGTGATCTCGGAGGCGTACGCCGACCGCGAGCTGCTCGCGCGCGGGCAGGTGCGCGAGGCGGTGGAGACGGTGGTGGGGCTGCTGGACCGCGGCGAGCTGCGCGTGGCCGAGAAGGAGGGCGGCGCCTGGCGGGTGAACGCCTGGGTGAAGGAGGCCATCCTCCTCTACTTCGCCCTGCGGCCGCTGGAGCGGATGGAGGCCGGCGGGCTCTCCTTCTTCGACAAGGTGCCGGTGAAGCGCGACCTGGAGGCGCAGGGGATCCGCGTGGTCCCGCCGGGGGTGGCGCGCCACGGCTCCTTCCTGGAGCCGGGGTGCGTGCTGATGCCGGGGTACGTGAACATCGGCGCCTGGGTGGGGGCGGGGACGATGGTCGACACCTGGGCCACCGTGGGCTCCTGCGCGCAGATCGGCCGCAACGTGCACCTCTCCGGCGGCGTGGGGATCGGCGGGGTGCTGGAGCCGCCGGGGGCCACGCCGGTGATCGTGGAGGACGGCTGCTTCGTGGGCTCGCGCTCGATCGTGGTGGAGGGCGTGGTGGTGGAGGAAGAGGCGGTGCTCGGCGCGAACGTGGTGCTCACCGCGTCGACCCCCATCGTCGACGTGACCGGGAGCGAGCCGGTGATCACGAAGGGGCGCGTCCCCGCGCGCTCGGTGGTGATCCCCGGGACGCTGCCGAAGGAGTTCCCGGCGGGGACCTTCCACGTCCCCTGCGCGCTCCTGATCGGGAAGCGCAAGGAATCGACCGACCGCAAGACGTCGCTGAACGACGTGCTGCGCACCTTCAACGTGCAGGTGTGATGAGCGACGCAGCGACTCCCATTCCCTCCGGCGCGCTGCGCGACCACCTGTCGGCGCTGACGCTGGAGCTCTGCCGCATCCCCAGCGAGACGCGGCACGAGGACGAGGTCGCCACCCGGGTGCAGCACCGCTGCACGGCCCTGGTCGGCGCGGGGGCGGTGACGCGCATCGGCAACTCGGTGGTGTGCGACCCCTGCTTCGACGCGGAGGAGCGGAAGGCGCTGCCGTGCGTGGCGCTGGTGGGGCACCTGGACACGGTGAAGTGCGCGGAGGACCAGGACTACGCGGTGCGCGACGGCCGCGTGTACGGCTGCGGCGCGAGCGACATGAAGGCCGGCGTCGCGGTGATGCTGGCGCTGCTGGAGCGCTGGCGGGAGCTGAAGGGCACGCGCCCGGTGTGGATCTTCTACGACGCGGAGGAGGGGCCGGCCGAGGAGAACGGGCTGCAGCCGGTGCTGGAGAGCGGGGTGCTGCCCCCGGTGGACTTCGCCTTCATCCTGGAGCCCACCGACATGGGGCTCCAGCCGGGGTGCATGGGAACCATGCACGCCACCGTCACCGTCCACGGGACGCGCGCCCACAGCGCGCGGCCGTGGCAGGGCGAGAACGCCATCTACCGCGCCGTGCCGCTGCTGGAGCGGTTCGCGCGGCTGGAGCGGCGCGCGGTGGCCTTCGGCGAGCTGACCTTCTACGAGGTGTTCGTGGTCACGACGGCGACGACCGGGAACAGCAAGAACGTGGTGCCGGAGGCGCTCACGCTGAACGTGAACGTGCGCTTCGCCCCCGGGAACACCGCCGAGGCCGCCGAGGCGGAGCTGCGCTCCATCGTCGGCGACCTGGGCGAGGTGGAGGTCACCGACTGCGCGCCGAGCGGCGACGTGCACCTGGACCACCCGGTGATCCGCGAGTGGCTGGCGCGCGAGGCGCTGCCGGTGCGGCCGAAGCAGGCGTGGACCGACGTGGCGCGCTTCACCTCGAACGGCATCGCCGCGGTGAACTTCGGCCCGGGCGAGACCTCTCAGGCGCACCAGGCCAACGAGTGGTGCTCGGTGGACTCGCTGGAGTTCTGCTACCGCGCGCTCGCCCGGTTCTTCGGGATGACCTGACACGGCTCGCCGCGCCGACGCGCTCGCACACGGTGTCATCCCGAGGCCCGGCCGAGCGGGACTCGCCCGTGCTCCGAAAGCCGCAGGGCCGGGGGATCTACTCCGCGCGCCGCGAGGGCCCGGGCGCGGTAGCGTCACGACAGCCGGCCAGCCCGTCTGCCTCACGTGCGGCCGTGACTCCGTGCGGCTTCCGCGACGGGCCTCGCTCGGCCGCGGTTGGATCCCTCGGCCCTGCGACGTACGGGGTGGCGACACGATCGACGTGGCCGGGCCTCGGGATGACACCGCTGGGCGCTCGATGACTCTCTCGATCACCAGACAATGAACCCCCTTCTCGCCGGCATCGCGCCGTCGCTGATCCGCGCGATCAACGCCCGCAAGCGGCCGGGCGACGTGGACCTGGGGCTCGGCGAGCCGACGCTGCGGCCGGAGGTGGCGCCCTTCGAGGCGGCGATGGAGGTGGTGCGGCGCGAGGGGCTGCCGTACACGCCCAACGCCGGGCTGGCGGAGCTGCGCGAGGCCATCGCCCGCTACTTCGCGTTCCCGGGGCTCGGCGCCGCCGCCAGCGTCTGCGTGACGATCGGGTCGGAGGAGGCGCTGTACCTGGCGATCAAGGCGGTGCTCGACCCCGCGCGCGACGAGGTGCTGGTGGTCGAGCCCTGCTACCTCGCCTACCCGAAGCTCTGCGCCCTGGAAGGCGTCCGCCACCGCGCCGTCGCCCTCGACGCCGCCGACGGCTTCCGGCCCCGCGCCGACCTCGTGCTCGACGCGCTGGGGCCGGATACGCGGATGATCATCGTCAACACGCCCTGCAATCCCACCGGCCGCGTCTGGCCCGCCGCAGAGCTGAAGGCGCTGGCGGAGGGGCTCGCCGCGCGGCCGGAGCCCGTCTACGTGCTCTCGGACGAGGTCTATCGGGAGCTGTACTACGGGGAGGAGCGGCCCGCCTCGGTCGCGGAGCTCCATCCGCACGCGCTGATCGCGGGGTCGCTGTCGAAGAGCAACGCGCTGACGGGGCTCCGGCTCGGCTGGCTGATCGGCGACGCGAAGGTGATCGGCGAGGCGACCAAGGTGCACCAGCTCGTGAACACGGCGGCGAGCACGCTCTCGAACCACGTGGCGCTGGAGATCTTCCGCCGGCCGGAGTCGATGGCGGCGCACCGGCCGCTCTACCAGCGGCAGCGCGCGCTGCTGCTGGAGCTGCTGGAGCGGCACGGCATCGCGCACGCGCCGGTGGAGGGCGCCTTCTACTGCTTCGTCCGCCTCCCGCCCGCCCTCGCCGCCGGCTCGCTCGCCGCCGCGGAACGGCTGCTGGACGAGCACCGCGTGGTCACCGTCCCCGGCATCGCGTTCGGCGACGCGGGCGAGGGATGGCTCCGCCTCTCCTGGGTCGCATCCCCCGACGCGCTCGCGGCGGGCATCGAGCGGATGGCGGAGTTCTTCGCGGCCCACGACTGATTGAAAGCAATCTCACGCAGAGACGCAGAGTCGCGGAGAGTCGTTCTCTCTGTGCCTCTGCGTCTCTGCGTGATACGAAACCCGCCGTTTTTCCTTGCGCGGTCACGGATCTGCGGCTCATCTTTCAGCTCCCCGCCAAACAGTCCTGCACGCCGCCGTCCAAAGGGGCGGCTTGTTCACCTCATCCCCAGGAGGACCACATGGGCAAGCTCAGGCTGGATCTCGATCAGCTGCACGTGGAGTCGTTCGCCACGGACGAGCGGGAGCGCGAGCGGGGCACGGTGAAGGGCAACGCCGAGCTCGCCGACGGGGCGATCGCATATCCCGGCGGCACCTTCAACCAGACGTGCATGATCGACTTCTGCAAGGACTCGTGGATGAGCGGGTGCCTCACCTGCGCGGGCACCTGCGACAACACCTGCCCGAACACCTGCCAGACGTGCAACACCTGCTTCGGCGGCGACAGCTGCATCGGGGGCGCGACGTGCATGACGGGATGCCTCGCCACATGCCCGTCCGGCGGCGAGATCTGCTGCGCGTAACGCCCGGCGAAGCGACGGCTGGATCTCACATCGCAGAGTGTCGTTCAGGATCAGATCCTCGAACAGAAGGGGCTCACACGGAGTCAGCGGAGTCAACGGAACTCAATCTCCGCTGACTCCGTTGACTCCGTGTGAGAATGCTGTTTCAGTCCCCCGGCACCGCGAGGGACGAAAGCTCCTCCTCGACGGTGCGCACGTGGCGGGCACGGCCGACGACGACCAGCGTGACCGCCGCCGCGCAGCCGAGCACGCCGCAGAGCGCCCAGAGCCCGCCCCGGCTCGCCGCGAAGACCGCCGGCCCGATCGCGGGCGCCAGCATCAGTCCCGCCGCGTTGGTGAAGCCCATCGCCGCCTGGTAGCGCCCCTGCAGCCCGCGCGGCGCCAGGTCGGCCACGAACGCGGCCGCCACCGGCCAGTAGAAGATCTCCCCCAGCGTCCCCACCAGGATGCACCCCGCCAGCCCCGCCAGGTCCGGCGCCACCCACACCGCGGCCATCCCCGCCCCGCTGAGCACCGCGCCGATGGCCATCGGGATCCACGCCTTCAGCCGCGAGGTGTACGCCGCGAGCGGGAGCTCCAGGAGCATGCAGGTGAGCCCGTTGAGCGACATCAGCATCCCGAAGCGCTCGGGGCCCATCCCCCGCCAGAGGATCTCCAGCGGGAGCGACGCGTCGGCCTGGTGGAGGACGAAGCTCATCACCAGCGCCGTGGCGAGCGCCGCCAGCAGCCCCCGGTCGCCCGCGATCAGGCGCAGCGCGGAAGGGCCACGCGCCCTGCCGTGCGCGTCCGCGTCCGAAGACGCGCGGTGGAGGGCGTCGTGCGACTTCGGGATGGCGACGAGCACGATCAGGCCGTAGAGCACCGACGTCACCGCGTCGCCCACGAACACGAAGGTGAACGAGCGCGCGGCGAAGTACCCCGCGACCGCGGGCCCGAAGGCGAAGCCGGCGTTGATGGCGGTGCGGTAGAGGGCGTACGTCCCCACGCGGCGGCCCACCGGGGTGACGTCGGCCAGGAGCGCGGCCGCGGCGGGGCGGTAGAGCTCCGCCGCCACCCCCGCCGCCGCCGTCACCGCGACCGTCGCGGCCATCCCCTGCACGCGCCAGAGGGTGAGCATGGCGGCGGCGGAGAGGAACATCGACAGGGCGATGGTGCGCCGCCGCCCCAGGTGGTCCGCCAGGTATCCCCCCAGCCCCGCCGCCCCCAGCGCCCCGAAGCCGTACGCCGACGCCGCCAGCCCGGCCTGCGCGGGCGACAGCCCCCTCTGCACCAGGATCAGCACCAGGAAGGTGACGACGAAGCTGCCGAACCGGTTGATGAACGTCCCCGCGTACACCACCCACGCCGCGCGCGGCAGCCCCCGCACGTCGTCGACGAACGCGCGGAGGCTCCGGTCTTCAGCGGTGTGGCGGGGAGATGAAGTCATGGTGGGCGGGAGCGATCAGGAGTGGTGAACGATCGGGTGATGGTGATGCGGGCGATCGGGTCGGGGGGTGACCGGGGGCGGATAAATCCGCGGCAACAACTACACGAAGCCCGCCTTCGCGGGCTGCCACCTCCTGTGCCGTTGCCACACCGTGGCACGCGACCAGCCCCAGAGCGGCCGTGGTACGTGGGCCTCGGCTGAGGCGAGTCCGATCACGTGTCGGTGCGCCCCGGCATCGCCGCGGCCAGCAGTCCGCGCAGGCGGACTTCGTGTCGTCGTTGCAGCGAATTCATTCGCCCGACCGAACGCGGACGCCCGCACGGGCACCAGGGCCGGCGCGGGCGTCGGACACACCGGTGCGGAGGTCACGCGCGCGGCGCGTCGGCGCAGAGGAGGGCGAGCGCGCCGGCCGCGCCCCAGCGGCGGGCGAAGGCGTCGACGGCGTCGGGGTCGAGCTCGGCCTGCGCCTGCACGGAGTGGGTGAGGAGCGCGTCCGCCGCCAGCAGCGGGAGCGCGTCCTCGCGCCCACCGGAGCCGTGCAGCAGGACCCGGTAGAGGTGCAGCGCCCCCGCCGCCAGCGCCTCGGGCACCGCCTCGCCCGCGTCGGCGGCGAGCGCGCCGACCATGGCGTCCATCAGCGGGGCGGGCGCGTCGGGCACGTGGTCGCGCAGCCAGCGCTCGGCCGGGCTCACGGGTGCGCCAGCAGCATGGGGCGGACGATCTCCACCACCTTCGCCAGCGCGCCGGGGATGCGCTCCGGCTCGCCCACGCCGGCCTGGGCCATGTGCGGCTTGCCGCCGCCCCGCCCGCCGGCGAGCGCCGCCACCTCGCGGATCACCTCGTCGGCGCGGACGCCGCGGGTGATCATGTCGTCCGTCACCACCGCCAGCAGCATGGGCCGGTTGCCGGTGCCCGCGACCACGGCCACGCCGCTCCCCAGCCGCTCCCGCAGCGCGTCGCCGAGCACGCGCAGCTCGTCGGCGTCGGCGGCGTCGACGGGCGAGGCGATGACGCGGGCGCCATCCACCGTCTCCGCCCCGTCGATCAGCCGCGAGACGACGTCGCCGCCGCCCTGGGTGCGCGCCCGCTCGAGCTGCTTCTGCAGCTCGCGGTTCTGCTCCAGCAGCTGCGAGAGGCGCGGAAGGAGGGTCTCCTCGCGCGTGCGCAGGAGCGCGGCGGCCTCGCGCAGCGCCTGCTCGTCGCGGCGCATCCGCTCGAAGGCGCCGGGGCCGGTGACCGCCTCGATGCGCCGCACCCCCGCCGCCACCCCGCTCTCGCTCACGATGCGGAAGAGGCCGATCTGCCCGGTGCTGCGCACGTGCGTGCCGCCGCACAGCTCCATGCTGAAGCCGGGGACCTCTACCACCCGCACCCGGTCGCCGTACTTCTCCCCGAAGAGCGCCATCGCCCCCAGCCGGCGCGCCTCCTCGAAGCCCATCTCCCGCGTCTGCACCAGGTCGTTGCGCCAGATCTCCGCGTTCACCAGCTCCTCCACGCGGGCGATCTCGTCGGGCGTCATCGGGCCGTTGTGGTTGAAGTCGAAGCGCAGCCGCTCCGGCGTGACCAGCGAGCCCATCTGGTGGAGCTGCTCACCGAGGACCTTCCTGAGCGCCGCCTGCAGCAGGTGCGTGGCGGTGTGGTTGCGCTCGGTGTCGCGCCGCGTGGGCTCCTCCACCTCGGCGCGCACCGTCCCCGCCTCGAAGTCGCCCTCCACCGGGCCGATCACGGCGATGCGGCCGCTCACCTTGCGCACCTCGTTCACGCGCAGGGTCCAGCGCGCGCCGTGCACGTGGCCGCTGTCGCTGATCTGCCCGCCGCTCTCGGCGTAGAAGGGGTTCTCGCGGAGCTGCAGCGCCAGCCGCCCGTCGTCCATCCAGCGGTACGCCAGCACGTCGGTCTCCAGCTCGGTGGCGCGGTAGGCGGCGAACTCCTGCTCCGCGCCCGCCGCGTCGCCCACCAGCTCCCACCCGTCGGCCAGCGCGTCGGCCTCCACGGCGAGGCCGGAGGCCGCGCGGTCCTCGCGCGAGCGGCGGCGCTGCGCGTCGAGCTCGGCCTCGAAGCCCTCCAGGTCCACCGTGTAGCCCCGCTCCGCCGCCATCAGCTCGGTGAGGTCCACCGGGAAGCCGAAGGTGTCGTAGAGGCGGAAGGCGTCCTTCCCCTGGACGCTGCCGCTCCCGCCCGCGGGCGCGATCTCGTCGAAGCGCTTCATCCCCGCGCCGATGGTGGCCAGGAAGCGCTCCTCCTCCGCCCGCGTGTTGCGCACGATGTACTGCCGCCGCGCCAGGAGCTCCGAGTAGGTCACCCCCATCCGGTCGATCACCGCCTCGACCACTTCGACCAGCGTGGGCTCGCGCCGCCCCAGCAGGTACGCGTGGCGCACCGCGCGGCGCAGGATGCGGCGCAGCACGTAGCCGCGCCCCTCGTTGGAGGGGAAGACGCCGTCCGCCAGCAGGAAGGCCGTGGCCCGCGCGTGGTCGGCCAGCACGCGGTAGCTCACCCCCTGCTCGGTCTCGTAGACGTAGGGAACGCCGACGATCTCCACCGCGCGGGCGATGATGTCGGTGAAGAGGTCGGTCTTGTAGTTGGTGTCGACCCCCTGCAGCACCGAGGTCAGCCGCTCCAGCCCCATCCCCGTGTCGATGGAGGGGGCCGGGAGCGGATGCAGGTTGCCGTCGGCGTCGCGGTCGTACTGCATGAAGACGAGGTTCCAGATCTCCAGGATCTGGCCCGCCTCGGTGAGCTCCTCGAACTCCTCCTGCGACACGTCGGTCCCCAGCCCCTCCACGCGCCGGTCGACGTGGATCTCGCTGCAGGGGCCGCAGGGGCCGGTGTCGGCCATCTGCCAGAAGTTGTCCTTGTCGCCCAGCTTGAAGATGCGCGTGGGCGGGATCCCCGCGACCTCCTGCCAGAGCTCCAGCGCCTCGTCGTCGGTGTAGTGCACCGTCACCCAGAGCCGGTCCGCGGGGATGCCGAAGACCTCCGTCAGCAGCTCGAAGCCGAAGCGGATCGCGTCGCGCTTGAAGTAGTCGCCGAAGGAGAAGTTGCCCAGCATCTCGAAGAAGGTCTGGTGCCGGGCGGTGTAGCCCACGTTCTCCAGGTCGTTGTGCTTGCCGCCGGCGCGCACGCACTTCTGGCTGCTGGCCGCGCGGCGGTAGCCGGGGTCCTCCATCCCCAGGAAGGCCTTCTTGAACTGGACCATCCCCGCGTTGGTGAAGAGCAGCGTGGGGTCGTCGGCCGGCACCAGCAGCGAGCTGGGGCGGACCTCGTGCCCCTGCCGGGCGAAGTAGTCCAGGAACGCGGCGCGGATCTCGTCGGAGCGCATGTGCGAAGCCCAGGTTGATTGTGGTTCGGACTAACTTAGCTTTTCTCTCACCGATGCCACAGAGGCCGCGGAGACGTTTTCTCCGCGGCCTCTGGGCCTCCGTGAGAGAAAAGCGTCTATGACGCCGGATGCGGCTGCTGCGTAGCTCGCCAGGCGTGGCACGCGGGGATGCCGGCAGGCACACGCACCTCGTGCCCCTGGCGGGCGAAGGGGTCCAGGAACGCCGCGCGGATCTCGTCGGAACGCATCTATCCCGTCAGTCGATGGCCTGAGGTTGCCGTACGAAGGTAACTTAACCCGCCGGGTGCACGGGTCTCAAGGTGTGGGCGGGCAGCTTCGGACGATGGCCGAGTCCGTGGAGGGCTGGGCGAGAGCCGATGGCCGCCGCATCACCTCCCGAAACGCGAGCGCCACCCCCGGCGCGGCGGCCGGTACATCCAGCCGCGCCCCTCGCCCGCGAGCCGCCGGACCAGCGACCCGCTCCCCTCGCGCATGGCCAGCTCGCGCTCGGCGGCGGTGATGGGCACCATCCAGAGCACGGTGACGGGATCGCCGCGATGGGTGGGAAGGCTCAGGACCGGTGCCTCCGGCGGGCGCGCCAGCAGGAGGACCGCGGCCATCGGGCTCTCCCCACCGAAGGCGCTGCAGGGAATCGTGTGCCCGTCGCCCAGCCAGGTGTGCTTCACCCACGGCAGCCGGGCCTGCCCGGCCATGTACTCAGACAGCCTCCGCTGCAGCCCCGCATCCACCTCCGACGAGACGCAGATGCCCAGCTCGATCCGGCGGTACGGCGCCGGATCTGCGTGGACCCTTTCCACGACGGGCTGCGGGCGCTGGCACATCCCCACCGTCACGAACGCCGCGCCCTCGCGCACCGGGATGCGCACCATCGCGGTGGGCGGCCAGGCGCCGCCGTCGATGGCGTAGTAGTTGGAGTACGGCCCGAGCTGCGCCGCCAGCGCGGCGGTGGCGGCCTCCTGCAGCGGCGGCCAGGGTCCCGGCTCCGCGTCCCACGCAGCCCACGCCTCCTCCGCCCGCCGCACGCGCTCGTGCATCGCGTTCTCCGGCCCCAGCTCCCACGCCAGCGGCGACTGGCCCACGCAGTCGCGGGCGTAGCCGTGGAAGCCGCCGTGCCCGCTCCAGCCGGGAATCACCGCGAGCAGCTCGTCTCCCTGCAGCAGCGCCGCGGCATCGCCTTCCTCCAGCCACACGATGCGCAGGCCGCCTGGCTCCAGGGGCGGCGCCCCGCCGGGGTGGCGGCAGTGCGCCCGCGGAAGGAGCGGCGCCTCGCCGCGCTTCATTGCCTCCACGTCCACGTCGTCCGGGGCGGGGGCAAGGTTCCGCACCCAGCAGGAACGGACGCCCAGCCCGCTCGTCTCGTCGCCGGCCAGGTAGAGGTACGCCACGCGGTCGTCCTGCTCCACGTACGCCTGCGCGTTGCCGTTCGGTGAATCGTGGACGAGAAGCTCGGACATGGGTTCCGCCCGATACTGGGGTTTGTGGTCGAGGATCTCGCGGAAAACGCAGAGGCGCAGAGAGAGTCCGCCGGACCTCTCTCTGCGCCTCTGCGCCTCTGCGTGAGACGCAGGTTCAGGAGTCCGGGACCGGCGCCCGCTTCTGGCTAGCTCGCCAGGCGTAGTAGACCGGGATGCCGATCAGCACGATCGCCAGCCCGGCGAAGGAGTAGTCGGGCTTGGCGAAGAGCAGGATCACGGCGATGGCGAGCGCCGAGAGCATGTACAGCCCCGGGACCACCGGGTAGCCGAAGGCCCTGTACGGACGCTCCATGTCCGGCCGCTTCGACCGCAGCCGGAAGAGCGCGATCATGGTGGCCACGTAGAAGACCAGCGCCGCGAAGATCACGTAGTCCAGGAGCTGCCCGTAGCTCCCGGTGAGGGTGAGGAACGCCGTCCACACCCCCTGCACCGCCAGCGCCCAGACGGGCACGTGGGTCTTGCGGGAGATGTGCCCCGCGCGCTCGAAGAACACCCCGTCGCGCGCCATGGCGTAGTAGACGCGCGCCCCCGCCAGGATCAGCCCGTTGATGCAGCCGAAGGTGGAGATCAGGATCGCCCCCGCCATCAGGTACGCCCCCACGTCGCCGAACATGTGCTGCAGCGCCAGCGTGCCCACGCGGTCCTGCGGCGCGTTCTGGATCTCGGAGAGCTTGAGCACCGAGAGGTAGGCGAAGTTCGCCAGCACGTAGAGGAGCGTGACCGCGCCGGTGCCCATGGCCAGCGCCAGCGGCAGGTTGCGCTGCGGCCGGTTCACCTCGGCCGCGGCGAAGGTCACGTTGTTCCACGCGTCGGCGCTGAAGAGCGACCCCACCATGGCCGCGCCGAAGGCGAGCACCAGCGCCGGCACCATGATCCCCAGCAGGGGCGTGGGCGTGCTCCCCGAGGGTAGGTCGGCCCAGAAGTGCGAGAAGTTGGTGTCGATGGCGCCGGCGTTGCGGCCGATGGTGAGCCCCAGCAGCACCAGCCCCAGCAGCGCCGCGGTCTTGGCGGTGGTGAAGATGTTCTGGATCCACTTCGCCTCGCGCAGCCCGCGCATGTTCACCCAGGTCAGGAGCGCGATGATCACGATCCCCACCACCCGCTGCGAGCTGAGCCCCAGCTCGATGGAGCCGCCGGGGACCGGCACCTTCCCCATCGGCAGGAAGAGCCGGTCGTTCACCGCGGGGACGAACACGCCCAGGAACTTGGCGAAGGCCACCGCCACCGCGGCGATCGTCCCGGTCTGGATCACCAGGAAGAGCGTCCAGCCGTAGAGGAAGCCGGTGAGGTTCCCCAGCCCCTCGCGCAGGAAGACGTACTGCCCGCCGGCCCTGGGCATCGCCGCCGCCAGCTCGCCGTAGCTCAGCGCGCCGGCCACGGTGATCAGCATGGTGGCGACCCACACCGCGATCAGCCCCCCCGGCGAGTTCATCGTCCGCGCGATGTCGGCCGAGACGATGAAGATGCCGGAGCCGATCATCGACCCCACCACCAGCATGGTGGCGTCGAGCAGGCTCAGGCTGCGCCTGAACTCGCCCTGCGAAGCGGCGGGCGCCGCGGGGCGCGGCGCCTCGGGAGGTGCGGTGGGGGGCATTCGCCTCCGGCGGGTGGGGGTGGCGTCAGATGGTGAAGGTGACGTCGTAGAAGACGGCGACGGGGCGGTTGGTGGCCAGGTCGCGCGCGGGGTTGAACTTCCAGTCGCGCGCGGTGCGCTTGAGCTGCTCGTCGTAGCCGCGGTTCCCCGTGGGCGTCAGCACCTCGGCGTCCGTCACGTCGCCGCGCTCGTTGATCGAGAGGCGCAGCACCACGTCGCGGCTCGTCATCCCCCGCGGCCGGTTGGGGGGGATGAGCATCAGGTCGCTGGTCGGCAGCGTGGTGCGCGAGCCGCCCCCGCCGCCGGTGCCGTTCCCCGGCCCGGTGCCCGTGCCGGTCCCGGGGCCGCTGCCGCCCCCGCTCCCTCCGCCGGTGCCGCCGCCCGAGCCGGGCCCCACCCCCGGCCCGGTGGACGGCCCCTGCCCCACTCCGGGCCCGGGCGCCGCGGGCGCGGCCGCCGGCGGCGCGGGGCGCGGCTGCACCGCGGGCGGCACGGGCGTGGGGAGCGGAGGCGGCGGGACCACGGGGGGCACCAGCGCGTCCGGTTCCGGCTGCACGGGGGGTGGAGGGGGCGGCGGGGGCTTGGGAACTTCGTAATAGCTTACCTGCTCGCCTCCGCCGCCGCCACCCCCGCCGCCGGCCCTCCCCGGGTCGGCGTCGTCGCGGTCGCCCTCGCCGGCCAGGGCCAGGGTCTGCCGGAAGCCGAAGACGAGCAGGGTCACGATCGCCGCGTGCACCGCGACCGAGATGGCCGTGGCCAGCCACGTGGGCTTCTCTTTCCGGTTCTGTCCCACGACTTCGAACACGCCGCTCGCTCCTGTTCCCGGCACCCCGTCATTGGCGCGCCACCCCTGCTGATACCGGCAAACCCCGCCGCAGGTTTCGCGCTCACGCGGCACCTGCAACCGAACGTCTTACGCAGAGACGCAGAGGCACAGAGAGAGGCCCGGATGTATGATGGGGGTCATGCATGACGATTCGCGCCGGGTGGCGGGGCTGGCGATGGTGGCGGCATGCGTGCTCACCCTCGCGGTGATGGGGTGGGCGGCGGGCCTGCTCGTCGTCGCGATGGGGGTGTCGTACGCGCTGTGGATGGGGCGCGGCGAGTGGCCGGCGGCGGCGCGCGTCCTCCCCGCCTACGCGGCGGCGGTGCTGGTGCAGTGCGCGCACCTGGCGGAGGAGTACGCCAGCGGATTCCACCGCGCGTTCCCGCCCGTGCTGGGGGCGGAGCCCGTGGA
The DNA here is from genome assembly GCA_045803205.1 of Longimicrobiaceae bacterium. Classification (GTDB taxonomy): domain Bacteria; phylum Gemmatimonadota; class Gemmatimonadetes; order Longimicrobiales; family Longimicrobiaceae; genus Longimicrobium. Next base: position 25,450 of record JBJMPM010000299.1, read on the forward strand.
GCGGAGGCCGGTTCCTCGCCTTCAACCTCGCGTGGCTGGCGGTGTTCGCGGCGGGCGGGATCGGGCTGGCGCAGGGGAGGCGCGAGGCGTACCTGGTCGCGCTCTTCCTGGCGCTGGGCGGCGGGATCGGGAACGGGGTGGGGCACCTGGCGCTCGCGGCGCGCGCCGGAGGCTACTTCCCCGGCGCGTACACGGGCGCGCTGGCGCTGGTGGTCGGAGGCATCCTCGCGCACCGAATGCTGGTCCGCGAGCCTGCCCGGCCCCGCGAGGAGATGTGAATACCAGGGCGGATGCTGCTCAAATTCATCCGCAAATGGATAGCGAACTGAGGCCGTCGGCAGCGTGCCGCATTCCGAACCGATGAATCGCTTTAGTGGCCTGATCCCAAGCCGAGACCGCCTCGACCACTCGTGCTGTCGGCCGTGACCACCGTCTCACCCGAGCCGCCAGCCGTTGCCGTTGTGACGTTTCCAGAGCCGAGCCCCAGCTCGTCGGAAGTCCTGTAGCCGCTGCCGAGCGTACCTCCGTCGCGACGGACTAGAGCGGCGGGGGTCGCGTCATCTTGCAGGGCCGTCACCTCACGGACGCAGGCCGCGCAGGCGAGCGCAGCCAGGGCAATTCCGATTCTCCTGTTCGCAGTTACCTCAGGGCAATTACGGTGAGTCGGTTCACCCTCCCGATCCAGCCATCCCGCCGTTCAGCGCCCCCTCATCGTCACCCGCGAGGCTGGCACCCGACACGCTGGTAACGCTGTCGGACGGTGGCGTCGTACTGCGTCCGCCGCTTCCAGCCATTCCCCCACCCTCGAAGCGCGGCTGCCCGGCAGCCGCGCCCGGCGCCGTCACGTTGTCCGCGTTCGAGCAGGCGCCTGTTACGGCGACGGCCACACAGGCCAGGAATGAAAGCACTGCGCGCTTCATGGGGGAATCCTCTCGGAAGAGGGAGGAGGAGTGACCGGCGGAACGCAACCTAAACAGCCCCGATTACGTCAGCAACGATGATACGCTCCGTAAGTGTCAGCAACTGGCTCATCGCTGAAGCGGCTCCATATTGCCGTGCGTGGCGAAGTTCGCACGTAAGCATTGGCAACGATTGACGTTGCGAAAGACGGAAAATACGGTGGAGAAAGTTTGGAGACGCCAAGCTATCGATACCGCCAGCCACCACATCGAGAATACGATCGGCGGTGGTGCGGCCCGACACTCTGGAGCACCGGATGCACGAAGACGCCGACCGCGAGCTCGACCGCATCCGCGATGCGCTGCGCCAGGCGATTGCGGGGGCGACGCTGCGCGCGGTCGCACGACGCGTGGGGATGTCGCCGACCGGGCTGCAGGAGTTCGTGGCGGGGGGAAGCAGACCATACGGGAAGACGCGCGAGAAGGTGCGGATGTGGTTCTACCGGGAGGCGGGGTTCAGCAGCATCGCCCCGGACGACGCCGCCAGACTCCTGCGGCGGCTGGTCGCCACCCTCCCCGAACCCGACCGCGGCGTCGCGCGTCTCCTCGACACCGTCGAGTCAGCCTATCACGAGTCGGGGATGTTCTCGCCGGAATGGGTCAAGCGCGTGCGGCAGGTGCTGGGGCGCGCCGGCCCGGACCCACCCGCGACGTGAGCGGCCCGCGAGGTCACGCGTGTTCGTGACGGCCTGATCCCCGGACTGCGGCGGAGGATCGACCGCCGGCTGACCGACGCGCGGCTGCGGGGACTCGCTCCGCCGTAGTCGCGCCTCCGCTTCACTGAGAGGATCGCGCAGACTTGACGGGGGAGAAAGCGGCGTCGCATCGTTTCCGCTCCTCCAGGCGGCGCACCGCCCCAACGCACCCGGACCCCCACAACGCTCATGCAGATCGGCATCTTCGGCACCGGCGTCGTCGGCCAGACGCTCGCGACGGCCCTCGCGCGCAAGGGCCACGAGGTGATGATCGGCACCCGCGACCCCGCGGCCACCATGGCCCGCGAGACCGGCAACGCCTTCGATCCCACGCCGTTCCGCGACTGGATCGGCGGGAACCCGACGGTGCGCGTCGGCACCTTCGCGGAGGCCGCGCGGTTCGGCGAGGTGCTGGTCAACGCGACCTCGGGGGGCGGCGCGCTTCCCGCGCTCGAGGCCGCGGGCGCGGAGGCGCTGGGCGAGAAGATCATGCTCGACGCGGCCAACCCGCTCGACTTCTCGCACGGCTTTCCGCCCACGCTCTCGGTCTGCAACACCGACTCGCTGGGCGAGCAGCTCCAGCGCGCCTTCCCGCGGCTGCGGGTGGTGAAGACGCTGAACACCACCAACACGCGGGTGATGGTCGACCCGCAGGCCGTCGCCGGCGGCGACCACACCCTCTTCGTCTGCGGCAACGACGCGGAGGCGAAGGCGAGCGTGACGCGGTGGCTGCAGGAGTGGTTCGGCTGGCGCGACGTGATCGACCTGGGCGACATCACCACCGCGCGCGGCACCGAGATGCTGCTCCCCGTGTGGCTGCGCCTGATGCAGGCCCTGGGCACCCCGATGTTCAACTTCAAGATCGTCCGCTGAGCTGACCTCACACGGAGACGCGGAGGCACGGAGAGACGGCGGCGGCCTCTCTCCGTGCCTCTGCGTCTCTGCGTGAGACGCTCACCGGCGGCGCATCACGAAGCGGCCGGAGGCGCCGGTGACGCGGCCCCACTCGTAGCTCCAGTGGCCGGCGACGGAATCGCCCGACAGCCGCCCGGCGAGCACCACGGCGCGGCCGCCCTCGGGGTCCAGCGCGATCTCCACCGAGTCGGCGGCCAGCAGCCGCGCCACGGCGGTGGGGACGCGGCCGATCCCTTCCGCGAAGCCGAAGGGCGCGAAGTCGGCCGCGTACACGCCGTAGTGCGTGGGGCGCCCCGCCAGCCCGGGCGCGCCGCGCAGGGCGTGGTTGTCGATCAGCGAGAGCTCGCCGCGCACCGGCCCGGCCGCGGCCGTGTCGGCGCCCAGGCGGAGCGGCTCCTCCAGCCGGAGGACCATCGCCCACCGCCCGTCCAGCCGCTCGGGCCGGTCCACCCGCCCGGGGCCGTCGCCGCCGCGGCACGACGCCAGCAGCGCGAGGAGCGCGGGGAGCGCCCGCCGCCACGACGGTCGCATCCTCATCCATCCCTCCTTTCGTCGTCCACGCTCACGCGGCGCGCGGCAGGTCGAGCGCGCGCACGGGGAGGAGCATGGCGTTGAGCCCCGCGAACTGGAGCCGCCGCTGGAGCTGGTCGGCCGTGTTGTTG
>JBJMPM010000374.1:0-19793 GCA_045803205.1 Longimicrobiaceae bacterium
TGCCGTGTCTCGCGACGCTTCCTGAGCGCCTCCAGGAGACACGTCACCCCGAGTATCGAGATGACGCGCCTGAAGTTGTACGAGAATGCCATCAGGCTGAACTCGCCGCGCACCTTCTGCAGCCCCTTCAGCAGGAAGTAGTCGAAGCCCATCCCCCGCTTCATCGTTCCGAAGGGATGCTCGACCACGCACTTCCTCTGCTGCTGCAGCTCGGGCCGGGCCTGCACCCGCTCCTCCATCGCCTCGGCCCACGGCTCGTCCGCCCGTCGCGAGATCCGGCGGCCTTCCTTGCTGCTCGTGCACTGCTCCCGCAAAGGGCACCCACGGCAGGCTGCCGAGTTCGCGTAGTAGCGCACCTCCTGCCCCTTGTCGCGGCTCTGCGTGAGAAAGACCAACGACTGCCCGTTCGGGCAGAGGTACGTGTCGCGCTCCTCGTCGTAGCGGAAGTCCAGCTTCGTGTACTTCCCCCGGTTCGCGTTCTTCGAGCTCTCCACCGCCGGCACGTACGGCGTGATCCCCGCCGCCTCACACTCCTTCGCCTTCGTCGCGTTGTGGTAGCCGCAGTCCGCCACCACCTCCAGCGTCTCCACCCCCAGCGCCTCCTTCGCCGCCAGCGCCATCACCGCCAGCTGCTCGCGGTCGTTGACCTCGTTGGTGACGTCGTGCGCCGCGATCAGGTGGTGCTTCGCATCCACGGCGATCTGCGCGTTGAAGCAGACGGCGAAGCCATCGCGCGTCTTCATCCGCCGGCTCTCCTCGTCGCTCAGCGAGATCTGCCGCTCGCCCTCCTCCTTCAGCTCCTGCTGGTACTGCTCGTACGTCGCCTTGCGCTCCTTCAGCCGCTCCAGCTTCTCCTTGAGCGACTGCTGCGCGGGCGTCGGCGCTTCCCCGGCGTCCTGCTGATCCAGCTCCGCGAGGTATTCGCTGATCCGCTTCTCGATCAGCGGCAGCAGCTTCTTCAGCCGCTCCACCGTGAAGTTGCGGTCCTTGCCGTTGACCGCCTGGATCTTCGTCCCGTCGATGAAGCTCAGCTCCCGCCCGAACAGGTCCAGCTCCCTGCACAGCACGGTGAATTCGCGGCACACCTGCCGCAGTGCGACCGCATTCACCTTGCGGAAGTCGGCGATCGTCTTGTGATCCGGTGCCAAGCGGCGCAGCAGCCACATCAACTCCACGTTGCGGTGGCATTCACGCTCCAACCGCCGGCTGGAGCGCACCCGGTTCAGGTACCCGTACAGGTAGAGCTTCAGCAGGTCGCGCGGATGGTACCCCGGCGCCCCCGTGCGCGCGGGTACGGCGCGTGCGACTCCCAGCGCCACCAGGTCCAGTCCGTCGACGAAGGCGTCGATCACCCGCACTTCGTTCTCTTCCGCGATGTAGTCGTCCAGCCGTTCCGGGAAGAGTGCCGCCTGCCCACGGTCGACTCCTGCCTTGTAGCCGCTCACCGGCACCTCGCTGCTGCGTGGCATGGATGCGTTTGCATGGCGACAATTTACGCAAACCTCTTGCGCCGCGCGAGTGTTTTCACACAGTCTGGGCCTCAGGATGACGTCCTGAGGGGGGCGAGGTTCATCAGCTCATTCGGCCCGGCACGGGATTTCCTCGTGTCGGGCTGGTTGCTTTCCGTATCGGCCAAACGTGGACGGACTCATGACGGCTGCATCGCCCTTCGCCCCCGCGGAGCTGCCGCGGGCGGACTTCCTGGACCGCATCGCCGCCGAGGTGCACCGGCGCGTGGTGGGGCAGGACTACATGATCGAGCGCCTGCTGATCGGGATGCTCACCGGCGGCCACGTGCTCTTCGAGGGGCTCCCGGGGCTCGCCAAGACGCTGGCGGTACGCACCCTGGCGGAGACCATCGACGCCACCTTCCAGCGCATCCAGTTCACCCCGGACCTGCTGCCGGCCGACGTGGTCGGCACCACCATCTACAACGCCCGCACGGCCGAGTTCGTCCCGCACAAGGGCCCCATCTTCGCCCACATCGTGCTGGCCGACGAGGTGAACCGCGCGCCGGCGAAGGTGCAGGCGGCGCTGCTGGAGGCCATGCAGGAGCGGCAGGTGACCATCGGCGGCGAGACCTGGCCGCTCCCGCAGCCCTTCCTGGTGCTCGCCACGCAGAACCCCATCGAGCAGGTGGGCACCTATCCGCTCCCCGAGGCGCAGGTCGACCGCTTCATGCTGAAGGTGCGGGTGGGCTACCCCACCCGGCAGGAGGAGAAGGAGATCCTGCGGCGGATGAGCGCGCCGGGCACCATCCCGGTGAGCGTCGTCGCGCACCCGGACGAGATCCTGGCGGCGCGCGACCAGATCGCCGGGCTCTACCTGGACGACAAGATCGCGGACTACATCCTGGACCTGGTGATGGCCACCCGCGACCCGAAGGGGCACGGCGCGGCCGACCTGGCGCCGCTGATCGAGTTCGGCGCCTCGCCGCGGGCGACGATCGCGCTGGCGGCGTGCGCGCGCGCCCACGCCTTCCTGCGCGGCCGCGGCTACGTGACGCCCGAGGACGTGAAGGCGATCGGCCCCGACGTGCTGCGCCACCGAATCATCACCACCTACGAGGCCGAGGCGGAGGAGATCACCCCCGACCACATCGTCCGCCGCATCTTCGAGACGGTGCGGGTGCCGTGAGCGGTCGGCCCCGGCGGCCCTCACCCTGCCGCTTCGCGGCGGTCCCTCCCCCAAAAGAGCCTGGGGGAGGGACTTCCTCGCTGCGCTCGTACGCGCGAGGGCAGGCCGAGGCGCGTCTCTGCCGCCGGAGAGCCGGGCGGATGAATCCGCAGCAACAAAGACACGAAGTCGGCCTGCGCCGACTCCCGCCTGCCGTGTGGCCTCGGCTGCGGGGCACGCGACTCGCCCCACCGTGGCCGAGGCCCGCGGACCGAGGCTGCGTGGGAGTCGGGCGCGCGCCGCTTCATGTCGGCGGCGCCGCGGCCGGTAGTCCGCGCAGGCGGACTTCGTGTGGTTGTTGCCGCGGTTTCAACCGCCCGGCCCCCGGGGCGGCGGGGCGCTCGCCGTGATCCGCCTCCCCTCGCTCTTCCGCCGCCGCGGGCGCACGCGCGCGCCGGCGCTTCCCGCGCACGCCAGCACGGCGCCGGCGCTGCCGGAGGTGCTCAGGCTGGTGCGCAGGATCGAGCTGCGCACGCGCGGGCTGGTGTCGTCGCGCTTCAGCGGGGAGTACCACTCGGTGTTCAAGGGGCAGGGGATCGAGTTCGTGGAGGTCCGCCCCTACATGCCCGGCGACGACGTGCGCACCATCGACTGGAACGTCTCCGCCCGCACCGGCGAGACCTTCGTCAAGAAATACGTGGAGGAGCGCGAGCTCAGCGTGCTGCTGATGGTGGACCTCTCCGGCTCGCAGCGCTTCGGCACGCGGGGGCGGTTCAAGAGCGAGATCGTGGCCGAGGTGGCGGCGAGCCTGGCGATGAGCGCGGTGCGCAACAACGACCGCGTGGGGCTCCTGGTCTTCACCGACGGGATCGAGCTCTTCGTCCCCCCGCGCAAGGGGCGGCGGCATGCGCTGCGCATCGTGCGCGACCTGCTGAGCTTCGAGCCGAAGGGGACGGGGACGGAGCTGACCGTCGCGGTGGAATACGCCATCCGCATCCTCCGCTCGCGCTCCATCGTCTTCCTGGTGAGCGACTTCCAGCAGCCGCTCACCCACGCCCTCGAGCGCGCCCTCACCGCCCTCGCGCACCGCCACGACGTGGTCCCCGTCACCCTCACCGACGCGGCCGAGCTGGAGTTTCCCGACGCGGGGCTGATCCAGGTGACGGACCCCGAGACGGGTGCGCTGGTGGTCTTCAACTCGGCGGACGATTTCAACCGGCGCGCCTTCCGCGACGCGGTGGAGGCGGAGCGCGACACCCTTCGCCGCACCTTCCGCCGCCTGGGGCTCGACGCCATCGAGCTGAGCACCGAGGCGCCCACGGCGAACGCCATCCTCTCCTTCTTCCGCCGCCGCGAGCGCCGGCTCCGCCGATGATCCGCGCCGCCGCCGTCCTCGCAATCCTGGCCCTGTGGCCGACCGCCGATGCCGGTGCGGATGCCGGGCGAATGAATTCGCGGCAACAACTACACGAAGTCCGCGGAAACGAGCGAATAAATTCGCCGCTACAACGGCACGAAGTCCGCCTGCGCGGACTACCGGCTGTGGTGCTGCCGGAGCTGGGTGGCGCGCGATGGGCTGCATCGAGGCCGGAGCTTCTACCGATCACTCCGCATGACGTCATCCTGAGGCCGGCCGCGACGGACTCGCATCCACGCGATACTCCGCAGGCCGAAGGATCTATGATCGCGGCCGCGGAGCAGCCCGTGGTTCACGCCGGGGGTGCGGTCGCAGTCCGCGAAGGCGGACTTCGGGCCGTTGTTGCCGCGAATTCATTCGCCCGGCCCCAGGCCCAGGCCCAGGCCCAGGCACCTCAGCCGGCCGGCACCAGCGAGGCCAGGGACACCATCCCGGGCACGGATGCCATCCCACCCGGCTTCTCCGTTGAGATCAGCGTGCAGCCGAAGACGGTCACCGTAGGCGACCGCTTCGTCTCCGGGGCGGCGGTGGCGGTGCCGGCGGGGATGCGCGTGGTGGTGGAGGTGCCGAAGGACTCCGCCGACCGCTGGCGCGTGGTCGGCACAGCGACCGCGACGGCGCGGGACAGCGCGCGCACCCGCTGGCTCGTCGTGGTCCCGATGGTGGCGTGGGTGCCGGGGGTCGCGGACAGCGCGCGCGCCACCCTCCGCCTCACGCCGCCGGGCGGTCGCGCGCTCTCCATCCCCATCACCCTGCGCCTCCCCGAAGTGCGCGCGGTGCTCCCGGACGACACCACGAAGTGGCGCGTGCGCCCGCCGCACGACGTCTGGGGCCCCTCGCGCGACTGGCGGGTGCTGGCGGCCGAGGCGCTGCTCGCGCTCCTCCTGCTGGCGCTGATCGCCTGGCTCGCCGTGAAGCTGATCCGGCGCCGGCGGAAGCAGATGATCCCCGCGACGGCCCGGCAGCGGGCGCTGGCGCTGCTGGAGCGGGCGCGCACCTCCGGCTTCGTGGAGGCGGGGAACTGGAAGGCGTTCTACACCCTGGTCGGCGACGCGCTGCGCGGCTTCGCGGGGGAGCTGGAGCCGCGCTGGAGCACCGACCTCACCACGTCGGAACTGCTGGAGGCGATGGAGGAGGATCGCGTCGCCGCCGCGGACCTCGACGCGCTCCGCCACCTGCTGCGCATCGCCGACCTGGCGAAGTTCGCCCGCCACGGCCGCGCGCCCGACGACGCCCGCCGCGACCTGGACGAGGCGCGGCGCTGGGTGGAGGGCTTCGCGCCGCCCGCGCGCGCGCCGGAGCCGGCGGACGCAGCGGGCGCGGCGGACGTCCCCGCGGGCGCGGGAGCGGCGCCGTGAGCGTGGCCTTCGCGCATCCGTGGGCGCTGGCGCTGCTGGCGCTGGTGCCGCTCTGGTGGTGGCGCGTGCGGGCCGCGCGCGACACCGCCGTGGTCTTCTCCCGCGCCCGCACCCTGGCGGCGATGGGCACCCGCGGCGCCGCCTTCCTGGGCATTCTCCCCGAGATCCTGCGCGCGGCGGCGCTGGTGTCGCTGGTGATCGCCATCGCCCGGCCGCGCACCGGGGCGCGGGTGGTGGAGGAGACGTCGGAGGGGATCGACATCATGGTCGCCCTCGACGTGTCGTCGTCGATGCTGGCGGAGGACTTCGCGCCCAACCGCCTGGGCGCGGCCAAGGCGACGGTGGGCGACTTCGTCACGGAGCGGCCGCACGACCGCATCGGGCTGGTGACCTTCGCCGCCGAGGCGCTCACGCAGGTGCCCGCGACCGCCGACCACGCGCTCCTCGGCGCCGCCATCGACAACGTGCAGGTGGGGATGCTGGAGGACGGCACCGCCATCGGCCTGGGGCTCGCCACCGCGGCCAACCGGCTGAAGCAGGCGGCCGGCGAGTCGCGCGTGCTGATCCTGATGAGCGACGGCGAGAACAACCGCGGCTCGGTCGATCCCCGCGCGGCGGCCAAGGCGGCGGCGGCGTTCGGCATCCGCGTGTTCACCATCGGCGTGGGGTCGCGCACCCGGGCGCGCATTCCCGTCGCCATCACCCCCAACGGCACGCTGCGCTACGCCTGGATGCCGGTGAGCATCGACGAGGGGCTGCTCACCGAGATCGCGCGCGAGACGGGCGGCCGCTACTTCCGCGCGACCGACACGCGCGCGCTGCAGCGCATCTACGCCGAGATCGACCGGCTGGTGAAGACGAAGGTGCAGGTGCGCCGCTACCTGCGCTTCACCGAGCGCTACCTGCCGTTCCTGCTGGCGGCGGCGGCGCTGCTGGTGGCCGAGTGGTGCTTCCGCGCGACGAGATGGGGGAGGGTGCCCTGATGGACAACCTGGCGCACCCCGAGCTGCTGCACCTGGTGCCGCTCCTCCCCTGCATCGTGGGCGTGGCGATGCTCCTCTACGCGCGCCGCCGCCGCCTGGCCGCCGCGGCGCTCGGCGAGGCCGGGCTGGTACGCCGCCTGACCGCCGCGGACCTGACCGCCGCGCCCAACCGCCGCATCCTGATGGTGACCGTGGCCGCGCTCCTGCTGGGCGTGGCGGCCACCGGCCCGCTCTGGGGCGTTGCCCCCGTCCCCGGCGAGGTCGCCGCGGCCGACGTGGTGCTGGTGCTCGACGCCTCGAACTCCATGCGCGTGCGGGACCTGGAGCCGGACCGGCTGGCCTGGGAGAAGCGGATCGCGCGCGAGCTGCTGGCGCGGCTGGAGGGCGCGCGCGTGGGGCTCGCCGTCTTCGCGGGGCGCGGCTACGCGGTGTCGCCGCTCACCACCGACTTCAGCGCGCTGCGGCTCTACCTCGACGGCCTCTCTCCCGACGTGATGACGCAGGGCGGCAGCTCGCTCTCCGACGCCATCGAGCAGGCGCTCGGCCTCCTCTCCGAGGCGCGGGGCCAGGCGCCGCAGGGGTCGATCGTGCTGCTGACCGACGGCGACGCGCTGGAGGAGCGCGCCGACGTGCTGCGCGCGACGGAGATGGCGCGGCGCCTGGGCGTTCCCGTGAGCTCCATCGGCCTGGGGACGGCGCAGGGCGGACCGGTGCCGGACGTCGACCCGGTGAGCGGGCGGCAGCTCGGCTTCAAGCGCGAGCCCACGGGCGAGGTCGCCGTCTCCCGGCTGGGCGCGCCGCTGCTGGCCGAGGTGGCGAAGCAGACCGGCGGCGTCTACCTCCCCGCCACCAACCCCGACGCCGCCGCGCAGGCCGCCGCGGCGGTGCGGCAGGTGCCGCCGCGGGCGCGCCGCGGGGGCGCCGGGTCCACGCCGGCCAACCGCTACGAGTGGTTCGCCGCCGTCGCCCTCCTCCTGCTGGCGCTGGACGCCCTCCTCCCCGAGCACCGCCGCCGGGTGCGGGAGGCGTCGGCATGAGGCGCCTGCTGCTGCTCGCCGCGCTCCCGCTGCTGGGCGGAGGGATGGCGGAGGGGAACCGCCTCTACCGCCAGGGCCAGTTCCGCCGCGCGGCCGAGGCCTACCAGCGCCGCGCCGCCGCGGGCGACACCTCCGCCGCGGCGCGCTACAACCTGGGCACCGCGCTCCTGCGCCTGCGGAAGTGGGACGAGGCGCGCCCGCTGCTGGAGTCCGCGTCCCAGGCCCAGCGCGTCCCCGAGCTGCGGCAGCGCGCGCTCTACAACGCCGGGAATGCCGACCTGGAGCCCGTCTTCCTGCGCAAGGTGACGGAGCCCGACAGGCGCCGCGAGCGGCTGGAGCGCGCCATCGCCCGCTACAAGGACGCGCTCCTGGCCCGCCCCGGCGACGCGGACGCGAAGTGGAACCTGGAGCTGGCCCAGCGCCTCCTCCGGCGCGAGCCGCCCAGCAGCGGCGGCGGGGGCGGGCAGGACCGGCAGAGCCAGGGCGGGGGAGGGGGAGGGCAGCAGCGGCCGCAGCCGGCTCCCCAGCCCGCGCCGTCGCCACGGCCCTCGCCCGCGCCGGAGCTCAGCCAGCGCGAGGCGGAGCGCATCCTCACCGGCGCCTCGCGCGCCGAGGCCGACGCGCAGCGCTCGGTGCTCAGCCGCATGCGCGGCCAACGCAAGACCGTGCGCGACTGGTGAAAAGCGTCTCTTCTCCGATGCTTTCCGGCAACCGAGCAGCGTGCTGCCAGGCTATAACCTATCCGCAACTTATGTCATGTCATCTCGCCGAAGCTGATCCCCACCATTGGCTGCAGGGCGGGCGCGGCGTCCGCTCCATGCTTTTCCGGCAGTGCTAGCATCTCCTTGCGGCAGGCTGCAATGACTTGTCAGGTGACGGGCAGGTGACGGCGCCGGAATCAAGTTGGATGCTGGACGTTTGACCATGCTTACCAAAGCCGGGAGGGGTATCGTGCCTCGCACGGACAGATTGATTCGCGTGCTGATGGTTGGTGCGGTAGTCGAGGTTGCTGCGTTCGTCGCATCAGTCATCAGCGCAGGCGGTGGCCATGGAACATATGTCATCATCACGCTCTGTTTTCCGTACTCGATGGCGCTCACGTACTTCACCGAATATGTCACGACGCCGTTGCTGCTTCTGATCATCTTCCAGTTCCCGACGTATGCGCTCCTGGGTTGGCTGCTCGAGCCGATCAAGCCGCGCGGGGCCGGATGGAGTGTGCTTGCCGTGATTCATGTTCTGGCGGTCGCCATGGCATTCGTGCTGGCCGACTCGGCGTTTACGCCGTAGGGGGAGAGCCGGGGCGTGCCGCTTCCTGCGTCGCGGCTCCAGGCAGGAAGCTTCTCACGCAGAGACGCGTGGAGACACGGAGAGAACCACCCAGCCTCTCTCCGTGCCTCCGCGTCTCTGCGCGGGACGATCTTTTCGAACAAAACTCTGGTGCTCAGGGCCTCCGCGTAAGACCTTTGTCCATCCCCCCACCACGACCCGTACCGAGTCACGCGTGAGCGACGCGCCCTTCGTCACCCCCGAATCCGCGGGCTACCTCGGCATCCTCTTCCGGCAGAGCCCGGTGCCGATCTGGGTGCTGGACCGCGAGACGCGCCGCTACGTGGACGTGAACGAGGCGGCGCTGCGGGCCTACGGGTACACGCGCGAGGAGTTCCTGCGTCTCGGCCCCGAGGACCTGCGCCTCCCGCAGGACCGCGCGGCGCTGGAGGCGAGCCTGGCCGCCACCGGCGAGGGCCCCGTCGCCCAGGGGCCCGCGCTGCACGTGCGCAGCGACGGCACGCTGCTCGACGTGGAGGTCACCACCCAGGACCTGGAGATCGGCGGGCGCAGCGTGCGTGTGGTGATGGCGATCGACGTCACCGCCCCCGCCCGCGCCGCCTACCGCCTGGCGCGGCTGCATGCCGTCACCTCGGTGCTGGCACGCGCGCTGACCCCCGACGAGGTGGCGCGCGCGGTGATCGACGAGGGGATCGCGGCGCTTGGCGGGCGCTCCGGCTTTCTGGCGCTCCTGCGCGAGGACGGCGCCGAGCTCGAGATCGTCCGCGCGCGCGGGTACGCCGACGAGATGGTGGAGCGCTTCCGCCACATCGCGCTGGACGCGGCCTTTCCCCTGACGGAGGCGGCGCGGGAGCGGCATCCCATCTTCCTGCACACCGAGGAGGAGCGCGACCGGCTCTATCCCGCCATCGCCGCGCTGCCGCGGACGCAGGGCTTCGGGCCGATGGCGGCGGTGCCGCTGCTCTTCGAGGGGCGGGTGCTGGGCGCGGTCGGCCTCAACTTTCCCGAGGCGTTCGAGCTGGGCGACGACGAGCGCGCCTTCGTGCTCAACCTGGCCCAGCAGGCGGCGCAGGCGCTGGAGCGGGCGCGGCTCTTCGAGGCCGAGCGGCGCGCCCGGGCCGCCGCCGAGCAGCTCCAGGACCTGAGCGCCGGGCTGGCCGAGGCGCTCACCGTGGAGCAGGTGGGCGCCGCCGTCATGACCCGCGGCGTGGCCTCGCACGGCGCCGACGCGGGGGTGCTGGCGCTGCTCACGGCGGAGGGCGGCGAGCTGGAGATCGTGGCCTCGCTCGGCTACCCGCCCGAGGCGTGCATGGGCCCGGGACGGCGCTGGGGCGCGGACGCCGCCATCCCCATCGCCGAGGCCACGCGGAGCGGCCGGGCCGTGCTGGTGGGCTCGCCCGAGGCGTGGGCGGCGCGCTACGCCGGCGGCGCCTGCGTCCGCAAGGCGAGCGCGAGCGCCGCCTGGGCCGCCCTCCCGCTGGTGGTGGGCGGCGCGCCGGCGGGGGCGCTGCTCTGGACCTGGCTCCACCCCCGCGACTTTCCGCCCGAGGAGAGGGCGCTGATGGAGACGGTGGCGCGGCTCTGCTCGCAGGCGCTGGAGCGGGCGCGGCTGCTGGAGGCGGAGCGCCGCGCCCGCGCCGAGGCCGAGGCCGCCAACCGCGCCAAGACCGACTTCCTCTCGGCCATGAGCCACGAGCTGCGCACCCCGCTCAACGCCATCGTAGGCTACGTGGACCTGCTGGAGATGGGGCTGCGCGGGCCGGTGACCGAGGGGCAGCTCCACGACCTGGGGCGCATCAAGCGGGCGCAGGCGCACCTGCTGGGGATCATCGACGACATCCTGAACTTCGCGCGCATCGAGGCGGGGCGGATGGAGTACGCGCGCGAGCCGATCGAGGTGGGGCCGCTGCTGGGCGAGCTGGAGACGCTGGTGGCGCCGCAGCTCGCCGAGCGGGGCCTGCGCTACGCCTGCGGCGGCGCGCCGGGCCTGGTGGCGCTGGGCGACCGCGACCGGGTGCGGCAGATCCTGCTCAACCTCCTCTCCAACGCCATCAAGTTCACCGAGCCCGGCGGCCGCGTGGAGGTGGCCGCGGCGGCGGAGGGGGAGACGGTCGCCGTCCAGGTGCGCGACACGGGGCGGGGGATCGCGCCGGAGCGGCTGGCGACGGTCTTCGACCCCTTCGTGCAGCTCGAGCGGCACCGCACCCTCACCGCGCAGCAGGGGGTGGGGCTGGGGCTCGCCATCAGCCGCGAGCTGGCGCGCGGGATGGGCGCCGAACTCACCGCCTGGAGCGCGCCGGGCGAGGGGAGCTGCTTCACGCTCACCCTGCCCACTGCGGATCTCTCACGAAATCACTGATGCCAGATTGCGGAGTGGGCTGTGATTCCTCCGCGCCCCCGAAATGTCATCCTGAGAGGGTGTTGCTGAACGCGCACATTCCGCAGCACCACAGGTGTCATCCTGAGGCCCGGCCACACGGGTCCTGGCGCCAGCGCTGCAGACGGCAGGGCCGTGAGGATCTGGCCGAGGAATGCGCAGGAGCCCGCCGCGGAAGCCCGCACGATCGATGCGTCCACGCCGGCGCTCGTCGATGCCTGGCTTTTTCCTGCGTGGCATCGACGAGTGAACGTGAGGCGGTGGCTTTCGCGCGAGCTTCCGCAGCCGGCTCCGGCGTGGCCGCGATCAGATCCTCACGGCCCTGCCGCCAGCGGAGTGAACGCTGATTCCATGTGGCCGGGCCTCAGGATGACACCCGGGGGTGTCCGAACAACGGTTCAGCAACACCCTCTGAGGGAGCCGCCGCCCGAAGCTGCGTTCCGCAGAGACGTCTGGCGGCGACCGAAGGATCCGTACTCGACATCCGGGCAACAGGCCGCCTGTCGCTCGGACCCATGCGATAGATCCTTCGGGCGCCGCCAAAGTCACGAGCGGACGATCCGTCCGGTGCAGCGGCGCCGCTCAGGGTGACATTTCCTGGTTTGCACGGCCGAACCCGGGAAACGGGTGTGAGGAACGGAGAGGACCGTTCCCGCCGGCTTCGCCCGATCTCGGAATCAGCAAAGCGTAAGGTGTTGCTGGTACGTAGTTTGCACGCGCTGGTCCGACTGCTTTCCCGGAGAGCTTGTCATGGCGCTGAGAGAGTTCAGGGATTCGGCGGGGACGGCGTGGATGGCGTGGGACGTGCCGCCGGCGCGCGAGTACGCGCAGGTGCGTTCCGGCGTGGACCGCCGCGCGAAGCACACCCCGGAATATCACCCCGAGCGCCGGGTGCTCCGCGACCGCCGCCGGAGGCTCAGCGGCCCCGGGCTGGAGCGGGGCTGGGTGTGCTTCCAGAGCGAGGCCGAGAAGCGCCGCCTGGCCCCGCCGCCCACGAACTGGCAGGAGGCCGCCGACGGCGCCCTGGAGGCGCTGCTGGGCCGGGCCGAGCCCATCGCCGCCCGGCAGCGCCGGGACTGAGATGCCCCAGCGCGTCTTCCGGACGGCGTCGGGGGTGGAGTGGCACGTGTGGAGCGTGATCCCCGGGAGCGCGCCGGGAGAGGAGCGCCGCCACGGCTACGACCGCCGCAGCCCGGACCCCGTGATCCTCTACAAGGGCGACGAGCGCCGCACCTCGGCGGACCGCCGCCGCGTGGCGCCCGCCGTTGCGCCCGCGATGCAGCTCGGCTGGCTGGTCTTCGAGAGCGCCGACGAGCGCCGCCGCCTGGCCCCCATCCCCCCCGCCTGGGAAGCCCGCCCCGAGAGCGACCTGGAGCGCCTCTGCGCGCGCGCCGTCCCCGTCGCGAAGAACCCGGGCGCCGGCGGCTCCGGGGTGTAGAACGCGGAACGGAGAGAGCCTCTGCGCCCTCTCCGTTCTCCGCGTCTCCGCGTGACGACGCGCCTTCAGGCCATCCGCAGCCACTGGCCGAGCTCCTTCAGCGTCGGCTTCTTGCCGGTGCTGAGAATGCCCACGCGGTAGATCTTTCCCGCCACCCACGCCACCGCCAGCACCGTGGCCGCCAGCAGCGCCAGCGAGGCGACGATCTGCACCGGCGGCACCGGCGCGGAGGCCAGCCGCATCGCCATCGTGACGGGCGCGGTGAAGGGGATCATTCCCAGCGTGGTGGCCACCGGCCCCATCGGGTCGGAGATGATGCGGACGATCATCACGAGCGGCACGATCATCGGCGCCAGCACCACCATCTGGAGCTGCTGCGCCTCCTGCTCGCTGTTCACCGCCGCTCCGAGCGCCGCGAACATCGCCGAGTAGAGCAGGAACCCCAGCACGAAGAAGCCGAGCACCGCCGCCACCGTGCCGGGGGGCACGTTCACCACGTCGAGCATCCCCGGCGGCAGGTTGAAGCGCCGCGAGAGAGAGTCGGAGCGCGACATCAGCAGGGCCGAGATGGCGACCCAGATCCCCACCTGCAGGAGCGCCACGCTCCCCACGCCCAGGATCTTCCCCAGCATCAGGTGGCTCGCCTTCATGGAGCTGACGATCACCTCGGCGATCTTGTTGGTCTTCTCCTCCAGCACGCTGCGCAGCACGTTCATCCCGTACAGCAGGATCATCATGTACATCAGCAAGCCCACGATGTAGCTCAGGATGAAGGCCGAGGCGGCGCTGCCGCCCTCCTCTCCCTGGTCGGTGATGCGCCCGGTGCCCACCTCCACCCGCCGCACCAGCGCCGCCACCTGCGCCCCGTCGAGCCCCGCCGCCCGCAGCCGCGCCGCCTGCACCGCCTGCGAGGTGGCGCGGCTGATGGCCGAGAGCGCCTCGAAGTTGGTCACGTTGCGGGCGCGGTACTCCGCCTTGCTGCTCTCCACGATGTCGCGCGGCAGCACCAGGTAGCCGTCGATCTCCTTGCGCTGCACGCGCCCGATCAGCTCCGCCCGCACCTGCTCCAGCGGCCGGGTCTCCCGGTCGGCCGTGAAGGTGATGGCGTCGTCGTCGTCCTCCCCGCCCGCCGGCCGCGGGGCGGTGAGGAGCTGCCGCACGGCCTCGCCCACCCCCGCCGGCGCCTGGTCCACGATCACGATGTGGCGCGAGCCGCCGCCCGAGCCCACCATCGCGGGGACGATCCACACCGTTCCCATGAACAGGGGGAGGAGGATGGTGCCGAGCAGGAAGCTCTTCGAGCGCACCCGCTCCAGGAACTCGCGCCGGAGCACGCTCATCAGCTCATGCATGGGCCACCTCGGGGCGTCGGCTGGGGGTCGCGGCGGCACCGCCGACGCGGTCGATGAAGATCTCGTGGAGGCTCTTCTGCTCGCGCTCGAAGCGCACCACCGTGGCATCGAGCCCGGCGAGCGCCCGCAGCAGCTCGCGCGGGTCGGCGGCGGGGTCCATCTCCAGCCGCCACCCCTCGCCGTGCGGGCGGAAGGCGCCGAAGCGGGTCTCGCGGGCCACGAAGTCGCGCGCGCCGTCGGTGGCGGGGTCGAACTCCAGGTACCAGCGGTTCCCCACGTTCTCGCGCTTCACGTCGCGCAGGCGCCCGTCCAGCACCTTCTTCCCCTGCGCGATGATGCAGAGGGAGTCGCAGAGCTGCTCGGCCTGCTCCATGTTGTGGGTGCTGAAGATCACCGTCTTCCCGCGGTCGCGGGCGTCGAGCATGGTGTCGCGCAGCACCTCCTGGTTCACCGGGTCCAGCCCGGTCTGCGGCTCGTCCAGGATCAGCAGGTCGGGGTCGTGGATCACGGTGGCGATGAACTGCACCTTCTGCTGCATCCCCTTGCTGAGGGTCTCGACCTTCGCCTGCTTCCAGTCGCCCAGCCCCATCCGGTCCAGCCACCCGGCGGCGTCGGCGCGGGCCTTCCTGCGGTCCATCCCCTTCAGCTCGGCGAAGAAGACGATCACGTCCGTCACCTTCATCTTGCGGTAGACGCCGCGCTCCTCGGGGAGGAACCCCACGCGCCGGAGGATGCGGGGGCTGGCGGCGGGGTCGGCGCCGAGGAGGGAGATGCGGCCGGCGTCGCGGGCGATGATGTTCATCACCATCCGCAGCGTGGTGGACTTTCCCGCGCCGTTGGGCCCCAGGATGCCGTAGATGGTGCCGGCCGGGACCGCCAGCGAGAGGTCGTCCACCGCCGTGTGGCCGGAGAAGCGCTTGGCGACTCCGTCCAGCGTCAGTGCGTGGCTCATTCGGTTCGAGAGGGTCGATGGAAGCTGCCGGCGCGGGTCGTCCGCGCCGGGGAAAGGATACGTCGGGCAGGCGGAGATCGGTTCAGGCGCCACCGCGACCGGCGCCTTCCGGAGCACGAGCGGCGGGGATCGGCCGGCGAACGGAAGCGGCGGCTCTCACGGAGGCACGGAGTCACGGAGAGTCGCCGTCCGGGGAGAAGATATCCTCGATGCGCCCCGCGAACACCCGGGCGATGCCGAAGGCGAGCGGGAGGGAAGGGTCGTACTTCTCCGTCTCGATCGCGTTCACCGTCTGCCGCGAGACGCCCAGGCGGGAGGCCAGGTCGGCCTGCGACCAGCCGCGCTCGGCGCGGAGCACGCGCAGCCGGTTCTTCACCGGTACCGCCGCCGGGCCCAGACGTAGCCGGCCACGTAGAGGAAGACCATCCCCTCCCACGCGCTCTCCCAGCCGATCGCGGGGAGCACGCCGGCCTTCTCCAGCCCCTCCATCCCGATCATCGCCAGGAGCGCGGTGACGAAGGCGAACGACACCGCCTGGAAGACGATGCGGTGCTCCAGCTCGTCGAGCCCGCGGATCCAGCGTACGAAGGTCCACACCAGGAAGGCGGAGGGCGGCACCGCGAGCAGCCCCACCACCACCCGCAGCGCCCCCGCGGGCTCCATCCGCTTCAGGATCAGCGACGAGACGATCGTCCCGCCCGCCGACAGCAGCGCCGCGAAGTAGGGATGCACGTACCAGGGTGTCCGCACCCTGCAGAGCGTGACATCGGACATGGGACCTCCGGGCTGGGCGTGTCGAACCGACGGACGGATAGTAAAGCTACCTTTACGCGATGTCAAGGATGTTTTACTCACCAGAATACGAATGCCCGCCCGGAGCGCACTTCCGCACTCCCGCACTTCCGCACGTTTCCCACCCTCGCACTTTCGCGCTTCGGCGTGTACTTTCCCGCGCCGTCCCACCGCCGACCTCCCGCCCCGGAGATGCCCGTGAACACCCGGTTCCCGAACCTCACCGTCATCGAGCACCCGCTGATCCAGCACAAGCTGGCGGTGCTGCGCGACAAGGAGACGAGCAAGAAGAAGTTCAAGGAGCTGGTGGACGAGATCTCCATGCTGATGGCGTACGAGGTCACCAAGGACCTGCCGCTGGAGCCGGTGGAGATCGAGACGCCGCTGGAGCGGGCCACCGTGCAGAAGCTCTCGGGGAAGAAGCTCACGGTGGTCCCCATCCTCCGCGCGGGGCTGGGGATGGTGGACGGGGTGGTGCGGCTGATGCCGGGGGTGCGCGTGGGCCACATCGGCCTCTACCGCGACCACGACACGCTGGAGCCGGTGGACTACTACTTCAAGATCCCTGCGGGCGCCGAGGCGCGCGACTTCATCCTCCTCGACCCCATGCTGGCCACGGGGGGCTCGGCCTCGGCGGCGGTCAACTCGCTCAAGGCGAAGGGCGCCAAGCGGGTGCGGATGCTCTGCATGGTGGCCGCCCCCGAGGGGGTGCAGCGGATGCTCGACGACCACCCCGACGTGCACGTCTACGCCGCCGCGCTCGACCGGGAGCTCAACTCCGTCGGCTACATCCTCCCCGGCCTGGGCGACGCCGGCGACCGCTTGTTCGGCACCAAGTAGCGTCAAAAAAGCGTCTCACGCAGAGGGACCAGAGGGACCGGAGAACTTCTCTCCGGTCCCTCTGGTCCCTCTGTGCGAACCCTGCCGTCAGATCAGTGCGAGACCGCCACGGGCGTGGTGCGCTGCGTGGAGGTGCCGTCGCCCATCTGGTTGAAGTTGTTGCGGCCCCAGCACCAGGCCTGGCCCACGCCGTCGAGCGCGCAGCTGTGCACCGCGCCCGCGCCCACGTCGGCGAAGGTCACGCCCACCGGCTGCGACACCGCCACCGGCGTCAGGCTGGCCGTGGTGCTGCCGATGCCGAGCTGCCCGTTGCTGTTGCTTCCCCAGCAGTACGCCTGCCCGGACGAGTTCAGCCCGCAGGTGTGGCTGCCCCCCGTGGCCAGGTCCGCGAAGGTCAGCCCGCCCCCCTGCGACACCGCCACCGGCGTCTTGCGGGTGGTGGTGCTGTTGTCGCCCAGCTGGCCGTTGGAGTTCAGCCCCCAGCAGTACGCCTGCCCGCCCGAGGTCAGCCCGCAGGAGTGCTGGTACTCCGCGTACACCGACACGAAGGTCACCCCGGCGGGCTGCGAGACGGCGGCCGGGACCAGGCTCTGGAGGGGCGAGCCGATGCCGACCTGTCCGTCGCCGTTGTACCCCCAGCAGTACGCCTGCCCGCCGCTGGTGAGCGCGCAGGTGTGTCGGGCGGCGGCGGCGATCTGCGTGAAGGTCACCCCCGCCGGCTGCTGGACGGCCGTGGGCGCGGAGGCGAAGGTCTTGGTGTTGTTGCCGATCTGGCCGTACGAGTTGTTCCCCCAGCAGTACGCCTGCCCCGACGAGTCGAGCCCGCAGGTGTGCGCGTCGCCCCCGCTCAGCACGGTGAAGGAGAGGGCGCCCTGGAGCACCTGCACCGGCGCCAGGCCCAGGCTGGTGGTGCCGTCGGCCAGGCGGCCGTCGCCGTTGTACCCCCAGCACCAGGCCTGCCCCGACGAGACCAGGCCGCAGCTGTGCGACCCGCCGGCGGTGAGCGAGGTGAAGGCGTTCCACCCCATCTGGAAGGTCGCGACCGGCACCGTGGTCGCCGCCGCGGTGCTGTCGCCGAGCTGGCCGCCGGCGTTGCGCCCCCAGCACCAGGGCTGCCCGCCGGAGGTGAGGCCGCAGGCATGCGTGGAGCCCACGTCGATGCTGACGAAGGCGTTGGTCGGCGTCACCGTGAGCAGCGGTCCGCGCGGCGCGAGGCCCGCGTCGGAGGGAAGCCGGTCCGAGCAGGCGGAGAGGAGGGCCGCCGCCAGCAGGGGCAGCGGCGCGAAGCGGATGGTTTTCATGGGGCGCCTCGGGGGGGGACGGGTGTGGAGTTCCAGCCGAACCAGTCTGCTGGAACGCCCAAGTTGCGTCCCTCTGCTTTCAAGGTCAACGGAAATCATGTCCGTTTTCGTGATGTGCTGCACAATGGACGATCCTTGTAGAACGGCTGCACCACGCGAACGTAGCAGCCTGTGCCCGGTGTCCGGTGTTTGAACGATTATTTCTCGGAGAGGCCGGTCCGGAGCGGCCACGGGGGCGTTCCAAACCTTCCGCGGCGGACGCCCATCCAATGGAGCGTTCCGCACGCCGACGGAAGCCCTCCACCGTCTCCCGACCGATGACCTCCCGCTCCGAACTTTTCCGCCCCGCCGCGGCCGCCGCTCTCTGCCTCTCCCTCGCGCTCGCCGCCGCCGGTGCCGCCGCGCAGGCCGCGCCCACGCCCGCGCCGGGCGGCTCCCGCTCCGGCCACGCCGACGCGGTGCCGAGCGTGGCGGCCGTCGCCCGCACCGCCCCGGTGGCGGTCGACGGCGTGCTCGACGAGGCGGTGTGGGCCACCGCGCCCGCGGCCAGCGGCTTCCGCCAGCGCGACCCGCGCGAAGGGGAGCCGGCCACGCAGCGCACCGAGGTGCGCTTCGCCTACGACGACGACGCGCTGTACATCGGCGCGCGGATGTACGACTCGCTGGGAGCGGCAGGGGTGCACACCACCCTCACCCGGCGCGACCAGACGCGCAACGGCGACTGGCTGGAGATCGACTTCGACACGTACCACAACCACTCCGGCATCACCATCTTCCAGATCAACCCCAGCGGGGTGAAGTACGACGCCGGCCAAGCCTCGCCCAGCGCCGACCCGAGCTGGGACCCGGTGTGGCAGTCGGCCGCGCGCATCGACTCGCTGGGGTGGACCGCCGAGCTCCGCATCCCCTGGTCGCAGCTCAAGTTCTCGCGCGACTCGCTGCAGACCTGGGGGATGCAGATCGTCCGCTACGAGGAGCGGCTGAACGAGCTGAGCTGGTGGAGCTTCTACGGGAAGCAGGAGAGCGGCGGCCCGTCACGCTTCGGGCACCTCACCGGCCTCTCCATCGGCCGCAGCCCCGGCGGGTGGGAGGTGATGCCGTACGTGGTGGGCCGGGCGGCGTACGTGCGCCCCACGCAGCCCGGGAGCCCCTTCCAGGACCCCAGCGCCTACAAGCTGCGCACGGGCGCCGACGTGAAGGCGCTGCTCGGCTCCAACCTCACCCTCTCGGCCACCTTCAACCCCGACTTCGGCCAGGTGGAGGTGGACCCCGCGGTGGTGAACCTCTCCGCCTACGAGACCTCGTTCGCCGAGAAGCGCCCCTTCTTCGTGGAGGGGAGCGGGCTGCTGGGCTTCGGCGGATTGAACTGCTTCACCTGCAGCAACGTGAGCGGGATGTCGCTCTTCTACTCCCGCCGCATCGGGCGCGCGCCGCAGGGGTCGCTCCCCTTCGACTCGCGCTACGCGAGCCGGCCGGAGAACAGCCCCATCCTGGGCGCCGCCAAGCTCACGGGGCGCCTCCGCGGCGGCCTGGAGCTGGGGGTGCTCGAGGCGGTGACCGGCGCCGGCCGGGCCGACGTGATCGGCATGGACGGGGAGGAGATCAGCCGCGAGGTGGAGCCGCTCACCAACTACTTCGTGGGGCGGGTGCGGCGGACGTACCCGGGCGGGAACCTGACGGTGGGCGCCATCGGCACCTCGGTGGTGCGCCGCTTCGGGTACGACTCGCTGCGCCAGCAGATGCCGGGGCACGCCGAGGCGGTGGGGATCGACTGGAACGCCTGGTGGAAGAACCGCACCTACCGGCTGATGGGGAACTTCGCGCTGAGCAGCGTGGCGGGCGACTCGCTGGCCATCCTGCGCCTGCAGCGCTCGTCGGCGCGCTACTTCCAGCGCCCCGACCGCGAGCAGGGGAGCAACGGGCTGTTCTCGAACGCGTACGACCCCTCGGCCACCGGCCTTCGCGGCCACGCCGGCTACCTGCGCATGAGCAAGGAGGCGGGGACGATCCGCTGGGAGACGCAGGTCAACTACCGCAGCC
>JBJMPM010000428.1:0-3728 GCA_045803205.1 Longimicrobiaceae bacterium
GAGCTCGAGGTCCTGGATCGGGCGGCCGAGATCGGCGGGGCCGAGGCCGAACAGCGCGCGCGCCGCCTCGTTCGCGAAGGCGAGGTAGCCGGTGGCGTCGAGCACGACCTGCGGGACGGGAGCGACGTCCGCGGCGCCGTCGCGCAGCTGCGAATAGCGCGCGGCGATCTCGCCGTTGCCCGTCTGCAGCGCGGGGGCCACGAAGCCGATCCGGTCGCGGATCCCCGCGGTGGCAACGCGCTTGAAGACGCGCCACTTGAGGTCATGCGGCTTGAACAGCTCGCCGTGGGTGAGCAGCATCTCGGACTTGCCGAGGAAGAGGTAGCCGGAGTCGTTCAGCGAGAAGTTGAAGTGGCGGAGGATGTGACCCTGCGTCTCCGGCGTGAAGTACATGAGCGTGTTTCGCGAGATGATCAGGTCGATCCGAGAGATCGGCGCGTCGCGCACCAGGTCGTTGCGGCCGAAGATCACCAGCCGGCGCAGGTCCGCGCGGAAGGCGAAGCGGCCGCGCAGCGGCTCGAAGTAGCGCTCGCGCAGCGCCTCGGGCACCGCCTCCAGCGCCTTCTCGGGGTACACCGCCTGCCGGGCCGCCGCCAGCGCCTCTTCGTCGACGTCGGTGGCGTACACCTTCACCCGCTCGCGGAAGGCGTCCGCCCCCAGCACCTCGGCCAGCGCCATCACCACCGAGTAGACCTCCTCGCCCGAGGCGCACCCGGCGCTCCACACCCGGATCGGCCCCTCGGGCCTGCGCACCGCCAGCGGCTCCAGCACCTCGCGCGTGAGCGCCTCCCACGCCTCGGGGTCGCGGAAGAAGCTGGTGACGTTGATGAGGATGGTGTTGAAGAGCGCCGTGAACTCGTCGGGGTGGGCGTCCAGGTACGCCGCGTACTCCGCGTACCCCTCCACCCCCACCTCGTCCATCCGCTTGCGGAAGCGGCGGGCGAGGGTGGAGCGCTTGTAGCTGGTGAAGTCGGAGCCGCGGGTGGCCCGCACCTGCTCCAGCAGTGACTCGAACTCGGGGTCGGCTGCGGCGGTCATGAAGCTTCGCTCACCAGGGAGACCAGCGCCGGGGCGATGTCGCCCAGGGCCAGCACGCGGTCCACCCAGCCGGTGCCGATGCTGGTGGCGGGCATCGACCCGGCCTCCGCGCTGTCGGGGTCCTGCGCCAGAACGGTGCCGCCGGCGTCGTGCACGGCCTTCACCCCGCCGCTCCCGTCGCCCAGCCGGCCGGTGAGCACCACCGCGATGGCGCGCCGCCCGAAGTGGCGCGCCACGGAGCGGAAGAGGGCGTCCGCGGAAGGGCGCGAAAAGTGCTCCCGTGCGGCGCCGGAAAGCGTCAGCGTCCCCCCTGCCCGTGCCAGCAGGTGGAGGTCGGGGGGGGCCAGGTGCACCACCCCCTCGGCGATCCGGTCGCCCTCGCACGCCTCGCGCACCCGGAGCGCGCCGGTGCGGGAGAGGATGCCGGCCAGCGCGCTCGCGCGCCCGCCCTGCTGGTGCTGCACCACCAGCACCGCCGCCGGAAAGGTGGCGGGGAGCGCCCCCAGCACCTCGCGCAGCGCCGCCACGCCGCCGAGCGAGGCCGCGATCGCCACCACGTGGCGCGGTCCATGCTCCGGAACGGTCTGCACGGGCCGGACGCCGTCCTTTCGGGGGGGGGGGGGGGCGACGCGTCCCGCGTTGCGGCGAGCGCAGCGTCGAGACCCGCAATATCCTTCGCGGCGCGCGGTTTGTCAAGCTTGTTTCACTACAAGTGTTTACAACGGGTGCGGCTGCGGCCGTGCTCCGGTTCGGCAGGGCGGACCCCGGCAACGGAGAGCGGATGAGCGGCCACGACGTGGTGGTGATCGGGGCCTCGGCGGGCGGGGTGGAGGCGCTCAGCGAGCTGGTGCGCGGGCTCCCGGCAGACTTCCCGGCGGCGGTGCTGGTGGTGGTGCACTTCCCCGCGCACTCGCGCAGCATGCTCCCCCGCATCCTGTCGCGGCGCGGGCCGCTCGAGGCGGTGCACGCCGAAGACGGCGCCGCGCCGTGCCCCGGCATGATCTACGTGGCCCCTCCCGACCGGCACCTGCTGCTGAAGGACGGCCTCCTCTGCCTGGGGCGCGGCCCGCGCGAGAACGGCCACCGCCCCGCCGCCGACGCGCTCTTCCGCAGCGCGGCGCGGGCGTTCGGGCCGCGCGTGGTGGGGGTGGTGCTCTCGGGCACCCTCGACGACGGCACCGCCGGGCTGCTGGCGGTGCGGCGCCACGGGGGGGTGACGGCGGCGCAGGACCCCGACGAGGCGATGCACCCGGGGATGCCGCGCACCGCCATCGAGGCCGGCGTGGTGGACCACGTGGCCCCCCTGCACGAGCTGGCGCCCCTGCTGGTCCGGCTCGCCCACACCCCCTGCGCGGAGGCACCCGCCGTGGCAGACCCGCTCGACGACTTCGAGGCCGCGCTGGCCGAGCTGCGCCCGGGGGCGATCTTTCCGGAGGAGCCGCCCGGGGTCGCCGCGGGGCTCACCTGCCCCGAGTGCCACGGCTCGCTCTACGAGATCCGCCAGGGCGGCGTGGTGCGCTACCGCTGCCGGGTGGGGCACGGCTTCGGCAACGACACGCTGCTGGCCGAGCAGGGGTACGAGGTGGAGCGGGCGCTGTGGACGGCGCTGCAGGTGCTGAACGAGCGCGCGGCGCTGGCCCGCCGCACCGCCGAGCGGATGGAGGGGCGCGGCAGCGCCCGGGTGGCGCTGCGCTTCCGCGCCCTGGCCGACGACGCGGAGGAGCAGGCGCAGGTGGTGGACTCGGCGCTGCGCCTGATGGCGGCCAACGGCGAGGACGGCCGCGTGCACCACGAGCAGGCCGGCTGAGGAAGGGCGGAACGGCCGCTTCAGCCGTGCATCGGGTCGCCGCGGCGGCCGGAGGGCGGGGGCTCACGGTCGGCGAGGGGACGGCGCTGCGCCGCGCGGCGCTCGTCGGACTCACGGCGCGCGCGCTCCAGCCAGGCGCGGTACCCTTCCTTCATGCGCGCGAACTGCGCGCGCTCCTCCGGTGTGATCATCTCGCTGTCCCTCGTCTGCCGCGGGTGGTGGGGACCGGGGGATCGTCCACATTGCATCGGCAGTGCCGCGGCGCGTCGCAGGCGCCGCGCCGTAGCACACCGGGCCTTCCGCCGCCCGTCTGCTTCGTGCGCGGGAACATCCGGTGCGCGGGAGCGGGCGCGCGCACCACGCGCGAGAGAGATGGAAGACCTCACCTTTTGCAGGAGGATGGCGGATGAAGCGCTTCGGGATGGCCGTGATGGCGCTCGCGACGGCGGCGGCGATGGCGGCATGCGGCGGCGGGGGCAACGACGAGGGCGCGGGCGGGGCCGACAGCACCGGCACCACCGCCGCGCCCGCCGAGACCGGGCCCAACCCGGCGGGCACCGGCACCATGACCCCCGGCACCACCGGGATGGACAGCACCACCATGGCGCCCGGCGGCGCCGGCCCCGGGATGACCGACACCACCGGCAAGGGGACCACCGGCACGGGCACCACCGACACGGGCACCACGGGGACGGGCACCACCCCGCCGCCCTCGACCACGCCCTGACGAAAGCGTTTCACGCACAGACGCGGAGAGGCCGGGTGGGTTCTCTCCGTCTCCGTGTCTGAGCGTGATACCACGTTACCGAGCTTCGATCAGGATCAGACCCATGAACTGATGCCTCACACGGAGTCAACGGAGTCAGCAGAGGATTACTCCGTT
>JBJMPM010000429.1:0-10960 GCA_045803205.1 Longimicrobiaceae bacterium
ACACTGTCCGCCTTCGCGGACACCAACGGCGGCATCCTGGCGTGCCGAATCATCGATCATCCGACGAGCGGCTGTCCCCTGCCCATCGGCGTCGAGATCAAGCCGTTCGCGGTTGAAGTCCGCGAAGGCGGACTGCGTGAAGTTGTAGCGGCGAGTTTACTCGCATAGTCGCCCAAAACCCGCATCCATGATGAAAACCTGGGTCCTCGCCACGGCGCTCCTCCTCGCCCTCCCGCCCGCGTTCGCACGCGCGCAGGGCGAGGTCGTCGCGGGCCAGACCACCATCACCCTCCCCGACACGTCGGCGTACACGCGCACGGCACGCCATATCCTGGCGCTGGAGCGCGAGCGCAGCGCCACCATCGCGCGGCACGACACGGCCTGGCTGGCGACGCTCTACGCGCCGGACTTCCGGGGGGTGGTCGCGAACGGGCGGCGGGTGAGCCGCGCGGACCTCTTCCGCGTGTTCAGCTTCGACAACCCCGAGGCGCGCTTCACCATCGACGAGCTGGAGGTGCGCGACTTCGGCTCCGCCGCGACCGTCACCGGCCGCCTGCGCACGCTCGGCCCCGGCGGCGCGGTGGCGGCCGAGTCGCGCTACCTGCACGTGTACGTGCGCCGCGGCGGCCACTGGTGGATCGTGGCCGCGGAGGGGACGGCCGTCGCCGCGCCGTGAAATCGGTCACCGGGAGGAGAGCATGACGCGCCGGGTCCATCGCGTCGAATACCACCTGAAGCCGGCGCGCGTCCGCGAGCTTCCGTTCGAGGATCTGCGGGCGATCCTGCGTGCGGCCGACCCGCTGATCGCGCGCGGGGGCCGATCCCTGCTCTGCAAGGTGCTGAGGGGCTCGCGCGAGAAGAAGGTGCTGGAGCTCGGGCTCAACCGCATCCCCGTCCACGGCTACTACCGCGGGATCCCCGAAGACGAAGTGCTGGCCCGCATCGACTGGACGATCGCGCACGGGTACCTCGACATCGAGTACGACTACCGGCTGCCGCTGCTGATCTTCACCGACGAGGGATGGGCGATCGAGAAGGAGACGTACGCGTGCGAGGTGGTGGACGGCTTCGACGCGCTCCGCGCCGCCGGGCCGCCCTTCGACATGACCTACCTCAAGGACCGCAACCGGGGGATGATCCTGCGCGTGCTCGACCTCGTCGAGGAGCGCGGCGACCCTCGCCACGCTCCCCTGCTGGAGGCGTGGGCGGCGATCGACTACCGCAAGGTCCGCGAGCGGATCCACCGCATCCTCGAGAAGCTGCGCCGTGCGGCCGTTCCCACCCTCGAGAGGTGAGCGTGGAGTGGGGTGATCGAGGGATGCTACGGCGACCTGGTGGAGGCGGCGCTCCCGTACTGCACCGAGCTGCGCTTCCTGAACCCGGGGGTGGAGGGGTGCATCGCCCACTGCCGCGCGCGCCCGTGGGAGCCGGAGAAGTACGCATCTCCCCAGGAGCAGGACCGCCGCCTCGCCTTCCTCCTCGACTGGGTGCGGCAGTACGACACCCGCGGCGACGAGTACGACCTCGCCCGCCACCGCGCCATCTTCGACGGCTTCTCCGGCCCGAAGCGGGAGTATGGCGCGAACGCTGGCCGGGTTTGACCGGTTCCGCGTTGCAACATATGTTTGTCGATTCTCTGCCCTCTCCCCCGCGCGCGCTCATCACGCAGATGTTTTCCTATCGATTCCATCGCCCGCCGCTGCTGCGGGTGCTCGTTCTCGCCGCCCTCGCATCGGCCTGCGGCGGCGGAGACGGCCCCACCGGCGGCGGTGGGAAGAAGGTCTACGACGTGGGCCAGGTGGTCACCGGCACCCTCGCGAACGCCGCGGAGGTCCACACCCTGCGCGTACGGAGCAGCGCGGCCGGCGACGCAGCCGTCTTCCTGCAGGCGACGGGCGGCGCGGTGCAGGCGTCGCTCACCACCGAAGCCGGCGCGGTGCTGGCGGCGGTCACCGCGGCCGCCGCCGGCCGCGAGGAGCCGAGCGCGGTGGTCCACCTGGAGGCCGGCACGGTCTACCGGTTGCTGGTGTCGGCCGCGAGCGGCTCGGCGGGGGGAGGATACCGGGTGCGCGTGGACAGCGTGGGGAACGCCCCCGAGCGCGTTCCCGCGGAGCTCCCGGTGGACGCGGTGGTCGAGGGCGAGCGGCTGGAGTCGCCCGCCGACGTCGACGACTTCACCTTCACCGGGGCCGCCGGCGAGCTCTACATCGCCTTCCTCCAGGCCGCCCCCGGCGGCGGCGCGCTTCGCGCCACGGTGCCCCATCCGGGCTTCTCCGGGGCGACGCTGACGCTGGTGGACAGCCACGGGGGCGACGCCGCGCTCGAGACGCAGTCCACCGGGCGCTTCGAGCTCCCCGCCTCGGGCACCTACCACCTGAAGGTCTCGGCCCTCCCCGGTGCGGCCGCGTCGCCCGGCGACTACCGCCTGCAGCTCCGGCGGGTGGGGATGGGGCCCGAGTCGCGCCCCGCCGCGCTGCCGGCCAACGACACGGTCGCGGGCGAGGCGATCGACTACGTGGGCGACATCGACGAGTTCACCCTCACCGGCACGCCTGGGGACCGCTACAACCTCTTCTTCCGGGCCGAGCCCGCGTCGGCGAGCGGCACCCTCTGGCTCGAGGCGGCGTCGGTGCCGACCGGCGCCGACGTCCGCCGCGCGCCGAGCAACGGGAGCCAGGTGCTGCTCGACAACGCCACCGGGAGCATCACCCTTCCCGCGTCGGGGAGCTACCGCGTGCGCGTGTACGGCAACAGCGACCGCGCGCTGGACCGCGGCGCCTACCGCATCTTCGCCCACCGGGTGGACCCGCAGCCGGAGCACGCGCCGGCCGTGCTGGCGCTGAACGACAGCGTGGTGGGCGAGCGCATCGACCTGCCGGGCGACGCGGACGAGTTCACCCTCGACCTCGCGCAGCAGACGGTCGTGGTCCTCTCGCTCTCGGTGGAGGGGGACTGGCGCGGGACGGGGGTGCTCCCCGCGCGGGTGGAGCTGGAGAGTACCTTCGCCGGGAGCGAGCGCCGCGACGCCGGCACCCACCCCATCACCCTCGCCGCGGGGCACCACACCGTGCGCGTGGGCGGCGCCTGGGACGAGGGCGTGGGCGTCCGGGGCGGCTACCGGCTGCGGGTGTTCGCCATCGACCCGGCGCCCGAGCACCTGCCGGCGAGCTTCGCGGTGGGCGACACGGTGGCGGGCGAGGACCTGCGGCCGCTGGGCGACAGGGACGTGTTCACCTTCCAGGCGGCGGCCGGGCAGGAGCTGAACCTCTTCCTGCAGGGGACCGGGGGAACCGCGGACGGGGGGATGTACGCCATCGTGAGCACGCTGAGCGACGGCTACCTGCGCGCCGTCCTGTCGTCGTTCGCCGCCCCCTCGCTGCGCACGAACGCCACGCGCTTCACCATCCCCACGACGGGGACGTACAAGGTGACGGTGTACCCCAACAACGGCGGCTACGTCTACGCGGACCAGGGGGCGTACCGCTTCGCGGTGGTGCCCGCGAGCCGGGCGCCGGAGCACGTCTCCGCCACCGTGGCGGTGGGGAGCACCGTGACCGGCGAGTCGCTGGACTATCCCAGCGACATCGACGCGTTCACCGTGCACGGCACGCCGGGCTCCACCATGCGGATCGCGCTGCAGATGGCCACGAACAATCCGTTCGTGGCGCTGGTGGCGCAGGACGCCGCCACCAACCAGTTCCTCGGCTCCTACTCGACGGCGGCGGGCGTCCCGCAGCAGGACACCTTCACGGTGCCCGCGAGCGGCACCGTGCGGCTGATGGTGCTGGAGGGATTCTACTGCTCCCCCACCGGCTCGTGCGACTTCGTCCAGACGGGACCCTACACCTTCTCGGTCCAGTAGCGAGCGCGGAGCCGCGGAGGAGCACCGACGCTCCTCCGCGGCTCCGTGCCTCCGTGAGGGAAAGCGGTCACCAGAGCCCGCCGCGCCGCCTCCGCCGGCTCGGCGTCCCCAGCAGCGCGCCCATCAGCCCCCGTGTGACCTGCGTGGCCACGGAGCGCGCCACCCCCGACTTCAGCACCTTCTCGAACATCCCCGGCTCCTCGCGCGGCGCCCTCCCCCGCCGCTTCGGCTCCTCCGGCGCCTCGCGCTGGTACTGGTACTGAGGCGGCGCGCCGGCAGCCTCCTGCGCCTGCCGCTGGTACTGGTACTGCCCCGGCTGCGGCGGCGGAGGCGGTGCGGCCTGCGGCTGCTCGGCGGCGGGCGCGGCGCGGTCCTCCAGCATCTCCCGCGCGCTCTGCCGGTCGATGTCTTCCGCGTACTTCTTCACCTGCACCGAGGTGGAGACGCGCTGCTGCAGCTCCGGGTCGGTGAGCGGGGCCATGCGGCTGGAGGGCGGCACCATGCGCACCGCGAAGGGCTGCGTGGGCACGCCGTTCGTCGCCAGCGTGGTCACGAACGCCTCGCCGATCCCCAGCGTGGTGAGCGTCTCCTCGATGTCGTAGAAGGTCGTCTTGGGGAAGGTGCGCGCCGCCGCGCGGAGCGCCGTGTCGTCGTCTTCCGTGAACGCCCGCAGCGCGTGCTGCACGCGGTGGCCGAGCTGCCCCAGCACGTCCTGCGGCACGTCCTTGGGGCTCTGGGTCACGAAGAAGACGCCCACGCCCTTGGAGCGGATCAGCCGCACCGTCTGCTCGATCTGCGCGAGCAGCGCCTTGCTGGCCCCGTCGAAGAGCAGGTGCGCCTCGTCGAAGAAGAACACCAGCTTCGGCTTGTCGACGTCGCCCACCTCGGGGAGCTGCCCGTAGAGCCGCGCCAGCATCCAGAGCATGAAGGTGCTGAACATCGCCGGCCGGTCCTGCACGTCGCGCAGCTCCAGCACCGAGATCAGCCCGCGGCCGTCGCGCTCGGTCTGCATCAGGTCGTCCAGGTCGAACTCGGGCTCGCCGAAGAAGTCCTCCGCCCCCTGCGCCTCGAGCTCCACCATCTCCCGCAGCAGCACGCCCACGGTCTGCTTGCTCATCCCCCCGTACTCCTTCAGCTCGTCCGCCCCCTCGTCCGAGAGGTAGCGGAGCACCGCGCGCAGGTCGGAGAAGTCGAGCAGGAGGAGCCCGCGGTCGTCGCAGAACTTGAAGACGAGCGTCAGCACGCTGGTCTGCGTCTCGTTGAGCCCCAGCACCTTGGCCAGCAGCATCGGCCCGAACGACGACACCGTCGCGCGGAGCTGCGCCCCCAGCTTGCCGCTGAGCGAGAGGAGCTCGACGGGCGCGGCGGCGGGGTGCCAGGTGTACCCCGTGTCCCGCGCGCGCTGGTCGATGCGCTCGTTGGGCTCGCCGGCGGCGCCCAGGCCGGAGAGGTCGCCCTTCACGTCGCTCACCAGCACGGGCACGCCGGCGGCCGAGAGCTGCTCGGCGATGAGCTGCAGGCTCTTGGTCTTCCCCGTGCCCGTGGCGCCGGCGATCAGCCCGTGCCGGTTCATCATCGACAGCGGGATCTGGCAGATGGGCTCCGGCGCGCACTCTCCCCCGTGCACCACCGCCCCCAGGGTGATGCCGGCGGACGACGGAGGGAACGACTTGCGCGCGGCTTCGAGAACGTCGGCTTGCATGCGAATGGAGGGGTCGCGGGTCAGTCGGACGGGAGCAGGTGGCTCCAGCGGTTGGTGGGGGATGATAAGAGACGACGCCGTCCCCCGCATCGGGTGGACGGCGCCGCAACGGGCGTACCGCGGCCTCAATCACTCGTCGCGCCGGGGGTTGCGGGCGAGCCAGTCCGCCAGCGCCTCGTTCCACCTCTGCTCCACCCGCCCGGCGTCCGGCTCGGGGGGAAGCACCCCGGCGGGCACCCCCGGCGCCCCGGCGTCGCCGTCCCACAGCTCCGTCCACGCCCACTCCTTGAACTCGCGCTCCGCGTGGCTCTGCGACCTTCGCACGTCCGCCGCCACGCTCGCGTCCGCGGGCGGCGACGCCGCGGCCTGGTTGCGCGCCTGCTTCTCCAGCTCGGGCGAGATCGCCAGCAACTCCAGCCAGGCCTCGGGCTCCGGCGGATCGAAGCGGCCGTCCCCGCCGCTGCCGCCGTAGATGTGGCTGAACGCGTTCTCCTTCCCTGCCTTGAGCTCCTTGTCGGGCGCGGTGAACCATCCGGGCCTGCCCAGCGTGTTCATCGACCCGCCGCCCGTCTTCTGCACGACCTCCCACATCCGCTCCTCGCGCCCCGCGTCGATGGACGCGGGCTTGCCCCGCGCTTCGAGCCAGCGGTCGTACGCGGCGACCTGGTGCCAGAGCCGGCCGAAGCGGGAGAGGAGGTCGGGTGGATAGATCCCCAGGTGCTCGTCGA
Organism: Longimicrobiaceae bacterium; assembly: GCA_045803205.1. Lineage (GTDB taxonomy): Bacteria > Gemmatimonadota > Gemmatimonadetes > Longimicrobiales > Longimicrobiaceae > Longimicrobium. The sequence continues at coordinate 6,293 of JBJMPM010000429.1, forward strand.
AGCGGCCGCCCCGGATTGCCGCCTCGTCGAGCTTGCCGATGAGGTTGGTGACCAGCACGTAGGCCACCGAGCGCTTCTCCGCGCGGTCGTGCAGCGTCTTCAGCTTGGGGAGCATCCCCGGCGTGAGGAAGGAGAACACGCTGGGGCTCCGCTCGTGCGGGCTGCGCCGCAGCAGCACGGGGTCGAACTCGTCCAGCAGGATCACCACCCCGGTCAGCAGCGAGAGGGCGTAGAACACCGCCCGCGCCTGGCTCTCGATCGCGTCCACCCCGGCGATCACGATGTCGCTGGGCGTCACCTCGAGCATCGGCACGTCGCACGACTTCGCCAGCGCCTCCACCAGCGTCGTCTTCCCGGTGCCGGGCGGACCGTGCATCACCAGCGAGAAGACCGCGTCGCTCCCATCCGTCTGCACCAGCCCCTTCACGTGCGCCCGCATCCGCTCCAGTACCTCGGCGATGGAACGCCTGCGGTACACCCCGTAGGTGGCGAGCGACGCATCCTTGTCCGACCGCGCCGTCTCCGGCAGACTGGCTTCCCTCGCGACGGAGGAGGCCACGGTAAGGCCGTAATCCGGATAGAAGAGCCCCGAGAGCGAGGGGACGGTCAGGTCATCGGGCCGCTTGATCGAGAAGTGCCGGAACACCCGGTCGTTGATCCGGGCGTCGAGCATCCGCTGGATTGCGGTGAGAGCAAGGACGTCCGCGGCCATCTGCCTGCGCTGCAGCATCGTGCGCACCCGCGGCTTCTCGCCGGCCACCGGGGGCGAAAGCCGCGGCGTGTCGAAGAAGGTCACCATGCGCTCGGCCACCACTGGCGGGAGCTCCACCTCGTGCGCGTGCTCCAGCACCCGCGCGAGCGCGCGGATCGCGTCGGCGTTGGTGGAGTGCAGTTGGTAGTGCCGCTCGCTGGTGCGGATCGGCTTCCCTACCGGGAACTCCCCGCGCTCGTCCAGCGCCCCCAGCAGGAAGGTGGTCGCCCGGCGCACCCGCTCGTCGTCGCACCGACCCGTCGCCTCGGCGTACGCGGCGGTGGCGAACGCCATCTCCGCCGGGTCCCCGGCATACGGCGAGCCCGGCGACGCGGCGCCCAGCTCCGCGTCCAGCACGCGCGTGACATGCGCGGTCACGGGCTGCAGCAGCGCGTCGAAGCCGCGCGCCGCCCTGCGGAACCACGCCGCGACCTCCTCCAACTCCTCCTCGGCCCGGTCCGGATCCTTGAACTCGTTGCGCGCGCCCTCCGCGTGCCGCCGGGCCTCGCTGACGGTGGCCAGGGCGACATCGTGCGCCGTGGCGGAGAGGCGGAAAGGCGCCTCGGCCAGGGTGTACTCCTCGTCCTTGCGGTGCTGCTCCAACCTGTCCTCGGCCAGCTTGAACTGCTCGCAGCACTCCGAGATCCCCCAGTAGAGCTCGCCACGCAGAAGGGAGATGAAGATTCCCACCCGGTCGGGCTCGCGACTCCGGAACAGGTCGCGGAGCGCAGAGAGTTTGAGCGCCAGGTTGTCGCGGAGGATGTCGAGGGTGGTGACGAAGGAGAGATCGAGCCGCGCCGCGTCGACCCAGGCCCACCGTTCCCTCGCGTCCGGAGAGGTCGGCAGGGGAGGGCTCTCCGTGGCGGACCACTCGCCGGTGCGGTAGGCGGTGCGGTAGCGCTCGCTCTGCCGCAGCACCGACGCGACCTCGCGCAGGAGGTCGGCGGTCTGCGTCATGGCCTGCTGGAAGTCGGCGATGGCGCGTACGCACTGCCAGGTCACGTATTCGTTCGGCGGCGCGCCGTGCCCCGGGCGAGCGCCGCCGACGGTCCATTCCGGCGGCTCCGCGATGTAGATCTCCCGCACGATGGCGTACAGGAAATACATCACCGACGACGAGAAGGCCGAGTCGGGCGCGGCCGCGAGCGCGCACATCGCCTTGGCCGACCGGAGCACCGGCATGCTGTCGGGCTTGCGGCTCAACGCCGCCGGGTGCTTCACGTGCTCCAGCCTTCCAGTGAGCCGCGGGAGCACGCCGCTGCCCATGGCGAGCGACCTCCGCGTGAGCAGCGCCTTGAGCACCTCCGCCGTGGAGAGGATGCCCTCCGGGGGGCTTGCCGCCAGCGCGTCGTCCCATCCCTCCGGCGGAGAAGGCGCGTCCTCGCCGCCGGGCGGGCTCCCGGCCTCGGGCGGCGGCTCGGCGTCCAGCAGCATCTGCCACCCCGTGTTGCGCAGCCCGATGGCGCGCTCGCGCGCGCGGTCGAGATCCCGCAGCCGGTCGACTTCTTCCTCGAGCTTGGTCATAAAGCCCTCCGATAAACAGGCTGCCCCCCATGGTAGTTTCCGTCCCTCGTTCCATCAAGCGCGAAAAGGGGATGCATCGCCCAGGCGCGTCCCCTCGATCGTTTCCGTGGCCGCGTGCGTTCCCGCCCGCCGCGCGCGCTGGCAGGCAGGTCAGGGCTGGAGGGATTGCAGCACGGACGCGATTTGCTCCGGCGTCGCCTCGTCGAGCGAGATCCGGTTTCTCCGCGCATCCTCGATCACGACGTGGAAGCGCGGGTTTTCTTGCTTCCGCTTCGCGTGCCACTTGAGGATGCTCGCCACGATGGGCGCGGTCGTGCCGACGATGCCGGCGATCGTGCCGACGGCCTCCAGCAGGCCACCGTCGCCGCGCGTGACCACGCGCGGCTGCTCGGGCGCCCGGGGCTCGCCCACGATCCCGGAGATGGCGAAGAACTCGTCGAGCGCGCGACTCGCACCCAGCCCCTCGACGGCGATGGAGATGGATTGGGACATTGACGGAAGCTTTCGTAGAAGGGGAATCGATGCTCGAATTCCCGGACTGACTATAGAATCAGCGCGCGCCAGCAGGAGCAAGGATGGTCTCCGGCGGCGCGGGGTTCAAGAGTCCGATCGGGTATTCGATGGCCACGAAATGCAAGTCGGACAGCGCGTGGCCCTTTTCCTTTGGCGCTCCGGCTGGCTGAGGCGGAGGTCCAACAAACCTGAAGGACCAGAGGACATCGACATGTCCCCTGGTCCTTCGGTTCGCCGGGTGAGAAATGCTTCAGCCGTTGTCGTCGATCCGCGCGCCGACTCCGGCGCGGATGCTGGTGCGTAAGTGCATCTGCTTCTCCTCGGTCGCCCGTCAGGGACGTGGAACGCCGTTGGGGTCGATGAGTCCGCCGTTGCCGCAGCGGACGGCCGTGCTCGTGTTCATGGATGCCTCCTCTCGTGGCGTCACCCGTGGGGATCGAGCCCGGCGCCGTCGTGCGGGGCGCCGTTGGGGTCCAGGGTGACGCCCTGTCCTCCGCGGACGTTCGTCCTGATGTTCATCTCGCCTCCTCGGTGATGGAGTGGCCTCACCTTCGGCCGTCAGGGTCGATCAGCCCACCCTCGCTGGCGCGGAGGTGCGTGGTGACGTTCATGGGTCAGCTTCGATGCTGGACGTTTGCTGCGCACGATCGGCGGGTCAGCCGCCGCCGTGCGGGTCGAGCCCGGCGCCTTCGCCGGCGCGCATCGCCGTGTGGACGTGCACGAATGCCTCCGTTCTCAGGGGCGGGGGCCGCCGTTCGGATCCATCGCGCCGCCGCCGCCGTTCGGGTCCATCTCGCCGCCGGCACCGGCGCGGACGTGAGTCGTCGTCTTCATCTTCTGCTCTCCGGTGCGTCCTGGGGTGTGGATCAGCCGTTCGGGTCGATCAGGCCGCCTTCGCCAGCCCGGATTCCGCTGTGGATCTCCATCTTCGTCTCCCTCGCTGCAGTGGGTCCGTCTCGTCCGCGTCAGCCGTTCGGGTCGATCAGGCCCCCTCCGCCAGCGCGGATTCCGCTGTGAGTCTCCATCTTCGCCTCCCTTGCCGAAGTGGTCCGTCTCGTCCGCGTCAGCCGTCCGGGTCCACGGTGCTCCCGGCGCCCGCGCGAACGTGCGTGCGGATGCTCATCGCTCCCTCCACCTGATTGGCTCTCCATCTCCCGCGCCGGCGGGCGGTGCCGGCGCGGCCCTGCGTTCACGGCTCAACCGTTGGGATCGATGCCCCAGCCTGCTCCGGCGCGGACGTGCGTCCTGGTGCCCATCGCCGCCCCGTCAGCCGTCCGGGTCGATCGCGCTGCCGACGCCGGCGCGGATCTGCGTCTGCACGTTCATCGTTCCCTTCCTTCCCGGTGTGGGCAGGTTCAGCCGTTGGGGTCGACGCCGCCGCCTGCTCCGGCGCGGACGTGCGTGTGGATGCGCATCGTGTCCTCTCCCGGTCAGTTGCCGCCGCCGTTGGGGTCGATCGAGCAGCCGCCGGCGCGAAGTCCCGTGGTCGTGTTCATCTCCTCCTCCTGTGTCAGCCGCCATTCCGGCGCCTTTGCCGGCGCGGAGTCCCGTGGTCGTGCCCATCTCCTCCTCCCGCGTCAGCCGTTGCCGTCGATCTTGGCGCCCGCGCCCGCGCGGACGTTGGTCTGCGTGCTCATCGTCGTCTCCCGAGGTGAGCCGTGGATGAATCGCGGGCGCCCCCGTGCGTCCCGCGGAGGGGCCGGCGCCTCTCGCCCGCCTCTCGTCCTGTTCGACCCCGCGTGTTAGCGGCGGCTGTAAATCTGACACTTCCGGCGGGTGAAAATCTGACAGTCGGCAGATCGCACTCGGGGCTGACGTTCGCGTATGAAGCGGGAGTCAGTCACTCCATGCACTTTGGTGCCTCCACCCCAAGCGGAGGC
>JBJMPM010000034.1:0-31314 GCA_045803205.1 Longimicrobiaceae bacterium
CAACAACGACGGGGGCGCCCCCCCCCCCCCCCGGGAATGCGGACGACGCGGGTGAGGGCGGCCCCTGAATATGGAAAAAGATCGACTCACCAGAACGTAGAGACTCTCCGCGTAAAATTCCACTCCGGCAATGGCGTCAGCGACCAAGCTGTCGACGAGTGGCTGCAGCGTCGGCATGTGATGAGTATCGAAATTTTTTTGCAGGACCCTCATGTCGTGCGCGTCCCCGGATTCCGCGCCTGGCAGGCATCGTCAACTGCGTCATCAGGGGGATGCGTGCACTCTGATGCCCTGATGCGTCTCGACGAGCTTCGAAAGACGAGCGAAGAGAGTCCGCACGCCTTCATTGCCACGAGAGTCGCCTCGCGCGCGGATGACTCGCCCGAGCAGATCCCCCTGATCGAATCAGTTGGCTGAGCCGGAGTGCGATCGATTGCTGCGGATGTAAGCGACGGGTGGGGAAGGCGCGCTCTGCAGGACGATGCGGACCGAGAGGGGGTCCTCCAAAAAAATTTCGATACTCAGCGCGAGCGCGGCCTGCAGCCACGCTTCGGCAGGTTCCCGGCGGGGTGATGCTCCGGCGGAGCTGCCGGTGTGCCGACCCAACGCGGCTGAGCCACGGATGAGCCTGGGGATCAGAACAGGCTGGTCTGCGCGGGGAGGCGGAGGGCCCTGAGGCGGGTGACGTCGATCGTTTCCAGGGGATGCTCCTGCGGGGCGACGGTGAGGGTGCCGTCGTAGCGGAGGCGCTCCAGCGCGTCACCCACCACGTCGTGGGCGAGCACGGGATGGTTGGCCTGCTCGCTCAGGTGCGCGAGGATCACCGCGCAGAGGCCATCGTGGTAGAGCTCGCGCGCCAGCTCCGCGGCGGCGCGGTTGGAGAGGTGCCCGTGGCTTCCGCCGATGCGCGCCTTCACCGACCAGGGGTACGGGCTCTCGCGCAGCATGATCTCGTCGTGGTTGCTCTCCAGCACCAGCACGTCGCAGCCGCGCAGCGCGCTCCGCACCGGGGCCGTGGCGCGCCCCAGGTCCGTCGCGATCCCCAGCTTCTGCCCCGTCGCCGTCTCCGTCACCGTCACCGCGACGGGATCGACCGCGTCGTGCACGGTCAGGAACGGCGTCACGGTGAGGCCGCCGATCTCCACCGGCTCGGCGCTGGTGTAGGGGCGCACGTCCTCGCTCCCGTCCAGCAGCCCGCGGCAGACGTTGCGGGTGAGGTCGGTCAGGTAGAGGGGCACGCCCCAGCGGCGCGCGGCCACGCCCATCCCCCGGGTGTGATCGCCGTGGTCGTGCGTCACGAGCAGCGCGGTCAGCGTCGAGGGCTCCACTCCCGCGGCGGCCAAGCGGCGCTCCAGGTCGCGACCGCTGAAGCCTGCGTCCACCAGCAGGCGCACGCCCTCCGTCTCCACCAGGATGGCGTTGCCGCGGCTGCCGCTGCCCAGGATCGTGACCCGCACGTGCGCTGCTTTCGGTGGATGGAGTCAGGAGGAGGAGCCGTCGCCGCGGGCGCGCTGCCAGGCGGCCTCGAGCTGGCGGCGCACTCCGTCCGCGAGGGTGACCTTGCGCCGCGCCATCGCGCGCTCGGCCACCTGGAGGAAGCGGTCCACCCGGTACGCCGTGAGGTCCTCTCCGGTTCCCCAGGAGAAGGGGGGGACGTACCTGGGCGGCATCGCCGCGCCGTAGAGGTTGCTCCCCGCGCCGACCACGGTGCCGGTGTTCAGCAGCAGCCCGATCCCCGTCTTCACGTGGTCGCCCAGGAAGCATCCCACGAACAGCTCGCCGGTGTCGGCGTCGCCGTCCGGCGTCCAGAGGTGGACGGAGGAGTAGTTGTTCTTGAGGTCGCTGTTGGTGGTGCCTGCGCCCAGGTTCACCCAGGCACCCAGGTAGGCGTGGCCGATGTGCCCGTCGTGCGCCTTGTTGGCCCACCCCACCGCCACGCTCTCCGCGAACTCCCCGCGGATCTTGCACACCGGCCCGATGCTGGACTGCACCAGCGTCCCGCCCAGGATCGTCGATCCGCGGCCGAGGTAGACGGGGCCCTCGATCCGGCTCAGCGCCCGCACCCGCGACCCCTCGTCCAGCCACACGGGGCCGGAGCCGGTGTCGAACACCACCCCCGGCTCCACCACCGCGCCCTCGCCGACGATCACGGGGTGCTCGCCGAACGCGTGCGAGCCCGGCGGCAGCTCCGCCGTCTTTGCGCCGGGGAAGAGGGCGGCGACGTCTTCGGAGATCTGCGCCGGGTTGAGCGACATCAGCTCCCAGACGGGGCCGAGCACCTTCCCCGGGAGGACGACGGCGCCGGTGCGGTCCAGCATCCCCCCCGGCGAGGCGAAGAAGTCCGCGCCCGGCGCCGGCGTCCCCTCGGGCGCGTACCAGCCGACGACCTCGGTGCCGATCAGCACCGCCCCCGCGCCCCCGCGGCGCCCCCGCCAGAGCTCGCCGCTCCCCCACGCGGGGACCGCGCGCGAGGAGAGGAAGAGGCGCTCCCCCTCCGCGGGCGCCTCCGCGACGGGGAGGACCGGGGGCGCGTCGGCCTCCTCGAACCCCTGCAGGTGGTCCGCGGCGAGGTGGGCCACGCAGCGCGCGGCGAACACCCGCTCCGCGCGCGCCCGCAGCGTCATCGTCCCGAAGAGCAGCTCGCCCGCCGGCCGCGTGAGCGCGAACGGCTCCCACCGCGCCGCCGCGGCGTCGTCGAAGAGGACGAGGGTGAGGGATGACTCCGGCAGGGGTGCCTCTCCGTGTCTCTGCGTCTCTGCGTGAGACGTTCTGTTCCTACAGGCTCCGCAGCCGCTCGGGGAGCTCGGCGAGGAGCGCCTTGAGGTCCGGGAGCCGGTCGCGGTGCGCGACGAAGGTGATGCCGCCCGTGCGCACGATCACCAGCGAGTCGACGCCGAACGCAACCACCGGGCCGTCCTCGGCATAGATGGTGGTCGCCGCGGTGTCGACGGCGAAGGCGTCGCCCACCACGCAGTTCTCCCCCTCGGGGGTGCCGCGGGTGCGCGCCAGGGCGTCCCAGGCGCCCACGTCGTCCCAGGAGAAGGTGGCGCGCACCACGCCCACGCGGCGCGAGCGCTCCAGCACCGCGTGGTCGACGGCGATGGTGGGGGCGCGGGCGAAGAACTCCTCCGTGCCCCCCTCGCGCGCGATCGGCACCAGCTCGGCTAGCTCGGGAGAGACGCGCTCCATCTCGTCCAGCAGGTCCGAGGCGCGCCAGACGAAGAGCCCCGTGTTCCACAGGTACCCGCCGTCGGCCAGGTACCGCTCCGCCGTGGCCCGGTCCGGCTTCTCCACGAACTCGGCCACCTCGAAGCCGCCGTCCTCGCCCGGCGCCTCGCCCTCCAGCGGGCGCAGCGCGTCACCCTCGCGGATGTAGCCGTACCCGGTCTCCGGTCGCGTCGGCGTCACGCCGATGGTGAAGAGGCGGCGGTGCCCCTCCGCCAGCGCCGCCGCGCGGGCGATCAGCGCGCGGAAGGCCTCGGGAGGGTGGATCACGTGGTCGGAGTGGAGCGACGCCATCACCGCGTCGGGGTCGCGCCGCTCGATCTCGGCCGCGGCCCAGGCGAGCACCGGCGCGGTGCCGCGCGCGGCGGGCTCCAGCAGCAGGTTGCCGGGGCCCAGCTCCGGGAGCGCCCGCAGGATGGGCTCGGCCAGGTGCGGCCCGGTGAGGATGCGCAGCCGCTCCGGCGGCACCAGCGGGGTGATGCGGTCCACCGTGTCGCGGATCAGCGGCCGCTCCGAGGCGAGCGGGAGGAGCTGCTTGGGGCGCGCCGGGGTGCTCACCGGCCAGAAGCGCGAGCCCACGCCCCCCGCCAGGATCACCGTCCAGAGGTGGGGAACCGGCGCGGGGGTGGGTGGTGTAGACCCGGTGCTCAAGCGCGGGACCGTCAGGACGCGTCGTCGCCGCCCGCGGCGGCCGGCGCGCCGAACAGCTCGTCGACGCGCGCCAGCAGCTTCTTGGGGCTGAACGGCTTGGTGAAGAAGTCGGTGGCGCCCAGCTCCAGCGCCTGCCGGCGGTCGGCGTCCTGCCCCTTGGCGGTCAGGATGATGATGGGGGTGTCGCGGCGGTGCGGGAGGGAGCGCGCCTCGGCCAGCACCTCCAGGCCGGTGGCGCCGGGCATCATGATGTCGAGGAGCACCACGTCGATGGGCTCGGGGCCGCGCAGGTGCTCCAGCGCCTCGGTGCCGTCGGAGACCAGCGCCACCTGGTAGGGGCCCTGCTCCAGCTTGAGGCGGATGATGTAGCCGATGTGCGGCTCGTCGTCGGCCACCAGCACGCGGCGCGGGCCGGCCTCGGGGGCGGAGGCGTCGGTCATCGGGGCGGAGGTCAGACCAGCGCCGCGAGCGCGCCGCGGCTCTCGGCCAGGTCGTGCAGGAGGGGGGCGAACCCCGCGCCGGGGCGCACCAGCACGGCCAGCAGCACGTCGTCCGAGAGCTCCTGCACCACGGCCACGCCGCGCTCCAGCCGCGCGACCACGGTCAGGGCGCCGCCGGTGCCCGCCGCGCCCCCCAGCGCCGCGGCCGACTGCACCACGCCGGGGACCATCGCCGAGACGGTCTCGGGGTCCAGGGCGCCGGAGCCGGCGTGCTGGATGAGCAGCCCGTCGCGGCCCAGCACCAGCACGTGCTCCACCCCGTCGTGCCCGCGGATGCGGTCCAGCGCGTCGTCGAGCTCCGACATGTCCCTCTCCGGAAGGGGCGTTCAGGGGCGGTGCGGCCAGGAGCAACGTACCGGCCCCGCGGCGGGCGTGTCAACCCTGAAAAGGCGCGCCCGCGCTTGACGCAACCGCGTTGGGGCGGATAAGGTTAACCGCGCGTTCGGCCCGTCCGGACGCTTCACTTTTTGCCATGGTTCCACGGAGACTTCCCGTGCGTGCAGTCTACTCCATCCTCGCCGCGCTCGCCCTCCTCCCGGTGGCCGCGGGGCTCACGGCCTGCGACGATCCGCTCGGCAACGGGCTCAACTTCATCCGCCTGGACTCACTGACCCTGGCCGCGGTGAACGGCCCCTCCCCGCTCGCCAGCGCGGTCGACGTGGCGGTGCAGAACCGGCCGAGCTTCCCCGAGCTTCCCTCGCAGGCGGGGCTCTGGGACCTGCAGGTGCGCCAGAGCGGGGCGACCTTCTCCCTGCTCCCCAACCCCGGCAACGGCAGCTTCCGCGGCGCGGGGGTGCAGAAGACCTCGCGCACCCTGGAGAACCCGGGCGAGGCGCCGCGGGAGGCTTCGGCGTACACCCGCACCCAGGTGGCGGTGAGCGCGGGCGACGTGTACTACGTGCAGAGCCGGCAGCAGAACCCGGAGTGCGGCACCGTGCCCAAGTACGGGATGCTGAAGGTGGTCTCGACCGTGGCCGATTCCGGGGTGGTGCACGTGCTGGTGCTCAGCAACCAGTCCTGCAACGACGAGCGCCTGAAGCGCTGATGCTCGACCTCCGGCAGATCCGGCAGGACCCCGACGCCTTCCGTGCCGCGCTCGCCCGCCGCGGCCGCGCCGACGCCGGGCAGGTGGCGGCGCGGCTGCTGGAGCTCGACGCCGAGCGCCGCGCGCTGATCGCCGAGGGCGACGAGCTGAAGGCGCGGCGCAACGCCGTCACCCAGCAGGTGGCCGAGCGCAAGCGGGCGAAGGAAGACGCCGCCGCGCTGATCGAGGAGATGCGCGGCGTGGGCGAGCGCATCAGGGAAGCCGACGCGCGGCTCCGCGAGGTGGAGGCCGCGATCGACGACCTGCTGCTGCGCGTTCCCAACGCCGTGCACCCCTCCGTTCCCGAGGGCGGCGAGGAGAACAACGTCGTGGTCCGCAGCTGGGGCGAGCCGCGCACCCTTCCCTTCGTGGCGCGCCCGCACTGGGAGATCGCGGCGCAGCTCGGGATCCTGGACCTGCCGGGCGGGGCGAAGGTGGCAGGGAGCGGCTTTCCCGCCTACCGCGGGTGGGGGGCGCGGCTGCAGCGCGCGCTGGTGAACTTCTTCCTGGACCTGCACACCGGCGAGCACGGCTACACCGAGGTGGAGCCGCCCTTCCTGGTGACCCGCGACTCCATGCAGGGGACGGGGCAGTACCCCAAGTTCGTGGAAGACGGGGACGCGTACGAGCTCCCGGAAGACGGGCTCTACCTGATCCCCACCAGCGAGGTGCCGGTGGTGAACCTGCACCGCGACGAGATCCTGGAGGGCGAGCGCCTCCCCATCGCGCTCACCGCCTACTCGCCCTGCTTCCGCCGCGAGGCGGGGGCGGCGGGGAAGGACACGCGGGGGCTGCTGCGGGTGCACCAGTTCGGCAAGGTGGAGATGGTGCGCTTCGAGCGCGCCGAGGAGTCGTGGGAGGCGCTGGAGCGGATCACCGCGCACGCCGAGGAGGCGCTGCAGCGGCTGGGGCTCGCCTACCGCGTGCTCCTGCTGGCCGCCGGCGACACCGGCTTCAGCTCCGCGAAGACCTACGACCTGGAGGTCTGGGCGCCCGGGGTGGGGAAGTGGCTGGAGGTGTCGAGCGCGTCGAACTGCACCGACTTCCAGGCGCGCCGCGCCGGCATCCGCTACCGTCCCGAGCCGGGGGCGAAGCCGGAGCTGGTGCACACGCTGAACGCCTCGGGGCTGGCGCTGCCGCGCACGGTGGTGGCCATCCTGGAGAACGGCCAGCAGGAAGACGGCTCGGTGATCGTCCCCGAGGCGCTCCGCCCGTACCTGGGGACGGACCGCATCGCCTGAACTGCCGTCTCACGCAGAGACACGGAGGGAAAAGAGAGAACAGCCAAAGCTCTTTCGACGTTCTCTCTGTTCCTCTGCGTCTCTGCGTGAAACCGCAGTTACGGAGCTCGGTCCATCATCGAAAGCCGGAGCTGGTATGAAACCCCCGCGCGCCCGCGACCTCCGCGGGCCGCGCGCACCCGCCACGCGGAAGGACGGCTTCCGCCCCGCCGCAGGTCTCGAACGTGCCGGCCTTCCGCCCGAACCGGCGCCACCTCCCCACCGCGCTGGGGCTGCTGGCAGCGGCGACGCTGGCCTGGTACCTCCTGTACAGCCAGTTCCTGGTGCGCGAGATGCGCCGCGAGAGCGAGGTGCACTCGCGCATCGTGGTGCGCATCCTCTCCGGGCTGAACGACCCCAGCGAGAACGCGCCCACGCGCACGCTGATGGACCTCAGCAGCGAGGTGCAGGACCTGGACTTCCCCATGGTCTACACCGACGTCGACGGAGTCCCCGCCTACATCGCCAACCTCCCCTTCGACGCCGACGTGAGCGATTCGGCGGGGGCGGTGCGGGTGCTGGAGTACGCGCGCGAGCTGGCGCGGCGCAACCCGCCCATCGTGGAGCCGGCGCTGGGCACCATCTACTACGGCGACACCCCCACCATCCAGCGGCTGCGCTGGATCCCCTGGCTGCAGGTGGGGGCCATGGCGTGCCTGCTGATCGCCGCCGGGTGGATGATCCGCCACAACGCGCGCACCGAGCGCGAGCGCATCTGGGCGGCCATGGCGCGCGAGAGCGCGCACCAGATGGCCACGCCGCTCTCCTCCCTGGCCGGGTGGGTGGAGATCCTGCGGCTCCCCGGCGAGGAGCGCGAGGGGATGGCCTCGCTCCCCGCCGTGGCGGCGGAGATGGAGGCGGACCTGGACCGGCTGGAGAAGGTGGCGCGGCGCTTCGAGTGGATCGGGCGGCCGGTGCAGAAGGAGCCGGTGGAGGTGCGGCCGCTGCTGCGGGTGCTGGAGCGCTACGTGCGCGTGCGCCTGCCGCAGCTGCGCCGCAGCGTGGAGCTGCGGCTCGACGTGCCCGAGGGGGTGCCGCCGGTGAACGGGAACGGCATCCTGCTGGAGTGGGCGCTGGAGAACCTGATCAAGAACGCCCTCGACGCGCTCTCCGCCGCGGGCGGGGGGACGATCGTGATCGAGGCCGAGGCGCCGAGCGAGCGCACGGTGGAGATCCGCGTGGTCGACGACGGCCCCGGCGTGGCCACCGAGGTGCGGCAGACGATCTTCGAGCCGGGGGTGACCACCAAGAAGGGGGGCTGGGGCGTGGGCCTCTCGCTCTCGCGCCGCATCGTGGAGGACGTGCACGGCGGGAAGCTCTTCCTCGCGCCGACGGAGAAGGGCGCGGCCTTCGTGATGGTGCTCCCCGCCGCCCCCCGCGACGCCGCGGCCGAGGGCGCGAGCGGCCCCGGCCTGGGCCTGCGCGCGCGCATCGGGCTGCCGTGGGGCGGGGCGGGGTCGGGAGAGGCGGCGGCGGAGGAGGAGGTCGGGAAGCAGCGCTCGGCCCCGGGTGGACAGGGCGAATGATTCGCCGCGACAACCACGCGAAGTCCGCCCTTCGCGGACTGCCGGCCCCAGCGTTGCCGCGGGTTCGTCGCCCGCGACGAACCTCGATGAGGCCGAGGCGAAACCCCATGCCGGCGTGACGCGCATCGGTCGAGGCGCGCACCGGGCCAGCCGCGAGTAAAGCGCCAGGGAGAGGGCCCCACCCCCCCCGATGAAGTGCGAGCGGGAACGACGTCGCCGAAGATGTCATCCGGGCTCCGGGAGAGGGTCGGCGCGCAGGATTACGGCGCCGCAGCACCGCCGGTGCGCCTCCAGCGCGCGCCTAAAGCGCCACCGCGAGCACGCAGGACGTTCTGCGCCTCCGGCTCGCTCCGGCGGGCAACAATGTGGCACTGATGTCGTTGACAATGTGTGGCGTTACGGCCATGTTTCAACGACGGCGGGACGTGGTTCGCCCGCCGCTCCCACCGTTCCCGTTGGTCCGCTCTCACCCGTTCCCTTTTCTCCGGAGGCCCCCTTGCGACGTATCTTTGCGCTTCTCCTCGTCACACCGCTCCTGGCGAACTGCTCCGACTCGACGACCCCGGTGGCCCCCTCGGGCGCCGTGCGCTCGGTAGCGGATGCGCCCACGGAAGAAACCTGGCCCGCGGAAGAGAACTGGTGGACGCCAGGAGACGTGCTCGCCGACTTCGCGGCCGAGGCGTCGCCGCTGCAGGCCGCGCCCGCGCCGGGGGCGGTGATGGTGTTCGGCAGCCCGGACCACGGCTCGAATTTCCCCGGCCCCGCGGGGACGCACGACGAGTCGTACCACGCCAAGGACAGGATCCACCCGGGCAGCGTGGTGATCGATGCGGGCCAGACGGTGACCTTCCAGATCTACATCGGGCACCGGGTGGCGATCTACGACAACGGTGTGCAGCCCGAGGACATCCAGCCCACCCCGGGGCCCCTGCTGCTTTACGCCCCGGGCCGGGTGTTCCTGCAGCCGTTCCCGACGCCGCAGTTCAAGCTGAAGTTCGTGCGGCCCGGCAAGTACCTGGTGCTCTGCGCCATCAACAAGCACTTCTTCGACGCCCGGATGTGGGGCTGGGTCATCGTGCGGTAGGCGGCACGACGACGGCAGACGACGAGCCCGCCCCGGTGCGCCGGGGCGGGCTCGTCGTCTGTGGCCGCCAGCACGGCCGTTCACCTTGCCTGGAAGGCGGACAGCAGATTCCCCGCGCTGGCGGCCGAGAACCCCGCGGCCGGCGCGGGGTTCGAGCTTCCACTCCCGTGTGGGTCCGCCGGGGTGATGCGGGGAGCCCGATCCTGGTGCTGGAGCCGGGTCTCACACGGAGTCAACGGAGTCAGCGGAGCTGTTCCGTCGACTCCGTCGACTCCGTGTCAGGCATTCAGTTCGGGAGTCCTATCCTGAACGAAGCCTGGCAACGTAGGTTCATTCCCGGAGCTGGCGTCCTGCTTCTGCATCCGGTGCGCGATGGCCCGCGGAGGCCGGCGCCGGGCCGAATCCGGAATCGATCCGAAACCCTGAACCCCGTGTCCCTGAAACGGCGGAGATGGCGGTAGACCTGTCGCACCTGAACCCGGAGCAGCGCGACGCGGCCACCCACTTCGAGGGGCCGCTGCTGGTGCTGGCCGGCGCCGGCTCCGGGAAGACGCGGGTGCTCACGCACCGCATCGCCTGGCTGATCGACGAGATGGGGGTCGACCCCGCCGCCATCCTCTCGCTCACCTTCACCAACAAAGCGGCGGGGGAGATGCGCGAGCGCGTGCGCGCGCTGCTGGGGAAGGAGCCCGGGGGGATGTGGATCGGGACCTTCCACGCCATCGGCGCGCGCATCCTGCGCCGCGACGCCACCCGGCTGGGATGGACGCCGGGCTTCATGGTCTACGACGCGGCCGACGCCGAGGCGCTGGTGAAGCGCATCGTGCGCGACCAGCTCCGGCTGGACCTCAAGCGCTGGCCCCCGCGCGCCATCCACTCCGCCATCTCGGCCGCCAAGAACGAGCTCACCTCACCCGAAGCGTACGCGGCCGCGGCGAGCGACCCGTACAAGCGGGTGGTCGCCGACGCCTACCCGCTCTACCAGAAGGCGCTGCGTGACGCCAACGCCTTCGACTTCGACGACCTGCTGGTGAAGCCGGTGGAGCTCTTCCGCACCAACGAGCGGGTGCTGCAGCGCTACCGCGAGCGCTTCCGGCTCATCCTGGTGGACGAGTACCAGGACACCAACCGCGCGCAGTACGTGCTGCTGCGGCTGCTGGCCGAGGAGCACCAGAACCTGTTCGTGGTGGGCGACGACGACCAGTCGATCTACGGCTGGCGGGGCGCCGACATCCGCAACATCCTGGACTTCGAGAAGGACTTCCCCGGCGCGCGCACGGTGCGGCTGGAGCAGAACTACCGCTCCACGCAGAACATCCTCGACGCGGCCAACCGCGTGATCGCGGAGAACCGCGACCGCAAGGGGAAGACGCTGCGCACCGACGCCGCCGCGGGCGAGCGCCTCACCCTGATCGAGTGCGCCGACGAGCGCGACGAGGCCGACTGGGTGGCCGCCGAGATCAACGCGCGCATGGCCGACGACGCGTCGCTCAAGCTCAAGCACTTCGTCGTCCTCTACCGCACCAACGCCCAGTCGCGCGCGATGGAAGAGGGGCTGCGCCGCGAGGGGATGCCCTACCGGGTGATCGGCGGCACGCGCTTCTACGAGCGGCGCGAGATCAAGGACGCGCTCGCCTATCTCCGCCTGGTCGCCAACCCCGCGGCGGACGAGGCATTCCTGCGCATCGTGAACGTGCCCAGGCGCGGCATCGGCGACGCGTCGCTGGCGCGGCTGGGGGAGTACGCCACGGAGCAGGGGATCCCGCTCCTCCTGGCCGCCGAGCGCGCCGGCTCCATCGACGAGATCCGCGGGCCGGCGGCGCGCGCGCTCCCGGAGCTGGCGGGGCTCATCCGCAAGCACGCCGCGGTGGTGGAGCGCGTGCCGCTGGACGAGACGCTGCGCGCGCTGGTCACCGACACGGGGCTGATCGAGTCGCTCAAGCAGGAGGGGGCGGAGGGGGAGGACCGCATCCGCAACGTGGAGGAGCTGATCGCGGGGACGGCGGACCTGGAGGCGGGGCTGCGCGAGCACGACCCCGAGCTCAGCGCGGAGATGGAGGAGGCGGGGGAGACGGGGCCGCGCGCGATCGACCAGTTCCTGGCGCACGTGGCGCTGGTGGCCGACATCGACCAGCACGACCCCAAGGCCGACGCGGTGTCGCTGATGACGCTGCACAACGCGAAGGGGCTGGAGTTCCCCGTGGTCTTCATCACCGGGCTGGAAGACGGGCTCTTTCCGCTGGTGCGCGCGATGGACGAGCCGAAGCAGCTCGAGGAGGAGCGCCGGCTCTTCTACGTGGGGATCACCCGCGCCGAGCGGAAGCTGTACCTGGCCTACGCGCTCCGCCGCCGCCGCGGGGCGGAGTGGATGGACACCATCCCCAGCCAGTTCCTGGAGTCGGTGCCGCGCGAGCTGCTGGAGCGGCGGCAGAGCGAGCGCATCTACGAGCGCACCTCCAGCTACGCGCAGCCGTGGAAGTCGTTCGCGCGCGGCTTCGCGACGCGGCGGGAGCGGCTCGGCGTCGCCCCTCCGCCGCCGCGCCGCGCGGAGCCCGTCGATCCCACCTACCAGGTGGACTACAGCGACAGCCAGGACTATCCGTCGCTGGTGAAGGGCGCGCGCGTGCGCCATCCCCGCTTCGGCTCCGGCACCGTGGCCGAGCTCAGCGGTTTCGGCGGCGACGTGAAGGCCTCGATCGACTTCGACGTCGTCGGCCGCAAGGTCGTCGTGCTGAAGTACGCCAACCTCGAGCCCGACTACGACTGACCCGCTCTCGCATACCGTTTTCTTGAGAGCCGTTGTGCAAAAGAGATGTCATCCTGAGAGGGTGTTGCTGAACCCGTTCTTCGGACACCCTCGGGTGTCATCCTGAGGCCCGGCCACGTGGAATCAGCTTTCGCTCCGATGCCGGCAGGGCCGTGAGGATCTGATCGCGGCCACGCCGGAGCCGGCCGCGGACGCTCGCGCGGAAGCCGCGGCCTCACGTTCACTCGTCGAATGCCACGCAGGAAAAGCCAGGCATCGAGCGCCGGCGTGGACGCGTCGAGCGTGGGGGCTTCCGCGGCGGGCTCCCGCGCATTCCTCGGCCAGATCCTCACGGCCCTGCCGTCTGCAGCGCCGACGCCAGGACCCGTGTGGCCGGGCCTCGGGATGACGCCTGGGATGCCCCGCGGAATGTGCGCGTTCAGCAACACCCTCTCAGGCCAGCACGCCGGTGTCGAGCGCCAGGCGGACCAGTTCGGCGCGATGGCTGAGCCCCAGCTTCTGCATCAGCCGGGCGCGGTAGGTGTCCACCGTCTTGGGGGAGAGGTAGAGCTTCTTCCCCACCTCGGCGGAGCTGTACCCCTCCGCGGTGAGCGCCATCACCTCGCGCTCGCGCTCGCTGAGGCGCTCCAGCGGCCCCTCGGCGTGCGGCTCGCGCGCCTGCCGGTAGGTGCGCAGCAGCAGGCGGGTGGCGCTGGGGTAGAGGAACACCTCGTCGCGCGCCACGGCGCGGATGGCGTTCACCAGGTCGGTGTCCGCGCTGGTCTTGCGCACGAAGCCGGCGGCGCCCGCCTCCAGCACGGGGAGGAGGTAGTCCTCCTCGGTCTGCGAGGTGAGCACCACCACCTTCGCGCCCAGGCCGAGCTCCACCACGCGGCGCGTGGCCTCGAGCCCGCCGATGCCGGGCATCGAGAGGTCCATCACCACCACGGCGGGGCGCAGCAGGCGGGTCTTCTCCACCGCCTCCTCGCCGGTGGAGGCCTGCCCCACCACCTCGAGCCCCTCCTCGAGCGCCAGCAGCGCCTCGAGCCCGCTGCGCAGCACCGGGTGGTCGTCGGCGAGGAGGATGCGGATCTTCTCTGGCACGCTTCGCCTCCCAGGGTGAAGTTGGAAGAGGGTGTGTCGATACAGGCGCGAGGATGCGCCCGATCATCATATCCCCGCCCGGGCGGCCGCGGGTCGGGAGGATGAAATCGGTCCTGACGGGGTTTTCCCTACACCCCGTCTCCACGATCGTACAAGGTGAAGCGATGCGGGTGAGACGGTTCGTGGCCGCCGGCGCCGCCGCGGCCATGCTCTGCGGGGGCGTGCCGGCGCGGTCGCCGGCGCAGGCGGCGGACAGCGCGGGCGGGGAGAAGCCCGCCCTCTTCGAACGGCGCGACCTGTACTGGGCAGCCGGCTTCGCGGCGGCCACCGCCTCCGTGGCGCCGCTGGACCGGAGGCTCGCGCACACCCTGCAGGACGAGGCGTGGCAGGCGAACCGCATCCTCTCGAAGAGCTCCACGAGCGCGCGGCTGCTGGGGTCGCCGGGGGCGATCGTGCTGGGCGGCGTGGTCTACGGCGCGGGGCGCGTGACGGGGAACCGGGGGATGGCGCGGGTGGGGCTGCACGCGGCCGAGGCGGTGTTCATCGGCGACCTGGTCACGGGGGGCGTGAAGGTGATCGCCGGCCGCAAGCGCCCCTACCTGTCGCCCGACGACCCGTACGACTTCAGGCTCATGCGCGGCCTGCGGTCCGACTCGATGCGCTCCTTCCCCTCCGGGCACACCACCTCGGCCTTCGCCGCCGCCGCCGCGGTGACCGCCGAGGCGGCGTACGCGTGGAAGTCGGGGAGCACGTTCGTGGGCGCGGGCCTCTTCGGCGCGGCCAGCATCGTAGGGATCTCGCGGATGTACAACAACGCGCACTGGGCGAGCGACGTGGTGGTGGGCGCCGCCATCGGCACCTTCGTGGGGTGGAAGGTCACCCGCTACGCCCACGAGCATCCCACCAACACGGTCGACAACTTCTTCCTCGGCCGCCCGAAGGACGACGGGAACGGCACCCCAGCCGGCACTGCACGCTCCCGCACCCGGACCCTCCTGAGCCACGGCATCCCCATCACCTTCTCCATCCCGGCGCCGTAGAGCCACGCCTGCCCCCCGGGCCCTCTCCCTGGCGCTTCGCGCAGGACCGTCCACCTGAGCGACGAAACGATGGTCGCAGGCGCGGATCGCTGATGCACAGCCACGCGAAGCAATGGATCGGCCCGGCGGTCAACCCACCGCGCCCTCTCTGTTCCTCCGCGGCTCTGCGTGAAACGTTCTGTAGAAGCCCGGGTAGCTACGCAGCCCGGAGTTGACGCACCGCCGCCCGCCGCGGTAGCTTTGCGGTTTGTCTCCCGCGGTCTTGCGAGAGTCCGCGCACCCGCCGTCCCGCCCGGCCGGCGGGGCGTTCTGTTGTGCCGGGCGGGGTTGGCTCCCGTTTCCGAGAGGCTGTGCCGCACCCGCTGCTGATCGACTCCTTCCAGACGGTCCCGGCCTTCCGCGAGCTCGCCGCGGCGCTTCCCCGCGCCGGCGAGGCCGTGACGGCGGCGGGGCTGGCCGGCTCGGCGCCGCTGGTGCTCGCGGCGGCGCTTCACCGCGCCCGGCGCGAGCGGCTCTGGGTGCTGGTGGCCACGCGCCCCGAAGACGCCGAGCAGGCCGCCGCCGACCTGGAGGCGCTGCTGGGCGAAGGGTCCGTGTACCTCTACCCGCAGCGCGAGAGCCTCCCCTACGAGGAGGCCGAGCCGCACCTGGAGATCGGCGGCGCGCGGGTGGAGGCGCTGGAGGCCCTGCTCTCCGGGCGCGCCTCGCTGCTGGTGACCACCGCGCGGGCCATGCAGGAGCTCTCCCCCGCGGTGGAGGGGCTCGACGACCTGCGCCTGGAGCTGCGCGTGGGCCAGCGGGTTCGCCTCCCGGAGCTCGCCGCCACGCTGGAGGAGATGGGCTTCGAGCGCGCGGCCACCGTGGAGGAGGTGGGGCAGTTCGCGCTCCGCGGCGGCATCGTCGACGTCTTCGGCTTCGGCGCGCCGGAGCCCGCGCGCATCGAGTTCTTCGGCGACGAGATCGAGTCGGTCCGCTTCTTCGACATCCTCACCCAGCTCTCGGTGCGCTCGGTCGAGGCGCTGGAGCTGCTCCCGGTGGACCTGCGCCCGGCCCGCGAAGGGGGCGGCGCGTCCTCGCACGCCGCGCCCGGCCCCTCCACCGACGGGGGCGAGCCGCCGCGCAAGTCGCTGCTCGACTACCTGCCGGGCGAGACGGTGGTGGTGCACCTGGCCGGCGGGGGCACGCAGCCGGAGCTGGAGCGCACCTGGAGCGAGGTGCTGCGGCTGCACGACGCCGAGGCGGTGCGCGGCACCCGCCCCGAGGCCCCGGAGCGCCTCTTCCTTCCCGCGCACGAGGCGGGGAAGCGGCTGGAGCGGCTCCCGCAGCTCTTCGTGGAGGAGGCCGCCGGGCGGCCGGTGCGCGCCACCTTCCACTTCCGCGCGCTCCCGCCCGAGGCGATCGACCGCGACATGCCGCGGCTGGGCGAGCTGCTGCGCGCGGCGGCGGGGCGCGGCGAGCAGACGCTCATCCTCTGCGACAACCAGGGGCAGCTGGAGCGCCTGCAGGAGCTGCTCGACGAGTTCAGGGTCGCGCGCTACACGGAGCTCGGGATCGGCTCGCTCACCGGCGGCTTCGTGCTGGCCGACGCGGCGCCCCCGCTCCGGCTCCTCACCGACCACGAGATCTTCCGCCGCACCCGGCGGCTGCGGCGGCGGCGGCGCTTCCGCGGCGGGGCGGCGCTGGAGAGCGTGGCGGCGCTCAAGCCGGGCGACTACGTGGTGCACATGGACCACGGCATCGGCCAGTTCCGGCGGATGGAGCGGGTGCGGGTCGGCGAGGAGGAGTTCGAGACGCTGGTGGTCGAGTACGCGGGCGGCGAGCTGCTGCGCGTGCCCGTGCACCGGGTGGACCTGATCGAGCGCTGGGTGTCGGACTCCGACGAGCCCGGCGCGGCGCCCCGGGTGCACCGCATCGGCGGGAAGGAGTGGAGCCGCGCGCGGCAGAAGACGCAGAAGGCCATCCAGGAGATGACGGCCGAGCTGCTGGAGCTCTACGCCGCGCGCAGCGCCGAGAAGGGGTTCGCCTTCGCCCCCGACACCCGCTGGCAGCGGGAGATGGAGAGCGCCTTCCTCTTCGAGGACACGC
Organism: Longimicrobiaceae bacterium; assembly: GCA_045803205.1. Lineage (GTDB taxonomy): Bacteria > Gemmatimonadota > Gemmatimonadetes > Longimicrobiales > Longimicrobiaceae > Longimicrobium. Next base: position 16,326 of record JBJMPM010000034.1, read on the forward strand.
CGGACCAGCGCCAGGCGACCGACGACGTCAAGAAGGACATGGAGAGCCCCCGCCCCATGGACCGCCTGATCTGCGGCGACGTGGGGTACGGGAAGACCGAGATCGCCATCCGCGCGGCCTTCAAGGCGGTGCAGGACGGGAAGCAGGTGGCGGTGCTGGTGCCCACCACCATCCTGGCCGAGCAGCACCTGCACACCTTCAGCGAGCGGCTGGCCGACTTCCCCGTGCGCATCGAGGCTTTGAGCCGCTTCCGCACGGCGAAGGAGCAGACCGAGGTGCTTTCGCGGCTGCAGGCGGGAACGGTGGACGTGATCATCGGCACGCACCGCCTCCTCTCCCCCGACGTGAGCTTCCGCGACCTGGGGATGCTGGTGATCGACGAGGAGCAGCGCTTCGGGGTGAAGCACAAGGAGATCCTGAAGCAGCTCCGCAAGACGGTGGACGTGCTCACGCTGACCGCCACGCCGATCCCGCGCACGCTGCACTTCTCGCTGCTGGGGCTCAGGGACATGACCCTGATCCAGACCCCGCCGCGCGACCGGCAGCCGGTGATCACGCACGTGATCCCCTGGACCGACGCGATCATCGAAGACGCCATCCGGCGCGAGCTGGACCGCGGGGGGCAGGTGTTCTTCGTCCACAACCGGGTGGAGACCATCGGCGCGGTGATGCAAAAGGTGCAACGCATGGTCCCCGACGCGGGCGTGGGGGTGGCGCACGGGCAGATGCGGGAGAAGGAGCTGGAGGCGGTGATGACCCGCTTCCTGGACGGCGACCTGGACGTGCTGGTGGCCACCGCCATCATCGAGAGCGGGCTCGACGTGCCGCGCGCCAACACGCTGATCGTGAACCGCGCGGACCAGTTCGGCCTCAGCCAGCTCTACCAGATCCGCGGCCGCGTGGGCCGCAGCCACCACCGCGCCTTCTGCTACCTCCTGATCCCCGACGAGGTGCAGGAAGACGCCGAGCGGCGGCTCCGGGTGCTGGAGCACTACACCGAGCTGGGGAGCGGCTACCGCATCGCGCTCAAGGACCTGGAGCTGCGCGGGGCGGGTAACATCCTGGGCGCCGAGCAGAGCGGCTTCGTGCAGGCCGTGGGGCTCGACACCTACCTGCGGCTGCTCGAAGACACCATCAAGCAGCTCAAGGGGAACGGAAAGCAGCCGGTGAGGGGCGCGGCCGAGGTCTCGGTCGACGGCGCGGCGCTCATCCCCGACGCCTACGTGGCCGACGAGAGCCAGAAGCTGCACTTCTACCGGCGCCTGGCGCGCGAGGAGACGGTGGACGGGGTGGAGGCGATGCGCCGCGAGCTGCGCGACCGCTACGGCCCGCTCCCGGAAGAGGTGGAGACGCTGCTGGCCACGCAGTCGCTCCGGCTGGTGGGGGGCGAGCTGGGGGTGGAGCGCATCCTGGTGCGCCCGTGGGACGTGCGGCTGAACTTCCGCGTGGGGGTGGTGCCGCGCATGGCGCCGCTGCAGAAGACGCTCACGCGCTACCAGTTCGACGTCGACGTGCGCCGCCCGCTCCCGCTCTCGCTCACTTTGACGCGCCACGGCACCGAGCCCATCATCCACACCATCGTCTCCGCGCTGCGGGATCTCGCGGCGGACCCGGCGGTGGTGGGATAGAACGGCAGTGCCTAGTGCCTAGTGCCTAGTGCCTAGTGCCTAGTGCCTAGTGCCTAGTGCCTAGTGCCTAGTGCCTAGTGCCTAGTGCTGAGTGCTGGGGAGGAGCGGCGGGGGCACAGTGGGGTGTGGGACGTTGCGGCTGAAGCCGCGGCTACAACTTCACGCAGTCCGCCTTCGCGGACTTCGGTCCCGTGCGGTCGCGGCATGGCGTGCAAGGCAGAGGCGGTGGATGTCCGCGCAGGCGGACAGCGTGTGGTTGTAGCGGCGAGTTTACTCGCATATTCACGATAACCCACGCCACCAACGCACATCCACGGCACCAACGCGACACTGTGGCCGTTCAGGCCTGGGCACAGTGCACCATTGCCTGGACCTCGGCACTAGGCACTAGGCACTAGGCACTAGGCACTTTTGTTGATTTTTCCCGCGCACGACGGCCTTCCCGGAGCCCCGTGCCGCTCACTCACCCGGGTGGAGACAATCGGATGAAGTTCTCCCGCTGGGCCCTGCTGCTGGCCGCACTCCCCCTCGCGGCGGGGTGCGACAGCCTGAAGAGGGCCGTGAATGCCCATGGCGACCAGGTGGCCACGGCCGCCGGCAAGGAATTCAAGGTCGAAGACGCCGCCAACCTGATCGCGGCCAACCCGCAGGTGCCCCCCACGCCCGAGATCGTGCGCGAGCTCACCGAGCGCTGGGTGGACTACACCCTGCTCGCCACCGCCCTGGCCGAGGACACTTCGCTGGCCGTGCTCGACCTGGACAAGCTCACCAGGGCCGAGCGCGAGCAGGCGACCATCAACCGCCTCTTCCAGCAGGCCATCAAGGTCGATACGGCGTTCAGCGACGCGCAGCTCGAGCAGGCCTGGCAGACGCAGGGGCCCGGGCCGGAGAACCACGCCCGCCACATCCTGCTGCGCACCCCCGAGAACGCCACCCCGGCGCAGCGCGACAGCGTGAAGCGCGCCGTCGAGGCCATCCAGCGGCAGGCCGCCGCCCCCGGCGCCGACTTCGCCGCGCTGGCGCGGCAGCACTCGCAGGACCCCAGCAAGGACAACGGCGGCGACCTGGGCTGGTTCGGGCGCGGGCAGATGGTGCCGCAGTTCGAGGAGGCGGTGAACAGGCTGCAGCCCGGGCAGGTGAGCCCCGTGGTCGAGACCTCCTTCGGCTACCACGTGATCAAGCTCGAGGAGCGCCGCGCGGCCCGCCCCATGGGGAACGACAAGGAGCAGTTCCGCCAGTACATGATCCAGCACTCGCAGCAGCAGGGGAGACAGCACTTCGTCGACTCGCTGCGCACCGCCGCCAACGTGAAGCTGGAGAGCGGCGCCGCCGCGCAGGTGAAGGAGATGGCGAAGAGCGGCCCAGACCAGGTGAGCGGCCGCGCCGCCGGGCGCCGGCTGGCCTCCTTCGCCGGGGGCGCGCTCACCGCGGCCGACCTGCGCGACGAGATGGCGGGCGCCCCCGCCGACGCGCTCAAGCAGCTCTCCGAGGCACCCGACAGCTCGGTGAACGAGGTGATCAAGGGGCAGGCGATCAAGAAGCTGCTCCTGGCCGAGGCCGCCCGCCGCCGGCTGGGCCCCACCCCGCAGCAGATGCAGGAGATGCGGGAGCAGGCGCGCGCCACCGTGCGCCAGCTGGTGGAGGTCACCGGCCTCGCCCAGCGCCGCGCGCCCCGGGGCGCCGCGGGGAACGCGGTGATCGAGCAGGTCGTCCGCGAGATGCTGCAGAAGGCCGTCACCGGCCAGGCGCAGATGCCCCCGCTGGGCGTGCTCGGCACGCAGCTCCGCGGCATCTACCGGCCGACCATCAACGCCGAGTCGTTCCCGCAGGTGCTCGAGCGGGTGCGGTCGATCCGCGCCACGCAGCCGCAGGTGACGCCGCCGGCCCAGATGCCGCAGCAGCAGATGCCGCCGCAGGGCGCGCAGCCCGTGCCGCCGGCCCCCGCCCCGGCTCCGGCCCCCGCGCCGGCCCCGGCGGACACGGCCAAGAAGTAAGAGAGGGGGACAGGGGACAGCCAGCGGACCCGAGTGGCTCGCCGGCTGTCCCCTGTCCCCTGTAACCTGTCCCCTGTCGGGAACCCCGCCGCGCCTCGCGGCGTATGAGGTCCGGACAGCGGCCCCACCCGGGCCGCTTCGCACTTCCATCTTTCCCGAACACCATGCGCATGCGTCTCCTGACCGCGCTCGCCCTCGCCGCCGCGCTGGCCGCCCCCGCGGCGCTCGGCGCGCAGCAGCCCGCCAACCCGCAGCCCGGCACCCGGGTGTGGGACCGCGTGGTCGCCACCGTGGGCGACACCTCGCTCCTCTACTCGGACCTGCTGATCGAGATCGAGTCCATGCAGGCGCAGGGGCAGGCGGTGCCCACCGAGCCCGCCGCCCGCGACGCCTTCGTGCGCGAGCTGCTGCAGCGGCGCGTGGACGACCTGATCCTGCTGGAGGCGGGGCGCCGCGACCGGGAGCTGGTGATCGACCCCACCGAGGTGCTGAGCGCGGTGGAGAACCAGATCAACCGCGTGCAGCAGAGCTTCGGCTCGCAGGCGGCCATGGAGGCCGAGCTGGCCAGGACCGGGCGCACCCTGGACTCGTACCGCCAGGAGCTCACCCGCACCTACACCGACCAGACGCTGATCCAGCGCTACCGCCAGCAGCGGCTGAGCAAGATGGCTCCGCCCGCGGTGAGCGACGAGGAGATCAGCGCCTTCTTCGAGCGCGAGAAGGGGAGCCTGGGCGCCCGCCCGGCCACCGTCTCCTTCCAGCAGGCGATCGTGAAGTCCACTCCCAGCGACTCGGCCGACGCGCGCGCGCGCCGCCGCGCCGAGGAGATCCTGGCCGAGCTGCGCCGCGGCGGGAACTTCGAGGAGCTCGCCCGCCGCAACTCGAGCGACGCCAGCGCGCAGCAGGGCGGCATGCTGGGATGGTTCCGGCAGGGACAGATGGTGCGCGAGTTCGAGCAGATGGCGTTCTTCCTCACCCCGGGGCAGATCAGCCCGAACGTGGTGAAGACCCAGTTCGGCTACCACATCATCAAGCTGGAGAAGGTGCGCGGCCCCGAGCGCCAGGCGCGGCACATCCTGATCCGCCCCGAGATCACCGACGCCGACATCGCCGCGGCGCGCGCGCGGGCCGACTCGTTCGCGGCCGCCGCGCGCGCGGGTGCGTCCATCACCGAGATGGCCGCGCGCAGCGGCACCCCGCCCGAGCAGCGCAGCCTCAAGGACGTGCTCCCCGACCGGCTGACGCCGGAGTACTCGCAGGCGTTCGCGACGTCCGAGGTGGGGGCGGTCGTCGGCCCCTTCCAGGTCATCGAGCCCACCGGCCCGGCGTTCGTGGTGGCCAAGGTCACCGACCGCCGCGCCGGCGGCGCGTACACCCTGGCCGACGTGCGCGACTTCATCCGCGACCGGCTGGTGGAGGAGAAGCAGGTCGCCCGGCTGCTGGCCGAGCTGCGCCAGGTCACCGCCGTGAACCTCTCCCTGTGAGCGAGGGCGAGGTCCTGCGGGCCGACGTGCTCCTGCACCGCCTCTGCCTGACCAAGAGCCGGAGCGAGGCCAAGGCGGCGTGCGAGGCGGGGGCGGTGTGGGTGGACGGGAAGCAGGCCAGGCCCAGCGACCCGGTGCCGCCCGGGCGGCGGATCGAGGTGCGCTACCCGGCGCGCACGCTGGAGGTGGAGCTGCTGGCCACGCCGGGGAAGAGCACCTCGAAGCAGCAGGCGCGCGAGCTCTACCGCGTGCTGCGCGAGGAGCGGACCCGCGAGGAGGGGATCTGGGCGTGACCCCGGTGCGCGTCGCCGTCACCCTGGGCGACCCACGCGGGATCGGCCCCGAAGTCACCGAGGCCGCGCTGGCCGATCGTGAGATCGCCGGCGCGGCCTCGTTCGTCCGGGTGGGCCCGGATCCCCTGGTCGGCCCCGGCGGCGTCGGCGCCGGCCCGTGGACCCCGGCGGACGGCGCGGCGGCCGCGGGGCGGGTGGCGGGCGAGGCGATCCGCCGCGCGGTGGCGATGGCGATGGCGGGCGAGGTCGACGCGATCGTCACCGCGCCCATCGACAAGGCGGCCTTCCACGACGGGGGATGGAGCTATCCCGGCCACACCGAGATGCTGGCCGAGCTGGCCGGCGTTCCCCGCGTGGCGATGCTGATGGCGGCGGAGCGCACCGCGCTCGGCGGCCCGCTGCGGGTGGTGCTGGCGACCACGCACCTGGCGCTGCGCGACGTCCCCGCGGCGCTCTCGGCCGACCTCCTGGTCGAGCAGGCCACACTCACCTCCGATTCGCTCCGCTCGGGGTGGGGGATCGCGCGGCCGCGGCTGGCGCTCTGCGCGGTGAATCCCCATGCGTCGGACGGCGGGCTCTTCGGCGACGAGGAGGAGCGGATCGTCGCGCCCGCGCTGCGGCGGCTGCGGGAGGCGGGGGTCGACGCCGCGGGCCCCATCCCCGCCGACACGGTGTTCACCCGCGCCGTCCGCGGCGAGTTCGACGCGGTGATCGCGCCCTACCACGACGTGGGGATGGCGGCGTTCAAGACGGCCGCCTTCGGCAGCGGGGTGAACGTGACGCTGGGCCTCCCCTTCCCCCGCACCTCTCCCGACCACGGCACCGCCCTCGACATCGCCGGCCGCGGCCTCGCCGACCCGTCCTCGATGAAGGAGGCGATCCTCCTCGCCATCCACCTCGCCCGACAGTCCTGAAACAGCAGGTCTCACGCAGAGGCGCAGAGACACGGAGAGGCACTGCGTCTCTCTCCCTCCGTTCCTCTGCGGCTCTGCGTGAGAAATTGCCGTTGAGCTTTTGACACCCGCGGCGGACGCGATTAAGTTTCGGCCAGTCCGCCACTTGCCGTTCCTCCCGCAGTCTCCGCAACACGTGATCAAGCTCACGTCGGTCTACAAGGAGTACCCCCGCTCCGGCGCGGCGCTCAAGGACGTGTCGTTCCACGTCCAGAAGGGGGAGCTGGCGTTCCTCACCGGGCACTCGGGCGCCGGGAAGAGCACCATCCTGCGCCTGATCCAGATGGCCGACTTCCCCAGCGCCGGTGAGGTGCGCGTCTCCGGCTTCTCCTCGAAGACGGTGCGGCGCAAGGACATTCCCCTGCTCCGCCGCAAGCTGGGGGTCGTCTTCCAGGACTTCCGCCTGCTGCGCGACCGCACCGCCGAGCAGAACGTGGCCTTCGCCCTCGAGGTCACCGGGGTCAAGCGCACCGCCATCTCCCAGCGGGTGAACCGCGTGCTCACCCAGGTGGGCCTCAGCCACAAGGCGCAGGCCTTCCCCGACGAGCTCTCGGGGGGCGAGCGGCAGCGGGTGGCCGTCGCCCGCGCGCTCGCCAACGAGCCGCTGGTGCTGCTGGCCGACGAGCCCACCGGCAACCTCGACGAGTGGGCCGCGCGCGGCGTGTTCGACCTCTTCCGCGAGATCAACGCGCTGGGGATGACGGTGCTGATGGCCACCCACGACCTGGACCTGGTGCGCGCCCACCCCGAGTACCGGGTGATCGAGCTGGCGCAGGGGCAGGTGGTGTACGACTCGAAGGCCGCCACCCCGCCGCCCCCGCCCGCCGTGGCCCCGCGCAGCGTGGAGGTCCCGGCAATCGCCGACCTGCACGGGAGCTGAAGGCCATGCCCTACGCCCTCCGCGAGGCGCTCTCCGCCTTCCGCCGCAGCCCGCTGCTGGCCTTCCTCTCGGTCGTCGCCATCGCCTTCTCCCTCTTCGTGATCGGCCTCTTCGGGCTCACCACCTGGAACATCGGCCGCGCCATCGACAAGGTGGAGGAGAAGGTGGAGATCGTGGCCTACCTGGACGACGCCACCACCCCCGCGCAGCTCGAGCTGGCGCAGAGCGAGGGGCGGGGGCTGCCGGGGGTGATGGAGCTGCGCTACGTGAGCAAGACCGAGGCGCTGGCCAACGCCATGGCCGACATGCAGGAGTTCCACGACGTCTTCGCCGACCTCGACAACAACCCGCTCCCCGCCTCGCTCGAGGTGCGGATGAAGCCCGGCTCGCGCACCCCGCAGGCGGTGCGCGCCGTGGCCGAGCGGCTCAAGGCCTACCCCTTCGTCGAGGACGTGCGCTACGGCCGCGAGTGGCTGGAGCGCATCTTCCTGATCCGCCGGCTGGCGGGCGGCGCGGCCACGCTGATCGGCGTCGCCTTCGCGCTGGTGGCGGCCATCATCATCGCCACCGCGGTGCGCATCGCCGTGTTCGCGCGGCGCGAGGAGATCAGCATCATGCGGCTGGTGGGCGCCACCGACGGCTTCGTGCAGCGCCCCTTCCTGCTGGAGGGGCTGATCACGGGCGTGGCGGGGGGGGTGCTGGCGGCGTTCCTCACCTGGGGGGCGTACCGGGTGCTGAGCGCCACCATGTTCCAGATCGAGTTCCTCCCCGGCCAGTGGATCGTGCTGGTGGTGGCGGTGGGGACGCTCTTCGGCTTCCTGAGCAGCATGGTGGCCGTGCGCCGCCACCTGGAGGAGGTCTGAGGGTGCGCGCCCGGCTGGGCCTCGCGCTGGCGCTGGCGGCGGCGCTCCCGCTGGCCGCCCTTGCGCAGCAGCGCCGGCCGGCCCAGCCGCAGCAGCAGCGCTCGCCCGACCAGCAGATCAGCGAGAGCCAGCGCCGGCTGCAGGAGATCCGCGCCGAGCGCAGCGCGCTGCGCCGCGACCTGTCGGGGATCCGCAGCCGCGTGCACGACGTGACCGCCGAGATCCGCAACATCCAGCGGCAGCGCGAGGTGAGCGCGTCGCTGCTGCACGAGCTCAACTTCCAGATGAGCGAGACGCAGCGGAAGATCGACGAGACCACCGACGAGCTGCTGCGCACCCAGGACGAGCTGGCGCAGAAGCGCGCGCTGCTGGACCGGCGGCTGCGCGACATCTACAAGCGCGGGCCGCTGCAGGCCGAAGAGGTGCTGCTCACCGCGCACTCCTTCGCCGACCTGCTGAACCGCTACAAGTACCTCTACCTGGTGGCGCGGCGCGACCGGGGGCTGGTGCGCGACGTGGCGGAGCTGCAGCGCCAGCTCCAGCTCCGCGAGCACGAGCTGCGGCGCAGCTACACCGACCTGCAGTACCTGCAGAACGAGCGGGCGCAGGAGCACGCGCAGCTCGGCGACATGGCGCAGGCGCGCAGCACCACCCTCTCGTCGCTGCGCTCGCACGAGCGCACCACGGTGCAGCGCATCGACGAGCTGCTGCGCGACGAGCGGCGCCTGACCAGCCTGATGGCCACGCTGGAGGCCCGCCGCCGCGAGGAGGAGCGCCGCGAGCGCGCCCGCGCCGCCGAGGACGCCCGCGCCCGAACCAGCGCGGCCGCCGCCGGCCGCCCCGCCCCGCCGGCGCCGGTGCGCGCGCCCTCGCGCCCGGCGGCGACCATGACCACGGCCGACGTGGGGAACCTGAGCTGGCCGGTCTCCGGCTCGCTGGTCTACCGCTTCGGGCGCGCGGTGCAGAGCAACGGCACCGCCATCCGCTACAACGGCCTGGGGATCGGCGCCGCGCCGGGAACGCCGGTGCGTGCGGTGGAGGGCGGACGGGTGGAGATGGCGGCGCCCTTCGAGGGGTACGGCCCCACCGTGGTGGTGAGCCACGGCGGCGGCTACTACTCGCTCTACCTGTACCTGAAGGAGATCCAGGTGCAGCAGGGCGCCACGGTGCAGAAGGGCCAGGTGGTCGGCACCGTGGGCGGCGAGAACACCCCCGAGGGCGCGCACGTCGAGTTCCAGATCCGCACCCCCGGCGGCGAGGCCGTCGACCCGCTCACCTGGCTCCGCGGCCGATGAGGCTGCGCTTTTTTCTCTCACAGAGGACACAGAGGTCGCAGAGGAACGACAAGCAGTCCTCCGTGACCTCCGTGTCCTCTGTGAGAGACCCGTCTTTTCCTGACTTCGACTGATGCCGCTGCCATCGGTCTACGGCCACGACGACGTGCGGCGGAAGCTGCTCGCCGCCTTCCGCAACGGGAACCTCCCCCAGTCGCTCCTCCTCCACGGCCCCGCGGGGGTGGGGAAGGAGCGGCTGGGGCTCTGGCTCGCGCAGCTCATCCTCTGCCAGTCCCCGACTTCGGATGGCGATGCGTGCGGGAGCTGCCAGTCGTGCCGCTTCGTGGAGCGGCTGGAGCACCCCGACGTCCACTGGTTCTTCCCCCTCCCCCGCCCCGACGCCGCCACCCCCGAGAAGCTGCGCGAGAAGCTGGAGGAGGCGCGCTTCGCCGAGCTGGCCGAGCGGCGCGCCGACCCCTTCCACGTGCCGGCGTACGACAAGGCGCCGGCGTACTTCATGGGGATGGTGCAGAACCTCCAGCGCCTCGCCTCCGTGCGCCCGGCGATGGGGAGCCGCAAGGTGTTCGTCGCCGGCGACGCCGAGCTGATGGTGCCGCAGGAGAGCAGCCCCGAGGCGGCCAACGCCTTCCTCAAGCTGCTGGAGGAGCCGCCGGCCGACACGACGCTCATCCTCACCTCGTCCAACCCCGGCGCGCTGCTGCCGACCATCCGCTCGCGCGTGCTCCCCATCCGCCTGATGCGGCTGCCGGCCCCGGTGGTGGCCGCGTTCCTGGAGCGGGAGAAGGGGATGAAGCCGGCGGAGGCCGAGCGCCTCGCCGGCCTCTCCGAGGGCGCCATCGGCCGCGCGCTGCGCCTCCTCCCGACCAGCGGGGGCGCAGGCGTACTGCAGCGCCAGCGCGAGACCGCGCGCGACCTCCTGCTCGCGGCCACCGCGTCGACCGACACACAGCGCCTGGCCGCGGCGAACGCGATCGCCCCCTCCGGCGCGCGCGGCGAGTTCACGGCGGGGCTCGAGGCGCTCTCGCAGTGGCTGCGCGACCTGATGGCGGTCGCCGCCGGCGCCCCCGAGCAGGTCGCCTACACCGACGACGCCGCGCTCCTCTCCTCGCTGGTGAAGAAGTCGCGCGTCGCCCCCGCGGGCGTCGCCTCCGCCATCCTGCGCGTGCAGGAGGCCCGCGACCTCGCCGCCGGCAACGTCAACCCCCAGCTCATCCTCGCCGACCTCCTGCGCGGCCTGCGGATGGACCTGGTGGGAACGGGATGACAACCTATCCGACCGCCCGTAAACGACCGCGGCGCCCCGATCTCTCGGAGCGCCGCTCGTTTATGGAGTCACCCACCTCACGCTGACGATTCATACCGCTTTGCAGAGTTTCGTTCAGGATCAGATCCTTGAACTGAAGGGTCTCACACGGAGTCAGCGAAAGAATCGGCGCGGATGCCGAAAACCCTTGTAAATCCTTGATGTTTCGGAAGCGCCTACCGGACTTAGCGGGCTGAAATGCCCGAGTTTACCGCCACACCTATCCCACAATCCATCCCACTGTCGCGCGTCGCGCGCGCGCACTGTAGCAAAGAAAATCGGCGGGCGAGGTCGGAGGGAGAGAGCTTCCCCGCCTCGCCCGCCGAATCTATTACCCCCGACCCCGAGGTCAACCGGCCATGCGATTCCTTTGCTTCGTCGCCTACTTGATCGGTCCGCGTCGAATCTTCTTCCTCGTGTTGATCCTTATGGCAATCGCCATTGTTCAGCGCCATACGTCCGCGTTGAGGCAGTTAGCCGCGCCGATGCGCTCAACTCCGACCGCGCCACAGCCCGAACCGCATCTGCGCCGGTGACTAGCGACGCCGCAGATAATCCGCTCGTACCGCCGGAAGCCACGCCGGCCGCGGCGTCCCGTGCCGGTCATAGATCCGTTCCAGCGCCTGCACCAGCTCGAACGCGGCTTTCACGCGTTCGTCCGGCGCGATCGCCGCGAGAATTTGCTCCATCAGATACGCGGCGCCCTCTGGCGTGAGGCCGTCGCCGATAGAGACCCACTGTCCCAAGTACCACTCGCGCAGCTTGGCGATGGTGGTTCGATTGGGCTCGCGCGTCCGGCCGTTGACGAGGTTAAAGACGGTTCCGTGGCTTAACCCCGCCCCGTTTGCCACCGCGCGAATAGATGTGAGCGCGACTGCCTGGCGCGCGGCGGCTACCAGGAAGGCCACCTCGACCTCTGGCCCGGCATTCACGGTCTGCCGGCCGGGTGGCACGAATGGCCCGCTCCAGCTTTCGCAAGCCGCGCGACATGCTGGCGCTCCGCTGTGGATGTACGCGCACGCTGTCCCGGGCTTGGCATGGTCTGTTGGGGAAGCAGCCCTTCGGCCGCCAGCACCCCGAGCGGCACCCCGCCGAGCGCGGGTGTGGCTTCCGCGCGGCGGACGGCCGCGCTAGCGGGGGAACGGCGGCTGCGCCTGCACTTCTTCATCTGCCGATCCGCTCCGAGAAATCAACGAGGCCCGGCGGGGGTGTCAGTCCAAGGTTCGTGTAGAGCCCAACGAGCTGCGCTGTAAGGCAGCGGAGGCATTTGTCCCGTTCCGGACCGGGCGGAATTCCGCACAAACCGGTTATGAAAGCCTCATAATCGCTAGCGGTCCGGCGCCACGGGTCGAGGTCTCCCACGAGGTCAGCCGCCGGACACTAACCCGCCGCCGCTCCGGATGGTGGCGACTCGCGGTTCCGCCTTTGGAGCCCGCCGGATCGCAGCCCCTCGAATGCGCGCGCGCAGCTCCCACGCGCGCGCATCCAACTCCGAAAGGTCCGACTCGGCGTAGTCAGGTTGCAGGAGCAGGCGAGCAGAATCGCGTGCGATTTCCGCGAGCTCACCCTGGAGCCGCGCAACGTCATCGTCTGTGTTCGTGTGATCCAAGCTGCCTGCCTCACTCTACTGGTTCTTCATCTGACTCGGCCTCGCGCAGGACCGCCGCCGTATCGGCGAACACGTCGAAATCGTCGTCCGACGCGGCCACCTCTGCTAACGCGGAGTCGCGCGCCGTCCCACTCAATCGCCCATCGAGCAGCGATCCCACGCGTTCCGAATCGACCGCAGCAGGACAGCGACGCGGGAACGTCGCTTCCCAATCAGCCGACCCGTAGTAGCCATCTGGCCCGATCCCCACGGCCTATGGCCCCTGCACCGCGTCGGCAACCTGCACCAGCACCGGCCGCACCGGCTCGTACCACCCTGAAAGCGCCTCTGTGGCGCTACGGATTACGGAGGCGGCGGGCTGGGGCAACGCTGGGTCGCAGGTCGTCGCGCCGAGGACTACGAGGAAGCTTACGAACTGCTCCGCGTCCGCATTCGTGGAGTCGAAGTCCGGTATCCTGACGACGGCACCTGATGGCCCCGGAATGAACGCCTCGACCCCCGACGCGAGGTTAACGAACAAGTCGCAGACGTGCGTGTCGATGAAGTCAAGCACCTGCGCTAAGGTGCCGGTCGCGTCCGGACTGAGTTGGTCGTGCAGGAGCTGGAGCGTGCGAACGTGCGGCCATGCCAATTCAAGCGCGTCCAATAGTGAGGAGAACAACACACGCTCGCTGTCGGCCAGTTGCCCCGCGCGCGCACGGGCCGCACGCCAGCTATCGCGGTGAATGGTTCTGGCAGGCTCACCAACGGGACGCACTAACGGGTGCATACTTTCTGGGGGTAGCAACGCGGTGTGTTCACTTCGAACAAGTGCGACGATAAAAGCCTGAAAATGTCTGCGCTACAGCTCGCCAGAAGGTCGCCAACCCGCAGAAGGCTGACACATTCGGGACGGCGCAGATCTATTGATGCGCAACGGCTTTAGGGCCACGGATTAATGGGTGGGCGCGGAGATCCGAAGCGGTTTACCCCCCCCTGAGTGGCGTAATCTGACCGTCTCACAGTATCTTTTCTTCCGCGCAGGAACGCCCGTCTAAGGCTCCGTCGTGTTGCGCGGAAACCAACCCAAACCCGGAGGAAGACCCGATGCGAACCTGTGTTAAGCTGGTGGTACTTGCCCTTGTGTTGGGGGGAAGCGGCTGCGCCGACACCCCGACGCTAACCTCGCCGTCCCGCCCGCTGCGCGATGGCGGCGCGTACCTTGGGGCAGGGTTCAGCAAGGGGGGAGTTGGAGGGACAGGAGGGATTTATAACGAGCCGCAAACCATCTCCGGGACCACCACCGTCAATTCAGATAGTACGACGATTACTGGTCCCACTGCGCCTGATGGACGCGGCGGAACCATCGGGTCCGGCGGCTGACTTAACCAACCCTGATCGGGCCTGCGAGCAGCACGCCGCCCGGCGGCAGAGGGGATGGTTTCACAACCACCGGGCGGCACCGTGCTGAACTCGCCGGATTAGCTCGGCTGAGCGTTCGTAGGTCTCACTATCAATCGGGAGTGGTTGTTCAGCCTCACGTGGCCCATTGTCCCTTATTCGGTCGATCAATTCTTCCGCTACTGCTATTTGCACCTTTTCGCCCCGGCCAAGGGCCAGTTGCAGCGCGCGTTCTGCGTGTTCAAGAGCCTTCGGCACATACCCAACCGCGTACCCGCCTTCGGCAACGCTGATCAAGGCCGCAGCCGTTCCTTCGGACGTTGTTCCTGCCAACTGTAGAACCCCTTCCGCCGCGTCTTCAAACCGCTTGACCTCTCCCAACGCACCAGCAGCTCTCGCGATACTCGAAAGCGCTAGGATGCGTTCGTTTGGAACGGTGATGTAGGGAAGCACAACATCCAGGACGGGGAGTGCTGCGGAGAAATGTTTTCGCCGGAGCCATAAGTACGCCCAATCGTGAGCGAGCGCGATAATATTCCGAGCTTTTGGTCCATACAGTTCCAACGCCGTAGCGGCATGGGTTTCTGCGAGGTCCAATTCCCCTGTATCAATCGTCACTTGCAATAGGTCATGCTGCGCCCTGGCCGCAAGGTGTCGTAAATCATACTTGTGGGCCGTCCTCCATGCCCTGAGAAGGCGTTTCCGCGCAAGTTCAAGATTACCGCGCTGCAAATCAAGTGTAGCCCAACTAATCTGCGTAGTGGCGAGAATATTCCACCTTCGTGAGGTCCGGGCGAGCCTAACCGCTCGCCTAAACCACTGTGTAGCGAGTTCGTACTTGGCCTGCTTACGAGCAACACGTCCCACTGCAACACACAGGAGTGCATCAGCCGGGAGAATACACGTGGCTGCAAAGGCGTACCAGTACGCTGTCTGGTACAGCGATTTGTCCACAGCCCATTGCGAAATACGAGCGCAAGCTTTCCCAAGCTCATCAGCATTCGCAGCGGATTGCACCATCACGAGAGAGGCCAACGGTCCGAAAGCGGCCTCAATGGGTTCGTCGTCAACCAAATCATCAACCTTTGGCACAACAATGCGACGCCTTCGAAACAGCACATGCATCCCTCGCTCACCTACCGAAAAACTCGACCACAGGAGAACATCGGTAGTTACTCCCACAGCCATTGATTTTTCAACAACGTAAGCACAAAGTTGGAGGGAGCTGGCCCCATCCTTCACCGCTTGCGTTGTGAGGAATCGATGGCCCGACCGAAGGCGAAGGACACCAAACCCTGTCCGCACTG
>JBJMPM010000071.1:0-21260 GCA_045803205.1 Longimicrobiaceae bacterium
GCGTCGCTGCGTGAGAATTTTTTACCGTCAGAGTGACGAAGCACCAAGCAGCTTGATGAAGTTCCGCTTTCGCCAGTACGAGCTCCGGAGCCTTGCGACATATTCCACGAAGTCGCTCGGCTCCTTCCCCGCCCCGGTATAGAGGTCGCGCAGCCGGGTGAGAAGGTGCACCGCGTCCTCGTGTCCCTGGTTTCCGCCATTCGACACGGCGGCCTCGATCCTCCCCTGGTAGATGGGGATGGTGTCCGCGGGGTGCTCCGCCTCACGCTTGCGCGGCCAGCTCGAACCAGAGCTCATCCGTGCAGCCGCCCACCCCCACCAAGGCGATGGACAAGGCCCTGTTCCAGCAGTACGCCGGCTGAGGAACGGAATGTCACGTCGGAGCGGCAGGGGAGCAGAGACGCGCGTTCGTCTCTGCTCCTCTGCTGTTCTGGTGCTGACGGGATCAGCCGCGTGCTAGCACTCGTACCAGCCGGCGCGGTTGCACGACGGGTAGTCCGGGCCGGTGTAGATGGGGCCCGTGCCGGTGCCCGTGTCGTCCGGCTCGCAGGGGGCGGAGCCGTAGCAGCCGTCGATCTTGCACAGGGTTGGCGCGCAGCTCTGGCCCTCGCCGCCGCCGCAGGAGCCGCCGACGGGACCGTTGCAGGTAAGCCCGTCCGTCGCGCAGTTGGCGGAGAGGTAGAAACCTTCCACCGTGCCGCCGCGGCCGTCGTCGGCGGCGATGGCGAAGGTGTCGACGGTGAGCTGGTCCAGGTTCAGCTTCAGCTTCTTCATAGGGGGACCCTCCAAGGTTGATGAACAGGCGTAAAGCCATCGCCGCGGCACCACGTCGTCAAAAGAACAAATGGTGCCGAGCGAATTTAACACCCTCGTCTTATTTTGTATACTGTCTGAAAAAGTGCTGTAGGGTGAGATTTTAGGCTGGAGCGCACCGGGTATGTTGGAAAATTCGCGGCGGACTTCTCGCACCCCCGAGTTCCATGGGGATGGACACGGTCGAGGGTGATAGGCTTCGAGGCAGCGCTCGGGATGGAGATCCCGGACGAAGACGCCGCGCGCTTGGCTACGCCGCGCAGCGTGCTGGAGTACGTGACGCGCGGCAAGGCCGGCCGCAGCGAGGGGTGCCCGGCGATCGAGCCGGCGCGCGCGCAGCGCCTGCTGCCGAAGATCGGCAACGGGGGGGATGGTGTTCCTCTTCTCGCCGCGCGACAAGCAGTGGCTGAGCCGCGACCCCTGGGCGAACGCGGACGCGAATGGCTGAAAACCGACGGTCTTTTTAGAGGATTAGAGCGGTTTTCTCTCCGGTCCGGAGTTCGTCGTGCATCCGCGGCCGCGGGGCCCTCTCCCTGCGCCTGAGAGCGCAACCCTCTCCCGTGCCGGGAGAGGGAGGTGGCCGCGGCGGAGACGAGGCCTGCGACGGAGCGTGTGAATGCAGACGCAGCGCCGCCGGTCGGGGACACGCCAGGGCCGCGGCATAGTCCGCGAAGGCGGACTTCGTGCCGTTCCAGCGGCGGGTTTCCAACCCGTCGGCTCCGGAGCGTTGCGCAATCCGCTCTAGCTGCCCTCCGGTCCTTCCGTTCTTTCCATCTCCGGGACGCGCCAGGCGATCGCCAGCGTCAGCGCGGCCATCAGCACGATCGCCCAGAACACCAGGTGCAGGCTCTGGGCGAGCCCCGTCCGGAGCGCCTCGAGCACGCCGGAGTCGAGGGAGCTCGCCGCGTCGCCCATCAGCGACTGCATGCTCTCGATCGACGCGCGGCCCTCGAGGCCGCTGCGGCGCAGGTAGCGGCCCATCTGCCAGTTCAGCACCCCGCCGAAGAACGCCGCCCCCACCGCGTTGCCCAGGATGCGCATCAGCAGGTTGGTGGCGGTCGCCACGCCGCGCCGGCTCCACTCCACGCTGGTCTGGATCGCCACCACGAACGAAGTGCCCAGGAAGCCCATCCCCACCCCCAGCAGGAACGACCCCACCCCCGCCGGCAGCGGCCCGCGCGCCGCCAGCAGTGCCATCACCAGCGCCCCCGCCAGGCAGCAGAGCGCGCCCGCCCGCACCATTCCCCGCGCCCCGCGCGTGGCGATCAGGTTCCCGGCCGCGTACGAGGCGATCGGCCACCCGAGCATCATCGCCGAGAGCGTGAACCCGCCCAGCATCGCCGAGCCCCGCAGCACCCCCTGCACGTAGATCGGCAGGAAGCTGATCACGCCGATCATCATCACCCCCGAGGTCAGCGTGGCCAGGTTCGCGTTGCGGATCAGCGGGCGCGCCCAGAGCTCCAGGTGCATCAGGGGATCGACGGCGCGCCCCTCCTGCCGCACGAAGAGCCGGAGGCCGGCCGCGGAGACGGCGAGGAGCCCCGCCGTGGCCGCCACGCCCCAGCCGCTCCCCTGCGTGAGCGCCAGCATCAGCGGCCCCAGCGCCCCCAGCAGCAGGAGCGCGCCGGGATAGTCGATGCTGCGCTCCTCCGCGCCTACGTCCTCGTGCAGGTAGAGGGCGATCAGCGCCACCGCGAGCACCCCGAAGGGCACGTTCATCCAGAAGATCCAGGGCCAGCCGAACTGGTGCACGATCAGCCCGCCCGCCAGCGGCCCCGCGATGGACGAGAACCCCCACACGCTGGACATGTACGCCTGCACCTTCCCACGCTCGTGCAGCGGGTACAGGTCGCCCGCCAGCGTCACCACGATCGGGTTCACCGCGCCCGCGCCGATCCCCTGCACGAAGCGGAAGGCCACCAGCATCCCCATCGACGGCGCGAAGCCGCAAAGGACGGAGCCGAGCAGGAAGATGGCGACGCCGGCGATGAACGCGGGCTTCCGCCCCAGCAGGTCCGACACCTTGCCGAAGATGGGGATGGAGACGGCCTGCATCAGCAGGTAGGAGGAGAAGACCCAGGAGTAGAGCGAGAAGCCGCCGATCTCGGCCGCGATGCTGGGGAGCGCGGTGGCGACGATGGTGGCCTCGATGGCGCCCATGAAGGCGCCGAGCACCATCGCCGCCAGCACGAAGGGGCGGTGCGTGGTCCGGGCTTTCGTCAAGACGGTCCGATCCTGTTCCGTGAGCAGTGTGGCCGCGCGCGCCCTGCACCCTGCGTACCGCGGGTGATGCAGCCTGTCTGGATCTGGCGGTTGAGCCTGGTTTCCCGCTCAGCCCTTGGGGACGTCATCCTGAGGCCGGCCACGCTGCAAGATGGCCCGCGCAAGACCTGGCAGGCCGAAGGATCTGTAGCCGGTGAAGGCACTCAGCCGAGGAAACGCGCTGTCGGAGTCCTCGAGTTCCAGCCTCGGCGCACTTCGCCAGCTCACGTGCTGCCGCAGTGATAGATCCTTCGGCCTGCAAAGTCTTTCACGGACGCGTTTCCAGCGAGACCGGCCTCAGGATGACGTCTTCGTGGAGTCCATTACTGCGCTGGCACACATAAACAGGAGCCCCGGCGGCTCGAGCGGCCCGCCGGGGCTCCGTTCGCGGGTGAGACGATATCAGGTTACCGGGAGATCGTCCACCGCACCGGCATGGTGGTGGTCACGCGGACGCTGCGGCCGCCCGCCTTCGCGGGGCTGAAGCGCATGGAGGCCGCCACGCGCCGCGCCGCCGAGGCGAAGCCCTCGTCCGTGCTCGACACCACCTCGATGGTGCCCGGCTCCACGCGGCCGTTCTCGTCGATCACGAACTGCAGCACCGTCTCGCCCGTGACCCCCGCGTCGCGGAGCGTGGGCGGATAGGCGCGCTCCAGCGCCCGCTGCACGTCGCTCTCGTTGCGCAGCGAGGGGCGCACCGACACCTCGTCGATCGACATCGGCCCCTCGTCCTTCGGCTCCTCGGGCGGCGCCGGGGGCGCGGGGGGCGCCGGCGGGGCCGGAGGCGCGGGCGTGGTGTTGCCGGTCGGCGCGCGGTTGTCCGAGGGGTCCGGCTGGCCGACGACGTCGCCTTCCTTCCCCACCCCGCTCACGTCCTGCTGGGTGATGGGGCGCGCGTTCGGGTCGGGCGCGGGGATGCCGATCGGCGGCGTCTCCGGCGGGCGCGGCGTCACGAAGTTCCCCTGCACCGGCGGCTGCGGCCGCGGGCGGGCGCGCGGAGGCTCCGGGCGCGGCGCGAGCTCGACCTTCGGCGGGTCCTTCGGCGCGGGCGGCAGCGGCTCCGGAGGGGGCGGAGGCGGCGGAGGAGGAGGCGGCTTGGGCTTGTCCTCCAGCTTCCACTCGGCGATGACCTCCTCGCGGACCGTGCGGGCATCGGCAGGCTTCGCGGACGCCGCGATGGCGGCGATCACGGCCGCGTGCGCGATGATCGATACGGTCACGGTGCTCGAGTTCCAGTGCCGGCGTCTCCGTCCTGTTTTCGGATCGTACAGTGAGAACATCTTCACGCTCCGTTCGAGGGCTTCCGACGTCACTCCGGACGAGCCCCCAAACATTTGCAAGGGCCGGGCCACCGTAACTTATTGTAAGATGGTCAGATAGAATGATTTTCCCTCTGTTCCTCCGTGCCTCCGTGAGAGGCGGGTTTTCAGGGGCTGCATCGCACCTGCGTGCGGTTCTTGCACCCGATGAACGGGACTTTTCCACAGCGAAGGAGGGGGAAACGGATGGACAGCGCGACACCACGCTCGGGCGCGGCGCTGATCGCCGAGCTGAACGACCTGCTGGCGCTGGACCACGACGCCATCGAGGCCTACTCGCTGGCCATCGGGCGGGTGAGCCGGGCCGAGTACCGCGAGGCGCTGGCCGGCTTCCGCGGCGACCACCAGCGGCACGTGGAGCAGCTCACGCAGCTGATCCGCGACCGCGGCGGGGTGCCGGTGCAGATGCCGCACATCCCCACCGGCTTCTTCAAGGCCGCCATCCAGGCGCTGGGCACCCTGGGCGACGACCGCGCCGTGCTGCTGGCCTGGAAGACCAACGAGGGGCAGGTGCGCGACAAGTACCGCCGCTACGCCGACCACGTCTACGAGCCGGCGGTCGGCGCCGTCATCAGCCGCGCCGCGGACGACGAGGACCGCCACTATGCCTGGGGCGAGCAGGTGCTGGCGCAGCTCGGCGTGCGCGAAGGGACGATCACCCACGCGGCGCAGGAGGTGGTGGAGAAGGTGCACGGCCGCGTGGCCGACGCCGTGGAGGGCGCCGCCGAGGCGGCGAGCAACCTGGCCGACCCCAACCGCGGCTAGCGCGGGAAGGAGCGGGCACGAACGAAAGCGCCTCCGCACCGGTCAGGGTGCGGAGGCGCTTTCGTATGGCCAGGACACGGAAGGGAGCAGGTTTGAAGCCAGATACGCGAGTATCGTTGGGTGCATCCCCGAAGGTTTCGCGGTGTCCGGTCAGGACTCCACGGCCGCTGCGGGATCAGCCCCCGGCTTCAGAACTATCGGCTCAAACGGTAAACTCCCCGCCATGTCGTGCCATCAATCTAAACCAATTCTAAATATTTGTCAAACCTGCACTTATACCAGATTGCGGAGCTGGCTGCGCATTCCGACGCGCCCCGGCAAATGTCATCGTGAGAGGGTGTTGCTGAACGCGCACATTCCGCGTCACCACAGGTGTCATCCTGAGGCCCGGCCACACGGATCTGGCGTCAGCGCTGCAGACAGCAGGGCCGTGAGGATCTGGCCGAGGAATGCGCAGGAGCCCGCCGCGGAAGCCCACACGATTGACGCGTCCACTCCGGCGCTCGTCGATGCCCTGGCTTTTCCTGCGTAGCATCACGAGTGAACGTGAGGCCGTGGCTTCCGCGCGAGCTTCCGCAGCCGGCTCCGGCGTGGCCGCGATCAGATCCTCACGGCCCTGCCGCCGTCGGAGTGAACGCTGATTCCATGTGGCCGGGCCTCAGGATGACACCCAGGGGTGTCCGAAGAACGGGTTCAGCAACACCTTCTCAGGATGACATTTCCCTGGTTTGCACGGTCGAACCCGAGAAACGGTGTGAGCCGAAAGAAATTGAGGGCACTGTTTGAACCAGCCCCCGGGGGAGCATGTGTCTTGCTGACCGCGAACGCCGGCCTGGAATCCGGGTATCTCGACCCTGCCGCCGCGTAGAACGCAGGGAAGGAGGAGGATGAAGAACCGCGCAGGTGCCGCGGCCCGGCTGCTCGGATACTTCGAGCCGGCCGCGTGGGAGAAGGACGGGGCGGTGTACCGGCGGCTCGGCGTGCACCGCTTCCGGCACCTGCTGCTGAACGGGCGCTATCTCAACCGCCTGGTGTCGTTCGTCCGGCGGCGGCCGTACCGCGTGATCAGCGGAAGGCAGTCGGCTGGGTCGTGGCTGCTGTTCACCCTCTTCGTCGAAGCGGGGCACACCTTCTTCGGCGGCGTCATGGCGGTGTTCATGGTGCGCGCCCTGGCGCGGGGCGACCTCGCCGCCGCGGCCTCGATCCTCCTGCAGAACCTGGTGATCAACGTCTATCCAGTCATGGTGCAGCGCTACAACCGCGGCCGGATCCTGCGCGTGCTGAACCAGGACACCCGCGGCGCCGCAACGAACACGCTTCGCGTCGCCGCCCGGCAGCTCGCCGCGATGTAGCCCCTCATATCAGACCCGCTAACCTCTCTGTCCCAGGCACCGCTGGGTCTCTCACGGAGGCACAGAGGGACAGAGAAAAGCTGTAACTCTCCGCTACCTGGATTCGCGTCGGGCGGCATCCCAAATGCGTCCGATTTGCGCCGTGGAGTGCGTACCCGCTTTCTTCTGCGACGAAGAGGGAGCGCATCCATGCCGGCCGCGTGGGCGGGCGGCGCGTCGACACCGCTTTCGGGAGGGGCGACGATGAAGAAGAGCGGAATCGCGAGGCTGGCGTTCGCGGGTGCCACGGCGGTGGCGCTGGCGTTCGGCGCGCCGCAGGCGCTCGCCGCTCCCGCGGGGCCGGAGTCCACCTGCTCGGGCGACGCCTGCACGGACGAGTACTGCAGGAACGTGGTCTGCTACCCTTTCCCGGGCGTTTGCCAGCACGGCAAATGCCTCTGCGCGGGCGGACGAACGGAGTAGACGGATACCGCGTCACGGCTCCGGCGTTCGCCCATCGCACGGATCCATTCCGGCTCCGTGCGCACCCACCCGCACCTCCCGAGGAGAGCGACCCAATGAAGCGCAAGCTGAAGATCGAGGACCTGGGCGTGGAGACGTTCGTCGTTTCGGAGCAGCCCGCGGGCGCGCGCGGGACCGTCCGCGGCTTCGCGCGGCCGTCGCGGCAGGAGACGATCTGCCAGGAGAGCTGCCCGGTGGACGCGTGCGGGGAAACGGTGTTCGTGTACTCGTGCGGCAACCCCGACACGCAGTGCCAGTAGCTCCGGCGCGACCAATCGGTCGGTGAAACGGCGCGAGTGGATCGTTTTGCAGTGACTGATCGGTAGAGAAACCGGCCCCGCCCCTAAAAGGAGGCGGGGCCGATTCGTCCGCGATGCAGCGGAAGGGCGAAGCCCCTCCGCCGCTCAGACGCGGTGCCGGGCTGTGCGGCTCAGTACATGTCGCCCATGCCGCCGCCGCCGCCGGGCATGGCGGAGGCCTTGTCCTTCTCGGGGCGCTCCACCACCACCGACTCGGTGGTGAGCAGCAGCCCGCGATGGAGGCGGCGTACTGCAGCGCGTAGTCCACACGGGTCATCTTCTCCTTCATTTCCGTCCCGGCGGCGGACGCCCACGTTGGACCGGCAGCTTCAGAAGATCAGATCCTCCTCCGGGAGCGTGCCACTTCGCGAGTAACCCATGCGATCCAGAACGGCAGCAGCGGCATTTACGGCAAGACCGGCGGCCTCTTCCGCCTCTGGATCGGAAGCTGGGAGCGTAAGGCGGATTCCTTCGCGTTCCACGGCGACCTTCACAGGAGCGTGCCTGGCAAGAACCTGTTCGGCTGCTGCAACGGCTTGATCACGGTCTCCAGCATGCTTGCACCGCACCTCTATATACCGCTTTCGCCCGTCGTCGCAGTAGTCGATCGAGGCGACGATCACCTCTCCGAACCCGTCAGAACTGCGTTCGGCAAACCAGATCGATTCCGTGTTCCAGAAGTCGTCCCAGGGTACCGACTGGATTTCCGGCAGCATCTTGTGCTCGGCCAGGCAGACATAGATGGGTTCGATAGTCAAAACTGCCATATAGCCGAGTTGTTCTGGCTGATAATCCATGACCAAGCTTTGTGTTACGACCCCTAAGGCCAGACCATTCTCTGCTACCACGAGCCCACCGCTGAAGCCACCACGCGGCATGGCGGAAACCAGAAAATGAACATGTTCCGCGTGGCGCAGATCCACGCGCGCATTTACCTCTCCACGTGCGGCGACAAGGTGCGGCCCCTGAGCGAACGGGATTGGAGGAAAGCCAAAGATGACAACTTCCGTCAGGACGAAGTCTTCCAGCCCCATCCAATCGTCCAGGTGGTCGCCCAGGAGCACGATAGGAAGGTATGGATCGACTTCCGCGACCTGGAATACCGCAACGTCAATATTGGGATCTGGATGGGAAAAAGGCCCACGCACCACGTCGAGGACGGCGGGCCAGACTCGATGCGCCTTATATTCTTCGGTTCCGGTGTTTAAGGTGATTAGAGCCTGTTCAGCTTCTTCTCCCTCGAGTCGGATGTATGTGGACGCAAACGTGCCAACTTTTTCAATTGTCTTCCCTTCCACCACATGTTTTGCAGTGACGAAGACACCCTCTCCCACATGAAACGCGCTACCGATCCCTTCTGACCCGTCCGGATGCCGAACAGCCACGAAAGCCATGGCGGCTGCGTAGGTTTCGTACAGGTCGCGAGCGGTACCACTCTTCATACAGATCCCTGCAAGGCGCCGGCGCTGCCAGGTTAGCCGGGAAGGTACGCACGCTTATGGCGCGGCGACTCGGCTGTCGCCAAGCGGTGGTACCGGAAATCTGGAACGTATGGTATCGGTGCGGATCGGTAAACCATCCTGCACTGCTCCCAGACGCGCATCGCCTGGAGTCCAACGGGATCGGCCCCGCCCCCCGTTGCCGAGGGGCGGGGCCGTCCACATCTACCGAGTTATCGCGCGGTCCGGAGACCGGGACGACCTCAGTACATGTCCCCCATGCCGCCGCCGCCGCCCGGCATGGAGGGGGCCTTGTCCTTCTCGGGGCGCTCCACCACGACCGACTCGGTGGTGAGCAGCAGCCCCGCGATGGAGGCGGCGTTCTGCAACGCGGTGCGGGTCATATCACACGTGTCGGGCGGAAAATTGGAGACGAATCTCCCACTCCTGCGGTAAAGTCACTACCACTTGTTTCCTGGTAAAATACGACATAATTTCCATACCATTGTGGCTACCGATACTGTCCGCGAGCCGGCCAGCCAACGTCTCCATGCCTTCCACGTGGCCCGTCACAACGCGAAACGGAGACGCATTCCCACCGCTCAATGGCTCTGCAACTCGCACCCCGTGATCCATCGCTCGGGCCGAAATCCTCGGCCTGCAGGGGTGAATGCCCTGGCGGCGTTCGCTCACCCACTCCGAAGGAGGATCTATGCGGAAGCTCAGACTGGACATCGACGAGCTGCAGGTGGAGAGCTTCACGCTCGCGCGCGACGCACGCCGTGGCTCGGGGAGCGTCCGGGCGCATGCGGAGGCGAGCTACGGCTGCACGGAGGGATACGCCGGCTGCGCGGCCGAGACGATTGGCGAGACCTGCGACGTCCTCTGCAGTGACACCCATGGCGGCTTCAGTTGCGACTACTTCACCTGCGTGAATCAGACCTGCAACCAGGGAAACTCGTGCCAGAGCGAGGCACTCTGCAATAGCTTCGACCCCTGTACCGGCGACGCTTGCGTGTTCTACTAACCGCCCGACCGTAGCACTTGACCCCGGGAGTTCTCCCGGAAGAAACGCTGGCGGCCCGCTCCCTCGTTCGAGGGAGCAGGGCCGCCGTGCTACGCGGTCCGGAGACTGGGCGACCTCAGTACATGTCGCCCATGCCGCCGCCGCCGCCCGGCATCGACGGGGACTTGTCCTTCTCGGGGCGCTCCACCACCACGCTCTCGGTGGTGAGGAGCAGCCCCGCGATGGAGGCGGCGTTCTGCAGCGCGGTGCGCGTGACCTTGGTGGGGTCGATCACGCCGCTCTGCACCAGGTCCTCGTAACTCGTCGGTGCGCGCGTTGCGGCCGAAGCTCGTGTTCTCGTTCTCGCGCACCTTGGCGACGACGATGGAACCTCGATCCTCGCGTTGTTTGCGATCTGGCGGATCGCCGTGCAAGAGGCAGAAGATCGAAGCCGCGCGCCGGGAGGCGGTGCTCGTTCGATACAAAGATTTCTGCACTGAACCACCTGCCCCGACCCGCGATTGCATAGGTGCCCCGACCGCGCACGGGTGGATGGAGCGACAACTCTTGCCGTGTCTCCCGGGAAACGTCTACTTAGTCCCGCGAGAAACCCGGGGAACACCAGCCTGTGGCCAAGACGACGCGGTGACAATACCAACGATGCAACCGCCACCGAGCATATTCGGCCCGGAAGTCCTTCTCATCTTTGTCGGACACAGCGACGATGCCGCCGCCGAAGCCGGGGCGCTGCTGGAGATCGAGCGCGACCTGCAGCGCGTGCTCGAGCATCATCTAGAGGTTGCCAACGGATCGCTTCCGTTCAAGACGGTCCGGCTCTGGGAGTGGACACGTGACGCGCGAGCCGGCATCGGCGGCCAAGAGCGGGTAATCGCGCCAGCCGTCCTCCGGGCTAACGTCGCGGTATTCGTGTTCAAGGAGCGAATCGGCAAGGTCACCTGGGCCGAGTTGGAGAATGCCCGCGACCGAGCTATCCCCGTCCTGTCCTTCTTCCCCGCGATCCCGCCAGAGGGAAAGCGGCTGATGGAGCCTTCGGCGGCGGACGCCTGGGCCGAACTGCTAAAAAGGAAGAAGGAGCTGACGGCGGATTGGGATGAGCCCGGATCCCGCTCGGTCACGCCGATGGACGACTATGACGGCGTCGACCACCTGAAGGAACGCGCTCTCGCGGCGATCGAGGGGATCGTGGCCAGCCTGCTCAGGTTTCCGCCGTCGGAAGCGCCGGCCGCCGCACCGCCGCCGCCCGCGAAGTTCCTCGGCGAGGGGGAGCACCTGAGCTACGACCGGCGGCCTGTGCTCGCGCACACCCCGGACGAGCTGGACCCCGGCCTGCTGCAGGACTTTCTCGCGCAGCCACTGTCGCAGGGGCCCTTCCTCAAGTCCCGACCGCGGCCCACGGAGTCCGAGCGCCTGCACCGGCTCGGTATGGTGTCGAGCGGACATCCCACACTCGGCGCATTCCTCTGCTTCGCCCCGTCACACCTGCTGGTGGATAAATTTGACGGCTGCAGCATGCAGCTTGTGATCTACAACGGTACGGACCGGGCCTCCTCGCGGCCGAGCATCACGCCCCTGCGCGACAACCTGCTAGGTCTGCTGGCCGACGGCATGGCCTGGCTCACTACGCAGGCGGGGTTGCGCAGGCGGGGCCAAGTGGGCGCCGCGGACCGTGACGAGCTGGAAATCCCGGAGATCGTACTCCGCGAGGTGCTAGCGAACGCGCTCGTCCACCGCGACTACGAGACGCCGGGCCTCAAGGACCAGCCCACACGCGTGGAGGTGTATTCCGACCGGGTGGAGGTGACCAGCTTCGGCATCCTGCCCCAGTCCGTTCGCATCGAATCGCTCAACACCGACCCGGAGGGCGTAGTCCCCTATCGGC
The DNA here is from genome assembly GCA_045803205.1 of Longimicrobiaceae bacterium. Lineage (GTDB taxonomy): Bacteria > Gemmatimonadota > Gemmatimonadetes > Longimicrobiales > Longimicrobiaceae > Longimicrobium. The sequence continues at coordinate 11,657 of JBJMPM010000071.1, forward strand.
GGAATCCGGTGGTTGCGTGCGTCTTCCAGCACATGAGCCACGTGGAGCTCAACGCTAGCGGAGTGCCGCGGATGCGCAGCGAGATGGCAAGGGTCGGCCTGCCACCACCCAGGTTTGCCCAGAACCTGCACGATAGCATCATTCGGGTGGTGCTATTACGGCCGTCCGAATGGGCCGACGCCCCCGCGACGCCAGCCCCGACACACGATCCGGGGTCCGGGGGGCCGCGGCGCGTTTTCATCAGCTCCACCGTCCAAGACCTCCACGAACACCGCCGGTCGGTGGCGGATGCGGCCCTGCGGCTGGGTTTCATGGCGGTCGCGCTCGAAGCGCTTCCCGCCTCGGACTCCAGTGCCGTGGAATATGCCTTGGACGAGATGGACAAGGCCGACGTGTACATTGGCATTTTCGCCCATCGCTATGGCTACGTCCCAGCGGGGCAGGACCTGTCGCTTGCGGAGCTGGAATACGACCGCGCCGGCGCGCGGGGGATCCCGCGCCTGCTCTTTCTCATGCACGACGACCACCCGGTGCGTCCCAGCGACGTGGAGGCGGGCCCGGGAGCCGCGCGGCTGAAGGCCCTGAAAGAGCGAATCCGTCGCGAGCACCTTGTCACCTACTTTAGGTCGCCCGAAGACTTGAGGAGCCAAGTCATCCATGCACTGGCGGGTTTGCGCAACGATCTGCCCGCGCGGCAGACGCCGCCGCGCGCCCTCGCGCCCGGCACGGAGCTCCCCAGCCCGCCCGAACCCTACGTCCCTCACCCATACACGCATGCAGCTTGGTTCGTCGGCCGCCGTGCCGAGCTGGAGCTGTTGACCGAATGGCTCGACGGCTCCGGTGACGAAGCATCCGGCGCGCGCATCTACTGCCTCGTGGGTCTCGGAGGGATGGGCAAGACCTCCTTGGCCTGGGAGTGGTTCACGTCGGTCGCGCCGCGGCGGTCGATGCCACTCGCCGGCCGACTCTGGTGGAGCTTCTACGAGACGCCGAACTTCGATGAATTCCTCACCCACGCGCTCGCCTACGTGACGCGGAGTTCCGTAGGAGACGTGCAGCGCATGCCGGAGATCCTCAAGGAGAGGCAACTGTTGCAGAAGCTTGACCGCGAGCCCTTTGTGCTGGTTCTGGACGGCCTCGAGCGGCTTCTCGCCGCCTACGCCCCCACGGTCCCCCAGGCTAGAGGCGGAACGAAGGACGGGCAGCGGGAGATGGCCGACCCGCATTCCGGAATATTTTTCAGCCAGCTAGCCGGAATTGGTAAGTCGCGGGTGTTGGCCACTACCCGGCTGCTCCCGGCAGAGCTTGAGGGACGCACAGGGTCCCCGATTCCGGGAGTCCATGTTCATCTCCTCGGGGGCTTGGCCGACAAGGATGTCGTGAGCCTCCTGAAGACCGCTGGCGCCCACGGACCGGACGACACCCTGACATCACTCTCCCACAGGGTGGAAAACCATCCGCTGACCCTCCAGATCCTCGCGGGACAGGTAGCACACTACCGCAAGGCCCCCGGTGACGTGGACGAATGGCTCCGCGACCACCCCACATTTGAGTTGGAAACTGCCGTCGGCCTGAGAGCGGACATGGAACGCATCCTCCGGTTCGCCCTGCGGGGGTTGGACGAGACGGGGCGGTCCGTCCTGGTCGCCCTGTCCGCGCGCGCAGGGCCGGTCGGCTACGAGGCGCTGTCGCAGTCACTGGTCGGCCCGGGCAAGCGGGTCGGTGGTCATGCCGAGTTCGACACCATACTCGGCGATCTGGAAGACCGGGGCTTGATCGCGTGGGACCGAAGCTCCAATCGCTACGACATGCACCCGGTTGTACGCGCGGCCGTCCTGCACTGGGAACAAATCGACTACACGCGCTTGATGAGCCCCGCCCCGCCATACGATTGATCCGGCGCGGGATCCCAAGAAAACGGCCCCGCCCCCTCATGCGGGGGAGCGGGGCCACCTATCTACCGCTCAGGTCCGAAGACCGGCAACGACCTCAGTACATGTCGCCCATGCCGCCGCCACCGCCGCCCATCGACGGGGCCTTGTCCTTCTCGGGACGCTCCACCACCACGCTCTCGGTGGTGAGGAGCAGCCCCGCAATGGACGCGGCGTTCTGCAGCGCGGTGCGGGTGACCTTGGTCGGGTCGATCACGCCGCTCTGCACCAGGTCCTCGTACTCGTCGGTGCGCGCGTTGTAGCCGTAGGCCGGGTTCTCGTTCTCCCGCACCTTGGCCACCACGATGCTCCCCTCGACGCCCGCGTTGTTCGCGATCTGGCGGATCGGCTCCTCCAGCGCGCGGCGCACGATCGAGACGCCCACCTGCTCGTCGTGGTCCTCCAGGGTCAGCCCGTCGAGCGCCTTCTGGGCGCGCAGCAGCGCCACGCCGCCGCCGGGGACGATCCCCTCCTCCACCGCGGCGCGGGTCGCGTGCAGGGCGTCCTCCACGCGCGCCTTCTTCTCCTTCATCTCCGTCTCGGTCGCGGCGCCCACGTTGATCACCGCCACCCCGCCGGCCAGCTTCGCCAGGCGCTCCTGCAGCTTCTCGCGGTCGTAGTCGCTGGTGCTCTTGTCGATCGCGCCCTTGATCTCCTTGATCTTCCCCTGGATGGCGTCATGCTCGCCGGCGCCGTCGACCAGCGTGGTGTTGTCCTTGTCCACCACGATGCGCTTGGCGCGGCCGAGGTCAGAGAGCACCGCGTTCTCCAGCTTGAAGCCGACCTCTTCCGAGATCACCTGCCCGCCGGTGAGCACCGCGATGTCCTGCAGCATGGCCTTGCGGCGGTCGCCGAAGCCGGGGGCCTTGACCGCGCACACCTTCAGCGTGCCGCGCAGCTTGTTCACCACCAGCGTGGCCAGCGCCTCGCCCTCCACGTCCTCGCTGATGATCAGGAGCGGGCGGCCCATCTGCGCCACCTTCTCCAGCACCGGGAGGAGGTCCTTCATCGACGAGATCTTCTTGTCGTGGATCAGGATCATGGCGTCCTCGAGGACGGCCTCCATCCGCTCCGGATCGGTGACGAAGTAGGGCGACAGGTAGCCGCGGTCGAACTGCATCCCCTCCACCGTCTCCAGCGTGGTCTCCAGCCCCTTCGCCTCCTCGACGGTGATCACGCCGTCCTTGCCCACCTTCTCCATCGCGTCGGCGATCAGGTTGCCGATCTCCTCGTCGCTGTTGGCGGAGATGGTGCCGACCTGCGCGATCTCCTTCTTCCCGGCGGTCTCCACGCTCATGCTCTTCAGCTCGGCGACCACGCGCTCCACCGCCTTGTCGATGCCGCGCTTGAGCGACATGGGGTTGGCGCCGGCGGTCACGTTCTTGAGCCCCTCGCGGAACACCGCCTGGGCGAGCACGGTGGCGGTGGTGGTGCCGTCGCCGGCCAGGTCGCTGGTCTTGGTGGCGACCTCCTTCACCATCTGCGCGCCCATGTTCTCGATCGGGTGCTCGAGCTCCACTTCCTTCGCCACGGTCACGCCGTCCTTGGTGATCAGCGGCGAGCCGAACTTGCGGTCGATCACCACGTTGCGGCCCTTGGGCCCGAGCGTGACCTTCACCGCCTCGGCGAGCTGGTCCACGCCCTTCTTGAGCGCGGCGCGCGCGTCGACGCCGAACGTCAGTTCCTTGGCAGCCATGTCTTCTATCTCCTTCAGAGGGAGTTCAGGTGTTCGGTTTTGCGTGCTGTCGCGGGCTCAGCCGACGACGGCGAGCACGTCGCTCTCGCGGAGGATGAGGTACTGCTCGTTGTCGATGGTGACCTCGGTGCCGCTGTACTTCCCGTAGAGCACCTTGTCGCCCACCTTCAGCTCCATGTCGATGCGCTTGCCCTCTTCCGAGAGCTTGCCGGGTCCGATGGCCATCACCTCGCCCTGCTGCGGCTTCTCCTTCGCCGTGTCGGGGATGTACAGCCCCCCGCGCATCGTCTCGGCCTCTTCGAGGGCCTTGACGACGACGCGGTCGGCAAGCGGCTTGACCTTGATCTCGGTCGCGGTAGCCATGGATCGAGCCTCCCGTGTGATTTGAGTTGCTGGATGGATCATTGTTAGCACTCGTCGATAGAGAGTGCTAACCAACCGGTGACAACATAGCCTGTCGCCGCCCGCTGTCAAGCGGGTGGGGATGCGGGCGCGACAGACAAATCGCGTGCCGGCTTCGGCTTGTCAGATTGGCCGGGTGAACTGCCAGGGCGGCTTCGCCGCGAGACGCAGAGGCAGGGAGAGACGCAGAGGGGCTTCTATGCGGCGTCCTCCACGGCGAAGACGGCGATTCCGGCTTCCGTCACGGCGGCCAGGCGGGAGCCGTCGGGGGAGAAGCGGACCGCGAGGACGGCTCCGTACGCGTCTGCCGCGGCGGGGGGCTGGGGGGAGAAGTCGCGCCACACGCGGACCGCGCCGGCGGACGAGGCGGTCGCGAGCGTCATCCCGTCCGGCGCCACGGCCAGCGCGCTCAGGCCGTCCGGCTCGCGGATGGAGCCGCGCGCCTGCGGCGGGTCGTCCATCAGCGACCAGACGGCGACTTCGCCGTTCTTCAGCCCGATGACGAGGAACTGCGGCACGGCGAGGTAGTCGAGCGCGCGCACCTGCGCGGCGGGCGCCGCCACCCGCGCGACGCGGCCGCGCGTCTCGACGAACCAGACCTCCACGTCCTGGTCGCCCACCGTCGCGAACACGCCGTCGCCCAGCCAGGCGGCGGCGCGGTACTGCTCGCCCAGGCGCCACTCGCCGCCCGTGGTGCGGTCGATCACGCACACGTCCATCTCGCTCACCGCGAGCACCCGCCGGCCGTCGGGGTCCACGTCGAGCGCGGTGATGCGGTCGCGGTTCACGGAGACGTGCCAGCCGGAGCGGCCCGAGAATTCGTTCGAATGCACCTCGCCGCCGGCGTCGCCCAGCACCAGCGTGCGGGTGGCGGGAACGTACGCGAGAGCGGTGACGTCGGTGCTGGTGCCGAGCGGCGCGCGCCGCGGCTCGGCCTGCGAGAGGTCGTAGAGCCCCACCCCCGCCGCGCCCGCGGCGGCGAAGTGCGTGGGCGACATCCACACCCCGTCGCGCAGCCCCGGCTCGGGGACGGTCTCCAGGTGCCGCAGGACGGCCGGCTTCACGGCGGGCGCGGGCGGCGCAGGCGGAGATGCGGGAGTCGGCGTGGGCTGGGGATCGGTCATCGACGAGGGCGGGGTGTGGGTTGATGTCGGCCGCGCGCGCAATCTGCGCGAATACGCTACGCGCCGCAAAGGATGCCTGAGCGAACGCTTAACAGAAATGTCTCTCACAGAGGTCACAGAGGACACGGAGGAAAGCACCGCGGTTCCTCTGTGGCCTCTGTGACCTCTGTGAGAGATTGTAGTTTTTCCTTGACGCCAGCCATTATCACGCGCATGAGTATGCGCGCTCCACGCCGCCCGTCTATCCCCCGCCCACCCGTCCCCGCCCATGACCCGCCGCCGTGAAGTGCAGCTCTCCGCCGCCATGCTCGCGGCGGTCGTCCTCTGTGTTGCGCTCGCCCTCGCGCCGCGGACCACGCTCGCCGCAGGCGCGCGCGCCTGCCCGGACTCGCTCCCGCTCCCCAGCAACGTGGGCGAGCAGGCGTACGAGCCCATCCTGAACGACTTCCTGCGGCAGGGGTGCTATCGCGGCTGGGTGCACGACCGCGAGATCCGCAACACGGGGCCCTTCATCGACGGGAAGAACTTCGGGACGCACCCGGCGGTGCGCGTCTACTACTCGCCGAGCGTGTGGGCGTGGATGACCACGGGGCACCGGCAGGGCCGCATCCCCGACAACGGGATCATCGTCAAGGAGATGTACACGCCCCCGGCCGCGCCCGACGCCGCGCTGGAGGGGTGGACCACCATGGTGCGCGACAGCGCCGGCGCCTTCGACGGGTGGTACTGGGGATACGCCGGGGTGACCCCGTCCCGGCAGCCGGCGATCGACTACCCCAACTCGGGGTTCGGGCTCTACTGCACGCGCTGCCACGCATCCGCCGAGAGCGAGCTGACCTTCGCCGCGGTGCGCAACGTGGACCCGGCGCAGGACCCGCTCTCGTTCGTGGTGCAGACCTTCACCACGGTCGATTCGGTGCGCCGCATGCCGGGGGCGGTGCACGCCGCTGCACCGCGCCGCGACGAGCTCTCCATCCACGGCGAGGTGGACAACGCGGCGGCAATGTCGCGCCACGCCCTGCCGAAGCCGCTGAACGCGCCCGACCCCGCCTTCCTTGCCACCTACCACATCAGCCGCGAGTTCGCCGCGCCAACGAGCAAGACGGCGCTCCCGGTGGAGACGTACGACCACGTGGTCTCGGGGCCGAAGGGGCCGGAGCAGTTCATCACCAGCGACCAGTGCACCGGGTGCCACTCGGCGAGCACCTTCAACATGGCGTTCATCACCGCCAGCGGGCGCGACACCTTCAACCTGTCGCCGTACGGGGAGTGGCGTGCGTCGCTGATGGGGCTCGCCGGGCGCGACCCCGTGTTCCACGCGCAGCGCGAGAGCGAGGTGGCGCGCTTCCCCACGCAGGCCACCTTCATCGACACCACCTGCTACCGCTGCCACGGGGTGATGGGCCAGCGGCAGGCCACCATCGACGGCACCATGTTCCGCCACGACATGGTGTACGCCCTCCCCGGGCAGCCCGGCGCCAGGTACGGCGCGCTGGCGCGCGACGGGATCAGTTGCATGAGCTGCCACCAGATCAGCGCCACCTCGCTGGGCGACACGGCGAGCTTCACCGGGCGCTTCAGGGTCGATCCGCCGGGGACCGTGAACGGGCCGTATGCCACCGTGGCCGAGTACCCGATGAAGGAGGCGCTCGGCATCACCCCGCGCACGGAGCCGCAGATCCGCAGGGGTGCGCTCTGCGGCGCCTGCCACACCGTCGTCCTCCCCGTGCTGGACCGGACGGGGAAGCAGGTCGGCGGCGGATACGAGCAGGCGACCTACATCGAGTGGCTGAACAGCGTGTTCCAGGACGAGGCGGCGCCGGTCGACACGTCGACGGCCCGCACCTGCCAGAGCTGCCACATGCCGCAGGACTTCCGCGGCAACCGGCTGAAGTACCGCGTGGCGCTGATCGAGGACCCCACCTACCCCATGGCCGACCACCGCGCCCGCGACAGCGCCATCACCGTGGCGGTGCGCGACACCTTCAGCCGGCACATGCTGATGGGGATCAACCTCTTCACCCTGGCGATGTTCCAGCAGTTCCCCGACACGCTGGGGATCCGCAGCACCGACTACATGTACTCCTCGGGCGTGCAGCCGCTGGTGAACGCGGGGATGAGCGCGCAGACGCTGGCCCGCGAGCAGAGCGCCCGCGTGACGGTGGAGCGCGTGCGGCGCACCGGCGACGCGCTGGAGGTGGCGGTGCGGGTGGAGAACCTGGCCGGGCACCGGCTGCCGAGCGGCGTCGGCTTCCGGCGCGCCTTCCTGGAGCTGGCGGTGGTCGGCGGCCGCGACACGCTCTGGGCGAGCGGCCGCACGAACAACCTGGGGGTGATCCTGCGCGGCACCTCGAGCCAGCCGCTGCCCACGGAGTTCGTCACGCGGGAGGGCGGCAACGGCACCTACCAGCCGCACTACGAGACGATCACGCGCGACGACCAGGTGCAGATCTACGAGGAGCGGGTGCTGGACCCGGAGGGATGGCTGACCACGAGCTTCCTGGCGCTGGACAGCGTGGTGAAGGAGAACCGCCTGCCGCCGCGCGGCTGGCGGCGCGGCGGCCCCTACTGGACGGAGACGCAGCCCCACGGCGAGGCCGCCCGCGACCGCGACTACTGGGACGGCCAGGGCGCCGACCGGCTGGTCTACCGCATTCCGCTTGCGCGCGTGCGCGGGGCGACGGCGGTGCGCGCGACGCTCTACTACCAGTCGATCCCGCCGTACTACCTTGCCCAGCGCTTTGGCATCCGCTGCAACAGCCCCTTCGCCAGCGAGTGCGACGAGACCCGCCGCCTCGCCTTCCTCGCCAGCCGCCTGCGCACGCAGGGCACGCCGATCGCGAACTGGAAGCTGCTGCTCGCGACGGACGTGGGAGGAATCAGATAACCCGTCCTTCAGCAGTATAAGTATGAGTTAATGCGTTGCGGACTCGAGTGCACGACGCAGCAATCGCTTCGCATCGGCCACGGTGGTAGTTTCCGCAGCTTCGATGATGAAATCACAATAGAAGGAATTTGCATGTTCTTCAAAAACATGGTGCATGCGATAGGTGACTTCTGCCGAATCGTACTTTCTTTGTCGCATACGCTCCAGCAAAACTTGGATATCAGCGGGCTGGAGACTTACTAACTTTACGACATTCGGAAGATTACGCCGAAGGCGGTATCCGATGCGCGAGAGAGCTTGGATAACAACGTGATCACCACGTAACACTGTCTCAAGAAGGTCAGTTTTGAATCCGTAGTAGTTATAATAGAAGAAATCCCACTCAACGAACTCGTTCGAGAGGATGCCACGGCGGAACTCATCAATATTGACGAAGTGGTAATCGTAGCCATTGACCTCACCAATCCTCGGTGCTCGCGTTGTATATGCCACACATCGGCGGAAGCCTAACTCCTCAGCCGTTTCTAGCCACAGTGTGCTCTTTCCTACACCGGAGGGACCGCAGAGGATAAGTAGCATTGTAGCTACAACAGAGAAAGTTGTGTCGGCAGAGATGCCATCTTATCTCCAATTTCGGAAAGTAATTTGGTAACACAACCTCGGCGATAATCGAATGACTCAAACTCATCCGCTTCCATTTCCGCAAAAGTTCTTACGCTCCCGTTCGGGATGAAGATCTTGTGGAAATAGTAGGGGTTAGTTCGAGGTAATTGCGTGTAAGCAGCTGGTGCATCTCGCACTTCATGAGATATTTCTCCGCGAACAGCAAATGTTGCAAACGAGTAGTCACCGGAACCAAGAAGCGCTCCTATCGTGCAGGATAATGTTGCTGCACGATTATGTTCATCACGGAGAATCTTCAGCAATCCTTCATTTCCTAGATTGTGCCACCAATTCTTTGTATCAGCCCCAGGTAATCCCGTTGCTCCCCCAGGAGTACGGCTTAACGCATCAATCACAAGCATAGTGTCTTCTGTTACGTACGGTACGGCATTACGCTGAATGATGAAACGTGAGGCAAACTTGAGCGGGTGCGATACAACAAAATCAGGATCATCCAATTCGGATTCAAGTTGAGGTTCTATTAACCGCCCGACATTTGGTGCACGAACAATGGACAGGCCAAAGCTAGAGAAGATCTCCCGATATTGGGCTAATTTGATCTCGCTAGATGTTCCGAAATACACCACTCTCCCGCTAAGAGACGAAGAAATCTCCTCCGGGTCGATCGCACTCGCCGTGCGATTTGCCTCTGCGGTTTGCTCTCTATTAACCGCAGGCGGTTCAACTGCATTCGTTCTTGCGTTCACGTCGCAATCACTCCGTTCGCTCGACTCGCCATCGGCCTGATCCATCCAAGCGCAGTTTTATTAAGGCATCTATATTCACACCGTACGGTTCCAGAGCACCTCTCCCATTACATTCGGGAAGCTCAACAACAAACTGCATAGACTGAATTGTCACATTCAACGATCTCAGGATCTTCGCCACGGCACTCGAGGTT
>JBJMPM010000082.1:0-25893 GCA_045803205.1 Longimicrobiaceae bacterium
GGGCTGGGAGCCAGGCGCGCCGGAGTCGGCGCGCCTGGCGTATGCCCGCAAGCAGCTGACCACGTTCCCCATGATCGTTGGGACGGCGGTCCACGAGTGCGCTCGAGACTCCGCAGCCGCGGTGCGGAAGGGCGCCGCCCGGCCGACGTTCGAGGTGATGCTTGCGCGCGTCTCCGACGCGCTCAACCGGGCGGTGCTCGGCTCGCACCACCGTGGGCTGTTCCTGCGCGATCCCAAGCGCGTGGTGATGTTGCGTGACACATGGTATTCCGGCCGGGCGGACGCGTCCGGCCTCGCTCCCGCTCTGACGAAGGCGCGCACCTGCCTGCGAGCGCTGGAAAGCTCCGCCCTCTGGGACGAGCTGGCGCAGTGGCAGCCCGAGTGGATCACCGTGCCTGACGGCCCCGAGGCATTCGTCCACGAGGGGTGGCCAATCTACGCAGGGCCAGACCTGGTGTACCGGCCCGATGGCCGCAGGGTCGTGATCCTCGACTGGAAGACCGGCGACGACAGCGACGCAGAGCTCCAGATCCCGCTGTACGCACTCTACTGCCGTACGGTGCTCGGCCTTCCATTCCGCGACGAGGAGTGGTTCGGCCGCGTGGTGAACCTCGCCACCGGCGACGACGCCACCCGGGAGATCACCCGCATCGACGTGATGGGTGCCGCGGACCGCGTTCGCGACAGCGTGGGCGTCATGCACTCGCTGCTAGCGGACGCGGACGGGAACCAGCCGCGGCCGGTGGAGGAGTTTCCGATCCTGGAGCCGGAGCGGCGGCGCGTCTGCCGCTTCTGCCCGTTCCTCGCGCTCTGCGAGCCGGAGCTGGCCGAGGCGCCGTTGGCGGCGTGACGCGCCACGTCTACCTCCAACCTTGGCGGAATCTGCCAAGAATCCGGGTGCCGGGGTAACGCCAGTGGAAACGGGGACTTCCCGCGCTCAGGGTCTTCGGCGCGCGTCTCCACTGCTGACAACCGAGTTTGCTCTGGCCGTGCCCTTCGTACCCACCCTCACCGTTTTTCGCGGCTGCTCCCTTCCGCCGCCGCCTCCTGTACCGGCTCCCCGAACAGGAGCGGGCTTCGCCCGCGGCCGACCTGCTCTCCCCGCGCGCCCTTTGCGCCTTCCCCCAGCGGCCGACTGCGGGAGCTTGCGCGCGTGACACCTCAGGAGCGTATCGACCTCTGGCGAGAGGACGCCGCGGTCCTGCGCCGGCGCGGTGCCCGCCGCGCCGCCGCGCTGATGGAGCGTCTTGCATCCGAGCTGGAGGAAGACTTGGCCGAGAGAGGTCCCACGGAGCTGGTGGACCTCGCCCGGGCTGTCGAGCTCTCCGGCTACACGCGCGGCCATCTGCGCCGCCTGCTGAACGATGGCGCGGTGGTCAACCATGGCACGTCGGACGACCCGCTCGTCCGTGCAAGCGATCTTCCTCGCAAGGCTTCACGCCCGCTTCCCCCGCCACGACCTGGCGCCGTTTCGAGCCGCACGCTGGCCCTCATGGTCGCCGGGCGGGCCTGATCACAGCTCATCCCCCGCGCACGCTCACCCCAGAGCCGCCGGACTGGCGGCTGCACCCGGGTCAGGTATTTTCCCCGGTGCAGGTTGCGCGTGCGCGCCCTCAGAAACGAAAGGTTCGTTTCCCATGGCGCACATAAGGAAGAAGTGCTGGAGCTACAACGCCGGAGAGCGCGGAAAGAACTGGGTTCGCGCGTACGAAAAGGAGAAGGGCGGTCCGCTCTACATGGAGTGGATGGCCGCCACGGACGGGGACGGACGCCCGTTCCTGGATCCGGCCACCGGCTTGCCCGAGGTGCGCAGGCGGCGGGTCTCCCTGCAGCACCGCGACCGCGCGAAGGCCGAGGACCAGGCGAAGCAGATGGCCCAGTCCCTCGCCGAGCACGACCCGACGGTCCCTGCCTCGACTCTGCGGCGCCTGATCGACCGCTACCTACAGGAGGTGACGCTCAACAAGAAGGAGAGCAAGCGCAAGCACGACCACCGCGCCGCCCGCGTCTTCGTGGCCTACTTCACCGACAGGGCCGCCGCGGGAGAGCCGGACCGGGGCCCGGAGCGCCACCCCGGCACCCTGGACAGGCAGGACTGGGCCGGCTTCATCGCCGCCCGGCGCGAGGGCAGGATCAGCGGCTGGGAGAGGCCGTGTCGGAACAACCAGATCCGCCTTGATCTCAAGTTCCTCCTGGCCGTCCTGCACTGGGCGAGCGGCGCCGACGAGAGCGAACCGTACTTCCTGGCTCGGAATCCGTGGCGATGGGAGCGCCGCAGGGCGCAGAAGATGGCGATGCCGAAGGAGAAGGATCCCCGGCGGCCCGGCATCAGCGAGGAGCAGCATCAGCGCGTTCTGGCGCACTCGCCCAACTGGCGCTTCGCGCTGGTGGCGGAGCTCTGCCGGGCCACGATGCACCGCATGAACTCCGTGCGGCAGCTTCGGAAGGAGGACGTGGACTTGCAGGCCGGCCGCGTGCACTGGCGCGGGGAGTTCGACAAGACGGGGCGCGAGCTCGTCACACCCCTCACCCCCGAGACGGTCGAGGCGATCCGGAGCGCGCCTCCGGTGCTGTCGCCCTGGCTGATCCCGGCTGAGCACGACCCGAGCCGACCCGTGTCGCGAAGCGTCCTGAACGACTGGATGCGGAAGGTGAAGGAGCGGGCAGGGGTGGACGTGGAGAGGCTGGGCTTCCACGCCTACAAGCGCGCAGGGATTCGCACACGCGAGTTTCGCGCGCTCCCCCCCAAGGTGCAGGAGCAGCTTACCGGCACCACGCATGCGATGCTTCGGGCGGTGTACGACGAAGTACCGTTCGAGGAGTTGGCGGAGGCAATGGAAACGCTCCGCTCGGCACGCAGGAGAGCCTAAGACGCTCCTTGACACCCGGCGTTGACACCACCGCTTTCTAGGCCGGGAGCCAGCACATACGTAAGGTGGCGCGGTGCAGGTACTTATGGGGCGCGCTGACTCTTTCGCGGCCGCTCCACCGCAACAACCACACGAAGTCCGCCTTCGCGGACTACCGGCCGTATCGCCGCCGGGGTGCCGTGGCTCGCGACGGGCGGTGGTGCTGCCGGGGCAGTGCGAATCGACCGGCTATGTCGCTGCCGTGGCTACAGATCCTTCGGTCGCCGCGACGCTTCATCGCAAACGCCACTCAGGCGCGGCGGCTTCCTCAGGATGACATTCGAGGGGTTCGCGGACCACACGAAAGCCAGTCGCGTGCCCCACACCCGCGGCCACACTGCAGCCGGTAGTCCGCGCAGGCGGACTTCGTGTGGTTGTTGCCGCGGTTTCAACCGCCGGGGGCCCCAGAGCCTCCACCCACCCGCAGGCTGTCCCCTGTCCCCTGTTCCCTGCCGTTCACACCAGCTGCCCGAGGAAGCGCATGTCGGCCTCGTAGAGCAGGCGGATGTCGGCGACGCCGTAGCGCTGCATGGCGATGCGGCCGGGGCCCATGCCGAAGGCGTAGCCGGTGTAGCGCTCGGGGTCGAGCCCGCAGTTGACGAAGACGCGCGGGTGCACCATCCCCGAGCCCATGATCTCCATCCACCCCGTCTGCTTGCACGCCGCGCAGCCGCTCCCGCCGCAGATCTGGCAGCGCACGTCCACCTCGGCACTGGGCTCGGTGAAGGGGAAGAAGCTGGGGCGGAAGCGCACCGGCACGTCGGGCCCGAAGAAGCGGTGCACGAAGGCCGAGATGGTGGCCTTGAAGTCGGCGAAGGTGATCCCCTCGTCTACCGCCAGCCCCTCGAGCTGCTCGAAAGCCGGCGCGTGGCTGGCGTCGAAGGGGTCGCGGCGGTACGCCGTGCCGGGCACCACCACGCGGATGGGCGGCGCGTGGCTCTCCATCACGCGCGCCTGCACCGGCGAGGTGTGCGTCCGCAGGACGGTGGTCTCGTCGAGGTAGAAGGTGTCGTGCATGTCCGCCGCGGGGTGGTCGAGCGGCGTGTTCAGCTTGACGAAGTTGTACTCGACCGTCTCCACCTCGGGCCCGGCCACGCGGGTGAACCCCAGGTCGCGGAAGATCTCGCAGATCTCGTCGACCACCTGGGTCACGGGGTGCAGCCCGCCCTTCCAGCGGTGGCGGCCGGGGAGGGTGAGGTCGAGCCGCGGCCCGGAGTCGCCCGACGGGGCCAGCGCCGCCGCGCGCTCGTCCATCACCGCGGAGAGCGCGTCCTTCACCCGGTTGGCCTCGGCGCCCACGGCGGGGCGCTCGTCGGGGCCCAGCTCGCCCAGGCGGCGGAGCACGGCCGTGAGCCGCCCGCCCTTGCGGCCGAGGTACTCGACGCGCAGCGCCTCCAGCTCCTCCGCCGACAAGAGCTTGGCGACCGCGCGCTCGCCGTCGCGCTCGATCTTCTTCAGCTCGCCGATCAGGTCGTCCACCACGCTCACGATCTCGATCCGCCCGTTCGGTTGGTGATCACCCCTGCCCGCCCATGCACCGCCGCCGCACCAGCTCGATCATCCGCCGCGGATTCCCCAGGTTCTCCAGCTCCATGGCCTCTGCGGCGCGCCCCATCGCCGTCCCCGGTTCGGCGACGCGCTCGTTCATCGCCAGGACGACGTCGGTGTCGAGCTTGACCATGATGGCGGTGCGCGGCCCGGTGCCGTTGATCTGCACGTCGCCACGCACGTCGGAGTAGCTCAGCACCTTCCCCTGCGGGTCCACCTCCACCGACACGCTGCGCGAGCTCTGCCCGGGCCCCCGGAACTGCAGCAGCACCCGGCGCCCCTCCTCGAGCCTCCTGCACTCGCCACCTTCCTCGAACGGCGGCACCGCGGCCACGAACGCCGCCAGGCTTCCCGCCCCCACGCTCGTCACCTGCACCCCCGTCACCGAGCTTGCGACGGTCGTCGTGGTGGTGGTCGCGCGCGGCGCGCACCCCGCGCAGAGGAGCAGGACCAGGATGGTTCGACGCACGATGGTTTCCCCCGTGAAGTGCATCATGGCCGGCGACGGCACGAAACCCGGAATCTGCGCATCCCGCGGCCGGATGGCTAGACGCCTGCCGTTGCCGTTCTCATTCTTTTCTCCGCGGCTCCGCGTGAGACGGCCGTTGCCGTAAACGCCGAAGCGGCGCCGGGACCCGATGTCCCGGCGCCGCTCGCCGTCCAGCCGCTGCAGCCGAAGCTCAGCTGTTGCCCTGGAGCTGGGCCTTGGCCGCGCCCGCGAGCTGCTCGAAGGCGGCCGGCTCGCGCACGGCCAGGTCGGCGAGCACCTTGCGGTCGATCTCGATCCCGGCCTTGCGCAGCCCGTCCATGAAGCGCGAGTACGAGAGCCCCTGCATCCGCGCCGCGGCGTTGATGCGCACGATCCACAGGCGGCGGAACTCGCGCTTGCGGTTCTTGCGGTCGCGGTAGGCGTAGCGGCGGGCGCGCTCCACCGCCTCCTTGGCCGTCTTGTACAGGTTCTTGCGCCGGCCGAAAAAGCCCTTGGCGTCGGCCAGGAGCTGCCGCTTGCGCCGCAGCCGCGCGACGTTGTTCTTCACACGAGGCATCGTCTATCCCTCAACTGTCAGAAAGTCCCAGAAGTCCGGCCGGCCCGTTCAGGCCTGGATCAGCCGCTTCACGCGCTTCTCGTCGGCCTTGGCGAGCATGGTGGTGCCGCGCAGGTTGCGCTTCCGCTTCTGCGACTTCTTGGTCAGGATGTGGCTGTGGAACGCGTGGCCGCGCTTCACCCGCCCGGAGGCGGTCTTCTTGAAGCGCTTCGCGGCGCCCCGGTGCGTCTTCATCTTCGGCATGGTACCTCTCCGTTCATGCTCCAGGCCCGCTCCAGCAGCGGGCCTCAGGCGGGTGGCTTCACCGTCGGCGCCAGCACCATCACCATGCTGCGCCCCTCGAGCTGCGGGTGCTGCTCCACCTTGCACACGTCCTGCAGCAGGGCGGACACGCGGTCCAGCACCTGGCGCCCGAACTCGGGGTGCGCCATCTGCCGGCCGCGGAACATCATCGTGAGCTTGACCTTGTTCCCCTCTTCGAGGAAGCGCCGCGCGTGCCGCGTCTTGAAGTCGAAGTCGTGGTCCTCGATCCCGGGCCGCATCTTGACTTCCTTGATCTGCACGTGGTGCTGCCGCTTGCGCGCCTCGCGCGCCAGCCGCTGCTCCTCGTACTTGAACTTCCCGTAGTCCATGATGCGGCAGACCGGGGGGCGGGCCAGGGGCGCGACCTCCACGAGGTCCAGCCCCAGCTCTTCCGCCATCTCCATCGCCCGCTCGATCGCGATGATCCCGGCCTGCTCGCCGTCCGGGGTGATCACGCGGACCGGGCTGATGCGGATCTGCCGGTTGACACGCAGCTTGTCGTTGATGGCGACGTCTCCGTTACTCGGGGGAACGAAAAAAAGACGGACCTGATGGATTCAGGCCCGTCCGTCGCAAACGCGCCCGTTCGCTTCCACCCGGCAGGGATGGAAGAGGGGCGCGCCGCGGCTTGCGGACCCGGCAGCATCTCGCCTCCTGAAGAGGCGGAACCGACAGGTGGGGAGCCCGCCGGCTCCCACTTTTCCTACGATCTCGGCGGGAAAGATAACGGCCGGAGGGACGATGGTCAACCAGCCGAGGGAGTGTTGGAAGGGCGAATGGAATTCGCGGCAACAACGGCCCGAAGTCCGCCTTCGCGGACTCCCTCGACGGCATCCGCGCGTTTAGCCGGGCATCACATCGACGCTTGGACCGGGAGGAGGCTCCAGGAGGGGGTACAGGGTCCGGTCGCGATGGTGCTCCTCCTGCCGCAGCACGTAGTCGCGGATCAGGGGGACATGCCGCTTCGAGATGCTGAAGGCGCCGTAAGCGCCCTGCCACTTGAAGTAGAACGGGGCGCGGATGTCGTGATTGACCATGTGCGACGACGCGCCTTTCACGCGCTTCACCAGATCGGCCGGGGCGATCGTCGCCGGGATGCGGACGAGGAGGTGCACGTGGTCCTCGACCCCGCCGATCGCGATGACGTCCACCCGCAGATTCACACACTCGGCCTGAATGCACTCGTACACTCGCTCCCGGACGGCCGGCACGAGGAACGCATGGCGATCCCACGTCGCCCACACGAGGTGAAGGTAGAGCTGGGTGTAAGGAGCACGCATACCGGCTTCCCGGCCAAGGTCGCGCATAGACATCGACAAGGGAGTCCGCGAAGGCGGACTTCGGGCCGTTGTTGCCGCGGTTTCAACCGCCCGGCCACCGACCCGGCCTCCCCGGCCACCGCCGCCCCCCGGCCTCCCCGCCGCGGAGAACCTCGCCTCCTCCGCGGCGGGGTCGCGACTACAGCCCGTTCCAGGAGAGGCGCACGTAGTAGAAGGCGCCGTTGAAGCCGAAGGGCGAGATGCCGTTGTAGGGGAAGATCCCGGCGTTCGAGTTGTCCGCCCCCGTGGGGCTGCGGAAGTTCTCGTCGGGGTACACGCCGAGCACGTTGTTCGCGCCCACCGTCGCCGTCAGGCGCCGCGTCGCGCGGTACGACACGTCCAGGTCGGTGATCCACTTCGCCCCGAAGGTCTGGTCGGTGTTGTTGGACGAGCCCGGGGCGGCCGTGCCGAACACGCTCACCTCGCCGAAGCGGCGGTTGTTCAGGTTCACCGTGAGCCGCTCCAGCGCGTAGTTCAGCGCCAGGTTGATGCTGCTGCGCGGCTGCCCGCGCTCGATGCGCCCGCGCTCCACCCGCCCGAAGAGCTGCTCGCCCAGGCCGGTGAGCTGCGGCGGGGTGACCACCGAGTCGGTGAGCACCTCGGTCTTCGTGAAGTTGGCGCCGCCCACGAAGCGCAGCATCCCCTGCCCCACCGCGCGCGCGTACTGCAGCACCACGTCGATCCCGTCGGTGCGGGTGTCGATGGCGTTGGTGAAGAAGCGGCCCCCCGTCACCCCCGCGTACCCCGCGTTGATGAAGAGCTGCTGGATGGCCGGGCCGGTGAAGTTCTCGGAGAAGACGATGCGGTCGTCGATGTCGATGCGGTACGCGTCGACGGTGAGCGACAGCTCGCGCCGCGGCTCCCAGGCGATGCCGGCGCTGTAGTTCACCGACTCCTCCGGCTCGAGCGGCTTCGCGCCGAGCACTTCCGCCTCCTTGCTCCCCGCCGGGAAGGTGCGCACGTCCACCGGCGTGTTCTGCCCGTTGATCACCAGGAAGTTGGTGGCGGTGGAGGAGAAGTACGACTGCGCCAGCGACGGCGCGCGGAAGCCGGTGCCGACCGCCCCGCGCAACGCGAAGCCGGGCACCGGCTCCACCCGCAGCGCCACCTTGCCGTCGCGCGTGGTGCCGAAGTCGCTGTAGTCCTCCACGCGGCCGGCCAGCTCCAGCAGCACGTTCCGCATCGGCGTGATCTCCACGTCCAGGTAGCCGGCCCAGTTGTGGCGCGACACGTCCTTCGCGTCGGTGGGGCGGAAGCCGGGGAACACCTGCGCGCCCACGGCCGCCACCTGCCCCGCCTGCGGCCCGTCGAGGATGGGGATGCCGCCGTTCTTCCACGAGGCCTCCTCGCCCTCCTCGATGCCGTAGCCGTCGCGGCGGTACTCGGCGCCGAACGCCACGTTCACCGACTCGGGGAGTCCGACCGACAGCGCCCGCGAGAAGTCGAGGTTGGCGGTGGTCTGGTCGAACTTCAGCTTTCCGGCGTAGAAGTCGGTGGGGCTGGCGGCGCCCATCGACACGTTGTTGCTGTTGAGCACGCTGAAGGCGAACGAGTTGCGGCCGTGCACGCCGCTCAGGTCGTAGTGGAACCCGGCCAGGGTGCCGCGCACCCCCACCGCCCCCGAGCCGTCGACGATGTCGGTGGAGATCAGCGGGAGGAAGCCGTCGGGGTGCAGGGCGCGTATGGTGCGCGCGTCGTTGGCGCGCCGGAAGAAGCCGGCCGCCTCGCCGTCGCGGCGCGAGAGGCCGCCGAAGGCGTAGAGCTGCGCCCACGGGGCCAGCGGGAGCGCCGCGTTCAGGAACCCGCCGATGTCGCGCGAGTCGGAGTCGCCCTGGCGGTGGTTGACCAGGGCGCGGTTGCTGTTGCGCGGGTCGCCGGTGAAGTACTGCTGCCGGGTGTCGGGGAGCGAGCGGTTGGTCTGGCCGCGGTCGCGGAACTCGGCGCTCACGCTCACGAAGCCGTTCTCACCCACGTCGGCCGCGCCGGTGGCGGCGAGCTGCACCACCTCGCCGTCGCCGCGCGTGGTCTGGCCCAGGCTGGCCATCGCCTCGCGGCGCGCGCCGGACTTGAGCACGATGTTGATCACGCCGGCGATGGCGTCGGAGCCGTACTGGGCCGCGGCGCCGTCGCGCAGGATCTCGATGCGCTCGATGGCCGAGGCGGGGATGGCGTTCAGGTCCACCGCGGTGGAGCCGCGCCCCACCGTGCCGTTCACGTTCACCAGCGCGCTGGTGTGGCGGCGCTTGCCGTTCACCAGCACCAGCACCTGGTCGGGCGCCAGGCCGCGCAGCGTGGCCGGGCGCACGTGGTCGGTGCCGTCGGCCACGGTGGCGCGCGGGAAGTTCACCGAGGGCGCCAGCCGCTGGATGATCTGCGCGGTCTCGGTGAGGCCGGTGGCCTGGATGTCCTGCGCGGTGAGCACGTCCACCGGCACGGGTGCGTCGGTGGCGGTGCGGCCGGGGCGCCGGGTGCCCACGGCCACCAGCCCCCCGAGCGCCTGCGCCTGCGGCACGAGCGCCGTGTTCTGCGGCACCACCGCGCCGGCGGCGACCTCGACGCGATGGTGGGCCGTGACGTAGCCGAAGGCGCTCACCGACAGCTCCTGCGCGCCGACCGCCACCTGCAGCCGGTAGGTGCCGTCGGCGCCGGTGGTGGTGCGTGCGGCGCCGGTGCGCACCAGCGCGCCCGGGATCGGCTCCCTGGTGACCGCGTCGGTCACGATGCCGGCGATGGTGCCGGTCTGCGCCTGGGCGGCCGCGGGGGCGAGGGCGGCGGCCAGGAGGAAGAGGAAGATCGCGAGCGAGCGCAGCGGGCCGGCGTGCGGCGTACGAGGGGAGCGTGTCATGGGTGGTCCTCGGGTGGGTGTGCTTCGCATTGGCGCCACGGGAGCGGGGCCAGCGGCGGAGCGGGTGGACCTGGGATGTGGCTGGGGGAATGCTTTGAAGGGATAGGAGCGGCGGCGCTCCGGCGCAAGAAATTTCTGATTCTGTAAGTGGATGTTTACGGGCGGGCTTCAGGCTCTCATGTGAGAGGGCGAATGGAATTCGCGGCAACAAAGGCCCGAAGTCCGCCTTCGCGGACTCCCTCGACGGCATTGCTGCATCTACACGGACATCACATCGCCTTCTGGGCCGGAGGGGGCTCGAGGAGGGGGTACAGGGTCCGGTTTCGATGGTGCTCCTCCTGCCGCAGCACGTACTCCCGAATCATGGGTACGTGCCGCTTCGAGATGCTGAAGGCGCCGTACGCGCCCTGCCATTTGAAGTAGAACGGGGCGTGGATGTCGTGGTTGACCATGTGCGACGACGCACCCTTCACGCGCTTTACCAGATCGGCCGGGGCGATCGTTGCCGGGACGCGGACGAGGAGGTGCACGTGGTCCTCGACTCCGCCGATTGCGATGACATCCACCCGCAGGTTCACACACTCGGCCTGGATGCACTCGTAGACTCGCTCCCGGATCGCCGGCACGAGGAACGCATGGCGATCCCACGTCGCCCATACGAGGTGAAGGTAGTGGGTGTAATACCAGATCTGACAAATGGCTGTGCATTCGTAGAGACCAACACAGATGGGTCTCACACGGAGTCAACGGAGTCAACGGCGAACGGCCTGGCGTTCTCCGTTGACTCCGTTGACTCCGTGTGAGCCCATTCCGTTGGCGGAATGCACATTCAATCAACAGAAATGGTATAAGGAGCACGCATACCGGCATCCCTGCGAAGGTCGCGCACGGATATCGACAAGGGAGTCCGCGAAGGCGGACTTCGGGCCGTTGTTGCCGCGGTTTCCAACCGCCTGTTGAACCAACTTCCTCACCTGCCTTGCCTCACACCACCCGCTCCCCCCGCTTCCACACCCCCGCCACCAGCGGCGCCGCGAGCCGGTAGGCGATCTCCCCGACCGACGCCGCGTTCCAGAGCACCAGGTCCGCCGGCGCGCCGACCGCGATCGTCCCCTGCCCGTCCGAAAGCTCCAGCGCCTGCGCGCCGGCCGCCGTCGCGGCGCGGAGGGATTCGGCGGGGCTCATCCCCATGCGCGAGCACGCCGTCGTCATCGTGAACTGCAGGTTGGGCGAGGGGCAGGAGCCGGGGTTGAAGTCCGTCGCCAGCGCGACGGTGGCGCCGGCGTCGAGGAGCGCACGGCCGGGGGCCCACTTCGCGCGGCCGAGGAAGAAGAGGGTGCCCGGGAGCAGCGTCGCCACCGTCCGCGACGCGGCGAGGGCGCGGATCCCCTCGTCGGAGATGGCGCCGAGGTGGTCGGCACTGGCGGCGCCGAGCTCGGCGGCCAGCTCCGCGCCGCCGCTCCCTTCCAGCTCGTCGGCGTGGAGCTTGGGGCGCAGGCCGTGGTCCAGGCCCGCGCGGAGGATGCGCTCGCTCTGCGCGCGGTCGAAGACGCCGGGCTCCATGAAGACGTCGCAGTAGCGCGCGAGACCCGCTTCCGCCACCGCGGGGATCATCTCGTCCACCAGCAGGTCGACGTATCGTGTACGCTCGAATTCCGTCGAGCGATACCCGGGCGGGAACTCGTGCGCGCCGAGGAAGGTGGGGACCAGGTCGATGGGCTGCAGCTCGTTCAGGCGGCGGATGGCGCGCAGCGTCTTCAGCTCGTGCTCCGTCGCGAGGCCGTAGCCGCTCTTCACCTCGGCCGTGGTGGTGCCGCACGCGAGCATCTCGCGCAGGCGCGGGAGGGCCATCTCCACCAGCTCGTCTTCGCTGCGGGCGCGGAGGTCGCGGACGGAGGCGTTGATGCCGCCGCCGCGCCGCGCGATCTCCATGTACGGCACGCCCTGGCAGCGGAGCGCGTACTCCTCCGTCCTCCATCTCCCGAAAACCGCGTGGGTATGGCTGTCCACCAGCCCCGGGGTGAGCACCCGGCCGCCGCAGTCGACCCGCTCGGCGTCCGGGTGCGCGCGCAGCACCTCGTCTTCGGAGCCGATGGCGGCGATGACGCCGTCGCGGACCGCCACCGCGCCGCGCGCGAGGACGGCGGCGGGATCGGCGGAGTCCGAGGCACGGGCGGGGCCGGTGCACGCGGCGATCTCTGCGGCGCCGGTGAACACGAGCGGGCGGGAAGGGTCGGTCATCGGCTGGACGTCGTCCGTCGGGGGAGCAGGGCGAATGAATTTTGATCTCGCGACGATGCGGCTGAAGCCGCGGCTACAACTTTACGAAGTCCGCCTTCGCAGACTACTGGCCGCAGTGCAGACGAGGCCGAGTGGCGCGCGACCGGTCACAGAGATTGGTGAGCACCTCGAGCCCCCTGGGACGTCATCCTGAGGCCGGCCACGCTGCAGCCCGCTGCTACTTCATATCTTGCAGGCCGAAGGATCTATCTATAACCGCGGCAACACGTTAGTCGGAGAAGCGCACCGGGGCCGGAACGCGAGAACCGAAAGCGCTTCCTCGGCTGAGTGCCTGCACATCCTTCGGCCTGCAAGGGATCGAGCATGCCAAAATCGCAGCGTGGCCGGCCTCAGGATGACGTCTGGGGAGACGGTACTCAACAGTCTCTCAGCGCGACCGACGACGGGGTGAGCCCAGCATTCGTTCGTGCTCACGCGTAGCGCCGGCGGTACGCCTCGAGGGCGGCGCGGTGGATGCGCTCCTTCTCCGCCCGCACCTGGTCGATGTGCTCCGGCGCCTCGCCCGCCTCGATCCAGTCGGACAACGGGTCGAGGGTCCAGTCCAGGAGCGAGGCGCGCGCGTAGAGCGGCAGCCGCTCCCGTACGGCGGGATCGGAGGTGACCCGGGAGGGGAGCGCGCGGTCCATCCCGGTGCGCGGATCGGTCCGCGTGGGGCCGAAGAGCATTCCCCAGTCCAGCGCGGGGTCGCCCGGCGCCAGGCCGTCCCAGTCCAGGAGGAACCACTCGCCTCGCGGGGTCACGAGCAGGTTCTCGACCCACAGGTCGCCGTGCGTCGGCGCGTCCGCCGCCTCGCGGAACGCCGGCGCGGCCGCCACCGCGGCCTCGATCGCCTCCGCCTCGCCGCGCAGCCACGCCACCATGGAGGGTGGAACGAAGGGCGGGCGCTCGCTCTCCACCCCCTCCAGGTCGGCGGCGAAGCGCTCGGCATAGTTCTGCCGGAAGACGTCGGCGCAGGTGGCGGACGCCCCGGAGGGCTGAAGCCGCGCCGCCAGCTCGCGGTCTCCGTGCAGCCGGGCGACGGTGCGGACCACCTCCTCCGCCAGCCGCCCTTCGATGGAAGGCGGCGCCCCGCCGTCGATCCAGGGGGAGAGCACGCCGGCGTACTCCGTCCCGGGCACCTCGACCCACGCGACGGGCGCGGGCGCGCGGTAGGGCGCCAGCAGCGGCCGCAGCTCCCAGAACCGGCGCAGCCCCGCGCGGATCTCGGGGTCGGCCGCCAGCTTCAGGTGCAGCACGGTGCGCCCGTCCATCACCTGGAACGACCGGTTCACGAAGCCGCCCCAGTTGAGCACGTACCGCACCTGCAGCCGCGCGGCGTCGAGGCCGAGCTCCGCCGCGCGCTCGGCGAGATGGGCGCTCGTTAGAGACTCGAACTGGAGCAGGTCCATCAGCAGGTGCGGCAAAGCCGACAAGGGAGTCCGCGAAGGCGGACTTCGGGCCTTTGTTGCCGCGAATTCATTCGCCCGGGCCTGATCCTGCCCTGCGGATGTGGCTTGCTTTCTGCTCAACCGTGCGGCGCGTACATTCTGCTGCGGGCGGCCGACCGCCGTCAAACCAGGCACAGGCACAGAAAGGCAGCCGCATGGTCGAAGTCTCGACCACCCCTCCCTCTGAACGCTATCCCGGCCGCCCCGCGGAGGGCCGCGTCGTCGTGATCGCCCCCACCCGCGCGGCGTGCGAGACCATCGAGCTGGGGGTGCAGCTCACGCACGTCGAGACCATCATGAACCGCGAGCACGGCGAGGAGATCCGCCAGCTCGCGCGCGAGGGGAAGGGCTTCGGCATCATGGCCGGCACCGGCACCGGCAAGACGCTGGCGGTGCGGCCGATCTCGCAGGAGATCGTGGGCGAGGAGCTGCGCGTGGGCGTGGTGAACCGCGAGCGCGAGGCCACGCCCGACACGCCCAACTGGAACGTGGTGATCATCACCACCGGCATCGCCCGGCGGTGGCTGCAGGACGACCTGATCGACGCGTCCGACGTCGTCGTGGTGGACGAGATCCACCAGACCAGCGCGGAGCTGGAGCTCTGCCTGGCGCTGGCCAAGCGCGCCAGGTGCCGCTTCGTGTGGCTCTCGGCCACCGTCGACCCGACCTTCTACCGCGAGTACCTGGGCTCGGCCGCGGTGATCGAGTCGAGCGCCTTCGACCCCGAGAAGGCGGCGGAGGTGCGCGTATCCAACACGCCCAACCCGCTCACCTTCCTGGGCGAGCGCTTCATGCGGCACGTGCACAAGGGGAGGCGCGGCGTGGCCGTGTTCGTCCCCACCCGCGCGGGGACCGAGGCCGTCGCCAAGGACCTGGCGGAGCGCTACCCGCAGATGCTTACCGAGTACTACCACGGCGGCGAGCCGGTGGCCAAGCTGCGCCCCTTCCTGGAGGGCGACGGCGCGCCGCACCCCTTCGTGCTGTCGATGACCAGCGCGGGGCAGAGCGCGCTCAACATCCGCGGGCTCGACACCGTGGTCATCGAGGACGCGCAGTTCACCACCCTCGTGGAGCGCGGGAAGTCGGTGCTCACGCGGCTGCCGCTGGGGCCCAACGAGATCCTGCAGATGGCGGGGCGGGTGCACGGCCGGGTGGAGAACGGCGAGGTGTGGATCCTCTCCGAGCGCGACATCGACTTCGAGTCGCTGCGGCCGGTGGTCCCCAACTTCCAGCTCGCGGGCGACCCCGAGCGGGTGGCGCTCACCTGCGCCAGCATGGGCGTGCGCGCCGACGAGCTGGAGCTGCCGGTGCCGCTGGACCGCATCGCCTACCGCCGCAGCGTGGAGCTGCTGGAGAGACGCGGGCTGATCGCCAACAACCGGCTCACGGAGTACGGGAAGCGGGTGGAGGTGCTCCCCGTCGACCGCGCCTGGGGCGAGCTGCTGGTGAACGCCGACGAGCACCTGGTGCCGGTGGTGACCGGGTGCGCGAGCATCGAGTCGCTGCACCGGATGCTCAAGCCGGACAACGACATCGGCCAGTACGTGGTGAAGGGGAGCGACCACCTCACCGCATACAACATCTACCAGCACGTGCTGGACGAGATCGGGATGATGGGGCGCGTCTACGACCTGCCGCGCCACGTCTTCGACGAGGAGGCGCTGACGAAGTGGTGCGACGAGCGCGGGGTGCTGGTCCGGTCGATCGAGGACGCGGCGCTCGCCATCGCCTCCATCTACCGCTCGCTGGACCTGGAGCTGCCGGCCAAGCTGCCGAAGCTCAACCGCGGCATCGAGCGCGACTGGAAGAAGCTGGTCGCGCGGGTGATGCCCTTCTCGCTGGTGATCGACGAAGAGACGAGCTGGGGCGAGCAGGCGCGGGTGAGCAAGACCAGCGTCTGCAACAACTGGGGCCCCGTCGCCGGCGACCTGCAGTACTTCGCGGACAAGAGCGGCCGCGCGCGCGGCGCCATCAGCGGCACCAACCTGGAGCTGGACACCCTCTGGGAGTTCGCGACCCCGGGGCCGGCGGAGATCGTCTACGACCCGAGCCACAAGCGCTCGCCGCTGCGGATGATCCGCACGCGCGAGTACCACGGCTTCGAGCTGGACCGCGAGGACCTGCCGCTGGACCGCATCCCCCCCGAGCTGGCGGACGAGGCGCGGCGCGCGCTCGCCGAGGGCGTGCTCACGGGGAAGGCGTATCACCCGGACCAGCTCCACAACCGCGCGGTGTTCCGCGAGCTGCGCGAGGTGTGGCGGCGCTCGGGCGGCACCGTGGCGGCGGCGAGCGACGAGGCGCTGCGCGAGCGGATCGCGGCGCGGCTGGAGGGGGTGAGCGGCTTCCAGCAGTTCATGGACACGCCGCTGCGGATGAACGTCGACGAGATCGTCCCCCGCGACGAACGCCAGCGCTGGATGCAGCTCCCGGCCGAGATCGAGATCCGCGGCGAGACCTTCCCGCTGGACTACTGGGTGGAAGACGGCCAGGGCGTGGTGCGCGCGCGCATCCCCGCGAAGCTCGTCTACCGCATCGAGGAGGGCGAGGTACCGGAGTCCATCGACGGCCGCCCGCTGCAGTGGACGGTGATCCGCGGCAAGAAGGAGCCGGTACAGGCCGCCACGCTGGAGGAGGCGAAGCTGCGCCTGAGCGAGGGCAACTCCGGCCACCGTGGCCGCAAGCGCCGCGACTGGAGCGAGGACGGAGACTCCGGCGGCGTCGACGCCGGCGAGGACGGCCGTCCGCGCCGCGCGGGCCAGCGCCACAAGCGTGGCGGCGGCCCCCGCGGACGCAAGCACGCGCACGCCAGCGCCGACGACGGCGGGCGCGAGGGCGGAGGCCGGCACGGCGGCCGCGGGCGCGGGCCCAAGCCGGGTGGGCACGGCCCCGGTGGGCGCGCGAAGGGGCGGAAGGGCGGCGGGCGGCGGAAGGCTGGGCGGTGAGGCGGCCGCCATGACCGCCCCGCGCGACCAGACCGGCGACCCGCTCCACGGCGTCACGCTCGAGCGGATGCTGAACGAGCTGGTGGAGCACTTCGGCTGGGAGGCGATGGGAAAGCGGATTGCGATCCGCTGTTTCACCAGCGATCCCAGCGTGTCTTCCAGCCTGAAGTTCCTGCGGAAGACGCCGTGGGCCCGCGAAAAGGTGGAGGGTATCTACCTCTCCATGCTTCGCGAACGGAGATGAAATGAGCTACGAGGTGACCGTCGCAGACGTCGTGGCCCGTCGACGGCGGTGGTCGCGGCGACGACCACGTGGCAAGCGTTCCCGACAGTTTGGAGGGAGCTTCTCGACGAGGTGTGGGCGTGCCTGCGCGCGGGCGGGATCGACCGCGGCTGCCCCAACGTCATGCTGTACCGGGACGACGTGCCGCACGTCGAGGTCGGCGTCGAGCTGAGCCGACCATGCGCGCTCACCGGACGCGTAGTGACGTCGGCATTGCCCGCCGGGAAGGTCGCGGCGACCGTCCACCGCGGATCCTACGCGGGGCTGGCGTCGGCACATCGTGCGGTAATCGACTGGTGTGCCGCACACGGTCGGCGACCGGCCGGCCCTCGCTGGGAGGTCTACGGTCCACACCACGACGACCCTGCCGAGCTCAGGACGGAGGTCTACTACCTGTTGTCATGACGGACGCGACCGCAAAGGAAGGCCGCAACCACGGCGGCCGCGGGCCCAAGCCCGGAGGCGGCGGCCGCGCGAAGGGGCGGAGAAAAACGAGACGCTAGTGTTCTCGCCGATTTTGTTACGTTTCTAGGCGTGTAGTTAGCGAGCGAGGTTGACAGAATGGCTGGAACCCGGAAATCGCATTTCCTGTCCCGCTTCTTCTTAGGCGGCTTCACGCTCTCTGGGAAAAGGGAAGACCAGTTCTGGGTGTTTAGCAAGGCACAGCAACGCTCATGGCCGACACGTGCGGAGAATGCTGGCTTCCAGCACGATCTGTTTCGTATGAGCGGGCCACAGTTTGGCGCCGATGATCTTGAAAAGGCGTTTGCATCCGTCGAGCACCACATCGCACCAGTGCTGCGCGAAGTTGTGCAGAAGCGGAGCCTTCCGTCAGAACCAGTAGCGATGTCGCTTTTGCTTCATCTTCCAGCCTTGAATGCCGCTAGGCCTCCAGGTGAAATAAAGACGCTCGCGGATCTAACTGATTTTTTTCTTCGTTCGCTAATCGCCGGGGAACTCACGCCAGAACTACATGCGCGAATCCTCTCCGACTGGAACGCTGCTGGAAAAGACGTCTCGAACATCAGTGACCTTGAAGCGCTCAAGAAACGAAACGCAAGCGGCGGAGTGCGCGCAGAACTCGATAGAAATTATCTGTTGACGTATGTTCTCGGCCGGGCAACGTTACTTGTCGAGTTACTCCACCAGAGAAGATGGGCCCTACTAACAAGCGATCAACAGACGGGGTTCTTCGTTTGTTCGGATCGACCGGTGTCTCTCCTGAACAACCAGAATCTCGATCGCGACATTCAACCACGCTTCGACGACCCGCGCTTCGATGTTATCATGCCCTTGAGCAAAGAACTGTGCTTAATCGGTCACTTCCTCGATCGCGACGGAGTGGGCCGGGCGAACGTCGAGACGGTCGGGTTCGTGAATCGAATTACTGAAGCCGGGGCGACGGATATGATCTATTCCCCAACGAAAACATACTACATCGAGAAAGATGACGATGCGAGCCGACGCTACGGAGCAGATGTGCTCCGCGCTGCCAGTTGAGTGCTCACCGAATGTCCACCATTCGTCTCCTAACGCTCGAAACTAATCGTAAACTGCTCTGACATCGCGGTTGATGCCGCCTCGCGCAGATCGTCGCCAAATTCCAGAATGGCGTTAGCAACGAGCGGGTCCATCGCCAATTCTTCCGCCGGTGCGAAGCGGGCGAGCTTGATGCTGGAGTACGCGATGGCCTCGAACGCGCCGAAGCGGTCTACCAGCATCTCCAGCAGGCGCATCGGTGAGACCGGTTGTTCTCCGGCTACCTCGGTTCTCATCGTATTCTCCCATTTCTGCCGTTTGCGCCCTCGCCGCGCCACCCCTACAATCCGGAGAGTGACTCTGAAGCCGCTTAGCACGCTGTATTCTAATATGAATACAGCGTGCTGTCAACGGATCTGATTACAGTGTAAGGTGACGCTTGGCTCATCCGGAGAAGATTGCTGCAGTGGTTCGCGAGGTGATCGAGGAAAGCGGGTTGCCGCGTACCCTGATCGCTGAGGACGCGCATCTGAGCCGCGCGACGCTGATCACATGGCTTGCAGGTACACGTTCGCCGCAACCGGAGAGTGTGGCACTATTAGCTGACGGGTTGGAGAAGCGAGCGAAGCAACTGGAAGCACTCGTCGAAAGACTTCGGCGACTGATCTAGCCTAGAAGACTTATGACGCACCTGCTGGGTCTGAGGTACCTCGAATCTTCGGTTTAGGCAAGTTGCGGTAGGTAAACCCTTTGCTTCTCACAGGAGCGTGCATGCCTGAGTTCCTCGTGCCAGCAAACATCCCGTGGGAAACTCTCAAATCCAAAGAGTTGGAGGAGTGTCTCTACTGGTTGCTCGACGACATGGGTGCCAAGGATCTCGTGTGGCGCTTAGGGGGAATCGGCGCAGGCGCAGCCGATGGCGGACGTGACTTGGAAGCACAGTTTTATATGGGCACACCCGACGGTGAGTTGACAAGACAGAAGTGGTGGATAGAAGCAAAAGGACGAAAGGGAACTGTAGAACCTAAAGCGGTCCGCGAGAGCGTTCTGAATACTATGGGTCATGCTACTGTTGACGTGCTTGTGATCGGGACAAACTCTCTGTTTTCAAACGCCACGCGTGACTGGGTAAACCAGTGGCAAGATACGAATCCACGACCGGTCATCCGCCTGTGGGATAAGAACGACCTCGAGCGTCTCATCACGAAACATCCTAATGTTGCCGCGCGTCTTTTCTCGCACGCGTTAAGCGATGCAGGAAGAATAGAAGTGATCCGGTCACAGTTCTGGAACTACTGCCAGTTTCCTTCTGAAGCTCAACTCCGGCGCGCATGGAAACATCGACAGGAGATGGACTGGAACGAAGCTCACCTTTTCGCCATCGTGGCGGGGGAGATTGCAAACGGCACTATTGGGAACCGTCCTTGGGGAAGTACACTCGATGGAAAGGGCCTTTTGTTTGTTCTTGGCCATGGGCTGTTGAATACTGCATATTTCTGTGCACGGGCAACAGCGGTAGGCTCCAAACAAGAACCGTACCTCGATGCTGTAGGATACCTGATCTCGGTCGCACTTCTCCGACATCCAGCAGCGACGGTAAAATCGATTCTGAATCTAATCTGGGCACAAAGCGATATCCCTGCGGATGTACAAAGCCTCGTTATGCGCCCGATCATCGGCCGCTTGCGTCAGCAACTCTGCGATGTGTGCACGAGTGATTGTAGCCGGGTTGATACGATGCCAAGACTGTTAACCGACCGAGATATCGAGCAGTACTGGGCACGATTCCGTGAACCTAGTTCGAACGATGAAAACGATGAGGTTGAAGAGTCGTCAATCGATAAAGCCTTCTTAGTCATTGAGTGCCATACTGCTCCTTGCAAGGTTGGATTTTCTCTGAACCGTGAACGAGGTTGCCCCTTGATAATGAGTGGCAACGACGATGACGAGCCCGAATTGCTGACGACTTTAGAGGAACTCGAGGGCGTAATCCGTTTTCGAGTTAAAGAATCAGTGGAGTCGTAGTCGTGCTCACCAACGGCTGCGAGGTGCAACGCCAGATGCAGAGCGCTTTTTGGCACGTCATCACTCTGGCCGCAGCGGTGTTCCTCATCGGATCGGCTCGCGCGGCGGCCAGCACAACCTCGCACCGCCTGCGCACCGCCGACCCTCCCGAAGGAACAATGAACCGCCGTAAACTCGCCACTCTTGCCGCGATCATTGCCGTTGCAGCAGCGAGCGCATGTTCGACCTCTCCAACACAGGTTCGTGAACCAGGCGTCGTTCGCGCGGACGGCGGCCTCGGAATGGGTTCCGGCAACCGCGCTCAGCCGGACAGCACGACGAAAACGACCGGTGCCTCGAATGAGACAACGGCCACGAATAGCGGACTTGGTATGGGTTCGGGAAACTAGCACTCGCGCAGCGCTAAACCCAGGCTAGACCTTTCCGCGATCTTCCGGGCCAGCCTGTCGCTTCCGGTGCCACGTCGGCCCGCGCCATCGGAGGAGCCGGTCTGTCCCACGCAGCAAAACCCACAGCTGCCGGACACGGCGCAGCCGCACAGGATGTAGCCGCTGCAACTCACGCAGCAGTAATCGTCGAACGCGCCGTCACATGCCGGGTGTACGCGGCCAAGTTGACGAGAGGTGCCGCGGCGCTCGTCTGCGCGGTGCGCGTACCCTCGATCACCACCGTCATGTAGGGGAGTGAGGTCAACGGGGCAGGCACGTCGATGGTCGCGCGCACCGTCTCCAGGACCCGGTAGGTCATGGTGTGACCCTGGCCTCCGCCCCGGAGCACCGTCACCGCGAACAGCTTGCGCGCGGCGTTGAGCTGCACGATCGACAGGGCGTAGGTGCCGCGGTCCGGCGTCGTCACCCGGAAGCGGCCGCCCTCCTTCATCGAACCGTCGAACGAGACGTTCGGCCGCTCGGCGTTCAGGTGGAAGTCGATGATGCGGTTGGGATCCACGCGCTGTGCGGGCGCGGGGCCGGCGGAGGCCGCCAGCGCGGCCGCTGCGAGGACGAGTGCGCCCAGCCTGAAGGACGGTGCCATCGAACCCTCCTTGCAAACGGTGGAAATCACCGCCGGCGCCTTCGCGCCGGCGCTACGGCTCCGGACGAAGCTCGAACACCACCACCTGGGGCACCCCGGACGCGTCCACCCGGTCGGCATAGGCACGCCCAGAGCGAACGGCGTGCAGCGTGGTCCCACCGACCAGGCGCTGCAGGCGCTGGCGGCCACGGGCGGGCTGCAGCCGCGCGTGCCGCGGCCCGCGCCGGTGCTGCTGCGGCGCCAGGAGCAGGTGTCGCGCCTGGTGAGCCGCTGGGACGACGCGCTCGCCGACAGCCTGGCCGCGATGAACCTGTACCGCGACGAGCCGAAGGAGCGCCGCCGCGCCGCCATCGAGCGCCTGGTGCGGCAGGCCGGCGGCGAGTGCCGCCCGATGGGCGCGTTCAGGGCCGAGAACGCGCTGCGCGGGAGGTGGAAGCTGCGCTGCCGCGATTCCGACCTGGGGATCTACATCACCCTCGCGCCCACGGAGCCGGCGCGGGTCCAGTTCCTGGAGGTGACGCCGCTCGCCCGCAACGAAGACCTCGGGACGCCAGCGGCCTGCCGCTGACGCGGCAGAACGCGGCTGGGGAACCTGTGATCGAAATCGACCGAACCACGCGAGGGATGATGCAGGACGCGAAGACTCCAGTGCCGCCCGAGGGGTTCCGCTACCAGGCGGAGGTGCTGCCTTCGGAGGAGGAGCGCGAGCTGGTGGAGCGCATCGGAGAGCTTCCGCTGAAGGAGTTCGAGTTCCACGGCTACGTGGGGAAGCGGCGCGTGATCTCCTACGGCTGGCACTACGACTTCGGCGAGCGGAAGCTGAGCCAGGCGGAGGAGATCCCGCCGTTCCTCCTGCCGGTGCGGGAGCGCGCCGCCGCGTTCGCGGGCGTGGCGCCCGAGGACCTGCCGCACGCGCTGGTGACGGAGTACGGCCCCGGCGCCGCGATCGGCTGGCACCGGGACAAGGGCGTGTTCGGCGACGTGATCGGGGTCTCCCTGGTCTCCCCCTGCGTCTTCCGGCTGAGGCGGAAGGCGGGGGCGAAGTGGGAGCGCTACTCCCTGACCGCGGAGCCCCGTTCCGCGTACCTTCTCCGGGGACCCTCGCGTACCGAGTGGGAGCACAGCATCCCGGCGGTGGACGCGCTCCGCTACTCCATCACCTTCCGGACTCTCAAGGCAAAGCGCTGAACGTACGTGGGCGCGGCAGGAGTCGCCGCGTCCAGGCACCCCGCGAATTCTCGACGGCCGGACCCTCATAAAAAGCGCGGGACCTTCAAAACCCTCCCTCACCACCGTGACCCCATGAAGGAAACCTATCCCGGCGGCCAGATGCTGGACGTCCAGCAGGCGCGCAAGGCAGCGGCCCGGTTCAAGGAGCACGCGCCGTCGGCGAAGGCCGCTCCCCCGGCGGCCGCGCCGCAGTCCGACAACCGCAAGCGCTACCTCAAGGCCTCGCTCACGCAGGAACGGGCGCGCGCCGCCGTGAACGAGGCCGAATCGCGCGGCCTGACGCGGAGCGCGGAAGAGACGCTGGCGAGCCTGGCGCAGGAGCGCATCATCGGCTCGAAGGACCTGCGCGACATCAACTACCTGGAGCTCGCGATCGCCGTATCGCGCGCGATCTGCCGGATCCGGATCGGCTCGGCCGCGGGAACGGGCGTGCTCGTGGGTCCGCGGCTGATGATGACCAACCACCACGTGCTGCGCTCCAGGGACGACGCGCTCGCGGCGGAGGCGCAGTTCGACTACCAGGAGAACGTCTCGGGCGATCTCCTGCCGGTGCACGCCTTCCGCCTGGACCCGGCGGCGTTCTTCGTGACCGACAAGACGCTCGACTTCACCGTGGTGGGGATAACCGAGACGTCGTCGAAGGGCCAGGCGATCTCGCGCTTCCCCTGGATGAAGCTGATCCCCACCATCGGCAAGGCCGAGGAGGGCGACCCCGTCAACATCATCCAGCATCCCCGCGGCGGGCTGAAGCAGATCGCGCTGCGCAACAACGACGTCATCGTCATCCCCACGGGCAAGCCGGACTTCCTCTACTACACCACGGACACGGAGCCGGGGTCGTCGGGCTCGCCCTGCTTCAACGACCAGTGGGAGATGATCGCGCTGCACCATTCCGGCGTTCCCCGGATGGACGGGACCACCATCCTCAGGAAAGACGGGAATCCCTGGAACGAAGACCAGGACGATCCGGCGCTCATCGACTGGATCGCGAACGAGGGCGGCCGCGTCTCGGCGATCGTCGGCGCGCTGAAGGCCGCTTCGCTCGACCCGGCCGCCCGCGACCTGCGCGACGCCGCGCTCGGCGAAACCCCGCCGAACCCCATCGAGCTCGCGCGCACCACGGCTCCCTCGCCGACCCCGCAGGCCACACAGACCACGCAGGGAGCCGCCCCCATGCCCAGCGCCGGTTCCGTCACCTTCTCCGTGCCGCTCACGATCACCGTGGCGCTGGGCGATCCCGCGGCCCAGGGCGCCGCCGCCGCCGCCGCCGTCGCGGGCGCCCCCCAGGCGCCGAAGCAGGAGCCCGCCACCGGGGGGCCGGCGCCGTTCGCCGAAGCACTGGTCGTCGACCGCGACTGGTCCACGCGGAAGGGATACGGCCCCGACTTCCTCGGCATCCGGGTGCCGCTCCCCCGGCTTTCCGCGGAGATGAAGAAGAGCTCGGTGGAGGTACCGGCCGAGTTCCGGGTGGGCCGCGACAAGCACGTGCTCGCCTATCACCACTACTCGCTGGTGATGAACAGCCAGCGCCGCTTCGCCTGGTACAGCGCCGCGAACATCGACGGAGACGAGCGGCCCCAGCTTCCGAAGCGGTCGGGCGACGACTGGCACCTCGACGGCCGCATCGACGCCGGCTTCCAGTGCGGCGAGGAGCTCTACTCGGCCGACAAGACGGACCGCGGCCACCTCACGCGCTACCTGGACGTAGCCTGGGGAACGAGGGACGAGGCCCTCAAGGCCCTGGCCGACACCTTCCACTTCACCAACTGCTGCCTGCAGCTCTCCAACTTCAACCAGACCACGGCGCGCTGGCAGGGCATCGAGCAGTTCCTGCTGGAACGGAAGGCGAGGCAGGAGAAGCGGCGGATCAGCGTGATCACCGGTCCCATCTTCCGGCCGGGCGATCCGAAGTACCAGAACCCGGAGATGGACGCCCCGGTGCGCATCCCGCTGGAGTTCTGGAAGGTCTGCGCCCTGGTCCGCGAGGACGGCACGCTCTCGGCCACGGCGTTCATCCTCAACCAGAACGACATCACCGACCTGCCCGGCTTCGAGGCGTTCCTGGACGTCAAGGAGGTGCAGACGACGGTCCGGGAGGTGGAACGCCGCACCGGGCTGCAGTTCCCCGTGCTGCGCGACCACGACCACCTCGCGGCCGGGGGCGCGGCCGGAACGCTCGAGCTCGAAGGGCAGACGGTGATCCCGCTCCGGTCATACGACGACATCGTGGTTTGACCGCGCTCCTGCGCCGAAGCAAGCAGAAGGTCCTCACACGGAGTCAACGGAGTCAACGGAGTGCCGACGTGTCCTCCGTTGACTCCGTTGACTCCGTGTGAGCCCATTCTGTTGACTGGAATGCACATCCAGTCAGTCGAAGCGGTATGATGTGAACGTGGCCTGCGCATCCCTGCATTCCCGATCCTGACATTCCAATGGGTACGTCGATGGTCGACCTGGACCTTTTCCCGCACACCGCCGCCCGCCTCACCCTGGCGGATGCGCCCGCGCTGCAGCGCCTGTGCGAGCGCTGCGGCGACTATTACCTGATCGAGGAGGGGGCTCCCGCGGCGCCGGATACAGCCGAGCACCTGCTGACGGCGCTCCCGCCGGGGAAGACGCACGCCGACAAGTACGTGGCCGGCATCCACGCACCGGGCGGCGAGCTCGTCGGCGTGCTCGATCTGATCCGCGACTTTCCGGGCGAGCGCGAATGGTGGATCGGATTCCTCCTGCTCGATCCCGCGGCGCGTGCCGCGGGTCTCGGCGGCCGCATCGTCGACGAAGTCGCGCGCGCCGTTGCCGCCGCGGGAGGGACGGTCATCCAGCTCGGGGTCCTGGAGCACAACCCTGCCGGCGAGCGCTTCTGGAGGCGTCACGGCTTCGCCGAGCTGCGGCGGCAGCCGTACACCGCGAGATCAGGTCATCCCAGCCGCGTGATCGTAATGTCGCGTCCCCCCGACCTGACCTGCGCCGCGGCCCTCCGCCCGATGCGGACTCCAGAATCTGATACCACCTCTGGCAAATGACTGTGCATTCGTAGAGACCAGCACAGAGGGGTCTCACACCAGATCCGGGGATAGCATTGGCGCATTTCACCGACTCACGTGCTGACGCGGTTATAGATCCTTCGGCCTGCAAGTTATTCCGCAGACGATGACTGCAGCATGGCCGGCCTCAGGATGACGTCGTTTGTTCGAGTGCGTT
>JBJMPM010000142.1:0-30850 GCA_045803205.1 Longimicrobiaceae bacterium
GATCGTTGCGGACGCGCTAGTCGGAGAGCGGGTCGGCGAGGTCGGGCGCCGGGGCAAGTATTTGATTGTCGGGTTCGAATCTGGTCGCTCTCTGCTGATTCACCTCCGGATGACGG
This sequence comes from Longimicrobiaceae bacterium, assembly GCA_045803205.1. GTDB lineage: Bacteria > Gemmatimonadota > Gemmatimonadetes > Longimicrobiales > Longimicrobiaceae > Longimicrobium. The sequence goes on from JBJMPM010000142.1 coordinate 117, forward strand.
GGTCAGTGCGTCACGCGCCGAGCGGGGCGTTGGCCGATGACCCATACACGCGTGCTGTTCTCAGATTAGACAATGGATCGGATGTCGGCTACCGCGACGTGCGGCGCTTCGGGACGTGGGAGCTGTTCGAGCCGGAGGAGCTGGCGCCCTATCTCGCCGCGCGCCTCGGGCCCGAGCCGCTCGGGCCGTTTTCGGCCGCGAGGCTCGGCCAGCGACTCGATGGGCGCCGGGCGCCGCTCAAGTCCGCGCTGCTCGACCAGCGAGCGGTGGCCGGTCTCGGGAACATCTACGTCGACGAGGCGCTCTGGCGGAGCCGGCTGCATCCGCTCCGGATAGCGGGCAGCCTTGACAACGACGAGCTCGGCCGCCTCTATCGAGCGGTGCGCAATGTCCTCCGGAAGGGGATCGAGCGCCAGGGATCGACGCTGCGCGATTACGCCCTGCCCGACGGTGCCTACGGCACGATGCAGGACGAGTTCCGAGCCTACGGACGTGGGGGAGAGCCGTGCCACCGTTGTGGGCGGCCGCTCACCCGGATCGTCGTCGGCGGGCGCACGACGACGTTCTGCCCGCACTGCCAGACGCTCCCATGACCGCGCGGGCGACGCGAACGAGCAACGAAACGAGCTAGGCCGCGAGGCGCTCGGCGAGGAGCCCCGAGCGGTCGAGCGCAGCGAGCTCCTGGTATCCACCCACGGGCTCACCGTCGATCAGGACGAGCGGGACTGTCCACTGCCCGCCGAGATCCCACACGCTCTGGCGGAACGCCGGATCGTCGTCGAGCGAGACCTCGTCGAAGTCGAGGCCACGCGCATCGAGCAGCGCCTTGGCGCGGATACAGAATCCGCACCACTTCGTCGTATAGAGGACGATTCTCGGCACCAGGAACCATAAACGCCTGCAACCAGCCGTCTATTCCGGACGCGCACCGCGCGAAGCCGTGTCCGCTCCGGCCACGACCACTCGTACACTGGAGCCATGGCTCGCTCGACCACGTCCGAGGTAGTCGTCTTGCGCTCATTCCGGCTCGGCGAAGCCGACCGCATCCTGCACGTCTATACCCAGGACCGGGGACGCGTGGGAGCAGTCGCCAAGGGCGTCCGCAAGACCAAGTCGCGGTTCGGTGCGCGCCTGGAGCCGTTCTCCCATGTCGAGCTCGTGCTCCACCAGGGTCGAGGCGAGCTCGAAACCGTGACAGGTGCCTCGCTCGTCCACTCCCACGACCGGATCCGCACAGACCCGTATCGCCTGCAGGCCGGGATGATCGGGCTCGAGGCGATGTTGCGCCTGTTCCCCGAGCAGGAGGCGAACGAGAAGGCCTTTACCGCGCTGACGCGGTTTCTCGAGGCGCTCGACGATGTTCCGGCCCGGCCGGGGATGCGCGCTGCGCTCGATCCGGTGGTGCTCTCGTTCCAGCTCAAGTTGCTGTGGGTCTCCGGCTACACGCCGCACCTCGAGACGTGCGTCGAATGTGGATCGACCGACCCGCTCGTGGCGTTCCTCGCCTCTGCCGGCGGCGGCGCCTGCAGCGCGTGCGATCCCGGCGGGATCCCGCTCTCGCCCGAGGGCGTCCACGGGATGCGCGTGCTCCTCCACTCGCCGATCGCAGCTGCCACCACCGCCGGCCTCGGGGAGCGGGCACAGCGCGATGCGTTCGCCGTCGTCAACGCGTCCTATGAGCATCACGGCGGGTTCCGCCTCAAGACGCTGGCGTAGGGCGCGGCACGCCTGCTCGCATGCGCCGGACGGCCAATGGGCGAAGCACGCCTCGCCCGTACGCAATCACCGGGAACACCGTCCAACAGAGCACGGCGCCAGTCACCGCCAGCACCGACGCCCAACCCGGCGGTCACCTGGCAGCCACGTTCAGCAGCGAGCGTGCAGCCGGCGACCTCAGCGCAGCTCGAACGGCTCCGGCGCGCCACCGGCGACGACCGCCCGCAATCCACGTAGAGCCCGAACCGCGTAGCCGCCGACCTCACCCGCCGCAAAGTCGTTCACGCCGACGGCGATCGCAGCAGGCACGGTAGAAGCGGGATCACGCCGGAGCTCGAGCGCAGGCACGGTCTCGACCACACCCTCGAACAGCGCGATCGCGTCGTCCAGGCCGACCGAGATGACGGCCGTGACCTCATCGGGGTGGAGCCGGTATCGGTCGAGCGCCAGGTCCGAGCGGACCCCGAAGACCTCCTGGACCTCATTGTCTGTTCCACCGGCGCTGTGCGCAAATCGCCGCCCGAGGTGGGTCAGGTCGGCGAGTGTGAGGACGAGCCCGATCTCCTCCTCTGCCTCCCGCACCGTCTCGGCAAGGCTCTCGCCGGCCCGCAAGTGCCCTCCGACCGCAACATCGACCGAGCCGGGCCAGGTGTCCTTCGACGCGGAGCGGCGCTGGAAGAGCGCGAACGATCGGCCGGCGGCCTCCACGCCGCCGACCCAGATGTGGAGCGCTCCGTGCCAGTCACCGTCGCGGTGGATGTCGGCGCGCCGCTTGGTGGCGCCTGTCGGCTTGCCGTTCGCGTCGAGAACGGCGAACAACTCGTCCTGCGGATCGGTCGTCGTGGACGGGTCCCTCAGAATCGTTCGAGGACGTGCTCGAGGGCGCCGTCGGCGATGAGCTGCTCGGTGAGCTCGTTTCGGCCCGGCCGCACCTCGCGCTGAACGACGCCGTCTTCGGCGAGCCGGTACTGGCCCACCCAGTCGAGCCGCGGTGAGTAGACATGCACGGTCACTGCGGGCGTGCCCTCGTCGTGGTTGACGCGATGGATGTAACCCGGGCCCCCTTGACGCGTTGCCCCTTCGCGCAGCAAGCGCGACTGCGGCTCGCTGCCGTAGACCATCATGTCCTCGCGAACGCAGCCTCGCGCGACGCACAGCCCGACGCCCGAGATGTAGTGGTCGTGGAAGCCTGTTCCCTGGCCGGGCATCCAGGAGAGAATCCACGCATCCATGCGATCGTCCTCGTAGACGAGCTCGTAGCAGCGCCGGTCGGGATTGCCGTGGACGAGCGGTTCCCAGAGATCCGTCCGGGCCGCAATCGCGCTTGCCACCCCTTCGAGCTCGTCCGGTGAGAGGAGGCCGTCATGGGGGACGAGCCCGTCGAGCGATGCGAGCGCAGGGACGAACAGAAGCTCTGTGCTCAGCGACATAGCATCATCGTACTCGATCGGGTTCCGGGCTCTTCGAGGTAATTCGGCATTTGCAGGGGAATCATCGTTTCTCGTCGCTGAACAGCCTTCGGACCGCGGCGCTGCGCGTCGACCAGAGCGTCGACGTCGGAGGCAGCAGAGCGCGGTTGCGAATCAGCCAGATGCCGATCGTGAGCATGAGCGCAAGGATCCCCGTCAGCGCCCAGACGTCCGCCAGATTGAAGGCGATGAAGGCCCTGTCGCCCCCGGCCAGCAGTGGGTTCGGAACTTCCATGTCGTTCCAAGCAGCCGAGAGGCTGTTGCCGAGGATGCCGGCCGCGAGAACCCCGGCGGCCGGTGCGACGAGCAGCGACGGAATCTGGGCGATCAGCATCACCCCACCGAGCAGCGCAAAGGTGAGAATGAGCCACGCGATCGAGCGCTGGTGATACGCCCACGGCTGCGTCGGCATTGTCGCTTTGACGAAGAGGTCGGCCCCCGCGAGCGGAATGGCAACACACAACATGATCCCCACCCGTCGCACACCGCCGACGGTACCCGAGCGGTGGTAAGTCGCGGAGGGTCGCCCCGCCACAGAGATGCGCGCCGGATCAGCTCTTGGGTGAGCTCCACGGAGCCGTAAGCCGATCGAGCAGGTGCTCGCGTGCCCGGGCAATCGAGATCCGCTCCTGCGCGAGCGAGTCGCGCTCCCGGATCGTGATCGAGTCGTCCTCGAGAGTCTGGTCGTCGATCGTCAGGGCGTAGGGCGTTCCGATCTCGTCCTGGCGCCGATAGCGACGGCCGATCTGGCCGCCGTCGTCGTACTCGACCGAGATGATCGCGCGAAGCTCCTCGTAGAGCTTGCGTGCCTTGCCGGTCATGTCCTCGTTCTTGCCGATCAGCGGCAGGATGGCTGCCTTGACCGGCGCGAGTTGCGGGTGGAGACGGAGCACCGTGCGCTCGCGGTCGGCGACGATCTCCTCGTCGTAGGCGTCTACGAGGAATGCGAGCATCGAGCGGTTGACACCGAGCGCCGGCTCGATCACATGCGGTGTGTAGCGGTTGGCTGCGTCCTGCTCGACCCACTCGAGCTTCGTCCCCGACGCGTTGCTATGCGCCGTCAGGTCGAAGTCACCGCGATTGGCGACGCCCTCGAGCTCCGACCAGCCGATCGGGAACAGGTACTCGATGTCGCTCGTGCCGCTCGAGTAGTGAGACAGCTCGTCGGTGTCGTGGGGCCGGATGCGAAGGTGGCTCTCACGCAGCCCATAGCGGCGATGCCAGTCGTAGCGCGCCTGTACCCAGTAGCGGTACCACTCGTCGGCCTCGGCTGGGGGGACGAAGAACTCCATCTCCATCTGCTCGAATTCGAGGGTGCGGAAGATGAAGTTGCCGGGCGTGATCTCGTTGCGGAACGCCTTGCCGATCTGCGCGATGCCGAAGGGCACCTTCTGCCGCGCGCTCTGCTGCACGTTCAGGAAGTTGACGTAGATCCCCTGCGCCGTCTCCGGCCGCAGGTACACGACCTCGGCCGAGTCTTCCGTGGGGCCCTTGAAGGTCTTGAACATCAGGTTGAACTGCCGCGGCTCGGTCCACTTGCCGCGCGTGCCGCACGAGGGGCACTGCAGCCCGGCCGCGTCGCCCGCGCCCTGCCCGGAGAGCAGCGTGTCCTCGCGGAAGCGGCGGTGGCAGTTCAGGCACTCGATCAGCGGGTCGGTGAAGTTGGCCACGTGGCCGCTGGCCTCCCACACGCGCGGGTGCATGAGGATGGCGGCATCGAGCCCCTCGATGTCGTCGCGCTCGTGCACCATGCTCTTCCACCAGGCCTCCTTCACGTTCCGCTTGAGCTCCACGCCCAGCGGGCCGTAGTCCCACACCGAGGCCGCGCCCCCGTAGATCTCGGAAGACTGGAAGACGTACCCCCGCCGCTTGGCGAGGGAGACGAGCTTGTCCATCAGTTCGGTGTCCGCCATCGCCTGAGCCGCGTCCGTCCTGTGCCATGGGTGTTTTGAAGAGCGGGGATATTAGCCGCCGGGGCAGGTCCCGGCAAACGGCGTCTCACACGGAGGCACGAAGACGCGGAGAGCGTCGCCGTGCCTCTCCGCGTCTCCGTGCCTCCGGGTGAGCGCTGCTGGAACGGTCAGTCGCAGCGGGTGCCGGAGGGGTCCGCCCGCGCGGCGCCGGAGACCGGCCAGAGCGAGAGGGTGGCGTTCGACCAGCCCAGGGCGGCGCCGGCGCGCTGCCGCCAGCCGTCGTGCTTCGCCCGCTGGTACGGATCCGAGGTGACGGTCCCGGCCCTCGCCCAGGCGAGCACCCCCGGGCCCGGGGGCGGCCGGCGCGTGGGGAGGAACACCTGCTCGCCCACCTGGTGGTCGGCCTGCCACCAGTGGGTGGAGTCGACCTCCGACACGTCCTTCGCCACCATGTACTGCACCTCCATCCGCAGCGCGGCGTACTGGCCGGCGGGCACCAGGAAGAGCTCCTCGTAGTGGCGCTCGGAGCCGGGATCGAAGTGGCTGTCCTTGCGCGGCGAGGGGCGCCCGGCCACCAGCAGGTCGCCTGTGGCCGGCTCGTTGAAGCGGCTCTGCATCCCGCCCCCGCGCCACCCGCGCAGCGCCACCTCGTAGCTGTCGGGGCTGATCGCGCGCGGGCGGAAGCAGTAGCCCCGCACCGTGTACCAGAAGGCCGGCACGTAGACGCGGTAGCCGCCGCGATTCTCCACGTCGAGCGACGCGCGCACCAGCAGGTCGTCGCCGCGCCGGCCGATCATCTCCAGCGCCGGCGAGATGTTCAGCGTGGCCGGGGAGACGGCGGGCTCGTAGATGTCCTTGAACCAGAAGGTCCCGGCGGCGACCATCGTCCCCATGCCGAGCAGGAGCGCCTGCACCCACTCGGGCTGGACTTTGACCGGCCTGAACGACCTCCAGAACGCTGCCCGGGACATGGCGTGTGAACCCGCGGTGAGAGAAAGGGGGCTGGACGGAAGCGAGACGAACGATCGCGCACGTGAACGCACCGCACCCGCGAACGGAAGCGTCTGCAAGACTCCACTTTAATCGCCGCGTCCCGGATGTCCAGGTGTGATGAAACAATACCCGATCGGACAAATGACCGTGCATTCGGAGACACCAGCACAGATGGTCCTCACACGGAGTCAGCGGAGTCAACGGAGTGCTGATCTGTCCTCCGTTGACTCCGTTGACTCCGTGTGAGTCCATTCAGTCGACTGGAATGCATGTCCAATCAGTCGAGACGGGATGGAGCGAAAACTAATGTGAAACTAATCGACTCGCCCCGATGTACTATCCTGCCGACCCATGCCGGCGCTCCGCCTGGACGCCGTTCGGGTCAGACGGAGGTGCACAGGCGGGGTGAGCGATCGCCCGGTCGGAGCAGCTCCCGCGAGCGACCCCGGGCGAGGGCTCCCCACCCTCGACCTCCCCCTCCGCACCCCCGGCGGAACGGCGGCGCTCCGGAGCAGGCCTGCCCGCCCGAGCGGTTCCTCGCACAACCTCGCGCACCGCGTTCCGTCACCACCTTCCTGACGTCGGTTCTCCTCACATGCGCAGGGCTGCCTTCGCGCTGTTCGCGATCCTGGGAGTCGCCGGGTTCTTCGCGTTCCGTTCCGCACGCGCCGTCCAGCCACCCGTGCCCGACCTGGGTGTGCTCCGCTCCGCCCCCGCCGACGGGGAGTACGCCCAGCCCGGGGCGCCGATCACGGTGACCTTCGACCGCCCCGTGGCCGGCGGCCTCGACGAGCGGGTGGACGCCGCCGAGGTGTTCCGCATCTCCCCCTCCGTGCGGGGGAAGGCCGAGTGGCGCGACCCCGTGACGCTCCGCTTCACCCCCACCGATCCGCTCCCGGCCGGCACGCGCTACCGCGTGACCATCGGCACCGGCTTCTCGGCCATGGACGGGGCGCGGCTGCCGCGCCCGCACCGCTTCGGCTTCCGCGTGGCGCGCGCGGTGGTGCTCACCGGCGACCCCGTGGGGCCCAACGCGGCGCCCCGCTTCCTCCCGCGCGAGCCGCGCTTCCGCGTGCTGCTGAGCAACACCGCCGACGGCGGCGACCTGGCCCGCGCCGCGCGGGTGGTGCCGGGCGACTCGTGCGCCGCCACCGCCGCCATCCCGCTGCGCCTGGTGCGCCAGCGCCGGATCGACGGCGACGAAGACCCGGAGTGGTTCCGCTACTTCGGCGTCACCGGCAACGACACCACCCACGACCTGCGCCGCGTGGCCGAGCTGGCGCCCGCGCGCCCGCTGCCGGCCGGGTGCGAGGCGGTGCTGGAGCTCCCCGTGCGGCTCGACAGCGTGGCCGGCGAGCGGCACCGCTGGAATTTCTCCACCTACGGCCCCTTCCGCGTGCTCCACGCCGGCTGCCCGGAGGGCGACGGGTGCCACTACGGCCCCGCCGAGGTGGTGTTCAGCACCCCCGTGCGCGGCGCCGACGTGCTGCGCCACGTGCGCCTGGGCCCCGGCCGCCGCTTCACCGTGCGCGACACCGCCGAGAGCTCGGACCGCTGGCTGCTGGAGGGGAGGCTGACGCCGCGCCGCGCCTACGCCATCGAGGTGGACGCCGGCCTGGCCGACGACTTCGGCCAGCGCCTCCCGGGGCCGGTGCGGGCGTCGTTCGCCACTCCCGGCGTTCCCCCGTCGGTGGTCTATCCGCACGGGAAGATGATCGTGGAGCGCGAGGGGTTCGGCACGCTTGCGGTGCAGCACGTGAACGTGGACACGCTGGTGGTGACCACCGCCGCCGTGCCGCGCGAGCTGGAGGCCGACTTCCTGGGCCGCGGCTGGGGGTGGGGCGACGCCTGGAAGCGCCTGGAGCCGGGCGCCGCCGTCCGCCGCATCGCCGTGCGCAGCCGGCAGGACCAGAGCACGGTCACGGGGGTGCGCCTTCCCGCTCCCGACGCGGGGGCGCGGGGGGCGACGCTGCTGGCCGTGCGCGTGGGCGGCCGCGGCGTCGACACCACGCAGACCGGCGGGCAGCCCATCGCCCTGCTGCAGGTGACCGACCTGGCCGTGCACGCCCGGGTGGGCACCGACCAGGCGGTGGTGTGGGTGACCGGAGTGCGCGAGGGCCGCGCGCTGGAGGGGGTGGAGGTGCTGCTGCACGACACCGCCGGCGCGGTGCGCGCCCGCGGCACCACCGACGCGCGGGGGATCGCGGTGCTCGCCGGCTTCGGCGGGCGCCGGCGGCCGGTGGAGGAGGAGGAGTGCCAGCGGTGGTGCGGCGGGAGCGGCTTCGAGGGCTACGTCTCCGCCACCCGCGGCGCCGACCGCGCGGTGGTGGGGGTCAGTCCGTACGACCCCGACCTGTCGCCCTACCAGTTCGGCGTGTACGGCGCCTATGGCGAGGAGCGCGCGCCCGCCTCCGGCGCGGTGTTCACCGAGCGCGGCATCTACCGCCCGGGCGAGCCGGTGTACGCCAAGGCGATCGTGCGCCGCGGGCCGCTGGGCGCGCTCGCCCCGCCGGGGGCCGGTGACTCGCTGCGCTGGCGCTTCCTGGACCGCGAGGGGCGCCCGCTGCGCGACACCGTGGTGGCGCTCAGCCGCTACGGCACCGCCGCGCAGACGCTGCGGCTGGGCCCCGAGCTGCCGCTGGGCGACTACTCCGTGGAGATCCAGGCCCGCCGCGACGGCCGCTGGCGGCCGCTGGGCTACGCGGGGTACCGGGTGGCCGAGTACCGCCCCCCCGAGTTCCTGGTCGAGGCCACCACCCCCGAGGAGCCGCGCATCGCGGGCGACCCGGTGCGGGTGACCGTGGGCGCGCGCTACCTCTTCGGCGCGCCCATGGCGGGCGCGCCGGTGCGCTGGAGCGCGCGCCAGAGCGAGGCGTCGCCCTGGGAGGTGCAGATCCCCGGCACCGACGGCTACCAGCTCGGCGAAGAGCCCGAGTGGTGGAGGGACGAGCCGTACGCCGCCGAGCAGGAGGTGGGGAGCGGGGTCGACACGCTGGATGCGCGCGGGTACCGCGACCTGCAGGTGCGCGCCGCGCCGCAGGCCAGCGGCCGCCCCGCCCGGCTAAGCGTGCAGGCCGAGGTGGTCGACGCCAACCGCCAGACGGTGGCCGCCGTGGCCAGCGTGGTGGTGCACCCGGCGGACTTCTACCTGGGCGCCCGGCCGCGGGTGGAGGGGTGGTTCCTGACCGCCGGCGCGCCGGTGCGGGTGGACGTGATCGCCGTGCGCCCCGACGGGCGCGGCGTCCCCGGCGTCGCCGTGGAAGGGAAGGTGGCGCGGCGCGAGTGGCACCGCGTGCGCCGGCTCCGGGGCGGTGTGTACGACGAGGTGGGCGAGTGGGTGACCGACACCGTGGCCGCCTGCCGGCTCACCACCGGCGCGGCGCCCGCGCCCTGCACCTTCACCCCGCGCGAGGGGGGCGACTACACGGTGATCTTCACCGCGCGCGACCGGCGGGGGCGGGCCGTGCGCACCTCCTTCACCCGCTGGGTGGTGGGGGCGGGGTGGGTGCCGTGGAACGACGAGGGGAAGTTCCGCATGGAGGTGGTGCCCGACAAGGAGAAGTACGCCGTGGGCGACACCGCCACCATCCTCCTGGCCGCGCCCTTCACCGGGGCCGAGGCGTGGGTGACGGTGGAGCGCGAGCGGGTGCTGGAGCAGCGCCGCCTCCGTATCACCTCGGGAACGCAGACGATTCGCATCCCCATCACCGAGGCGCTGGCGCCCAACGCCTACGTGAGCGTGGTGATGGTCCGCGGGCGGTCGGCCCCGCCGGGAACGGTGGACGATCCCGGCCGTCCCACGCTGCGGGTGGGGTACGCCGAGCTGAAGGTGACGCCCGAGGTGAAGCGGTTGGCGGTGACGGTGCAGCCGCTGAAGGCCGAGTACCGCCCCGGCGACACCGCGCGCATCCGTGTCCGCCTGCGCGACGCGGCCGGGCGCCCGCAGCAGGGCGAGGTGACGGTGTGGGCGGTGGACGACGGGGTGCTCTCGCTCACCGGCTACCAGACGCCGGACCCCATCGACCTGATCTACCAGCCGCGCGGGCTGGGGATGCGGCTGGCCAGCAACCTGGTCTCCGTGGCCCCGCAGGTGCCCGAGGGGCAGAAGGGGGCGCGCAGCCCCGGCGGCGGCGGCGGGCGCGACGGGTCGGGGGTGCTGCGCAGCGTCTTCCGCCCCACCGCCTTCTTCATCGGCTCGGTGGTGACCGACGCCAACGGTGAGGCGGTGGTGGCCGGCGCGCTCCCCGACAACGTCACCACCTTCCGGGTGATGGCGCTGGCGGTGACCGCGGGCGACCGCTACGGCGCCGGCGAGGCGCCGCTGCTGGCCACCAAGCCGCTGCTGGCCCGCCCCGCCCTCCCCCGCTTCCTGCGCGACGGCGACGACTTCACCGCCGGGGTGGTGGTGAACCACCGCTTCCCCCGCGCCATCACCGCGCAGGTCGACGCGGCGGTGTGGGGCGCGCGGCTGGTCGGCGACGCGCACCAGACGCACGAGCTGGCCGCCGGCCGCGGCGCCGAGGCGCGCTTCCGCTTCCGCGCCGCGCCGGGCGAGAGCGCGCGCTTCCGCTTCGGCGCGGCGGGGGCGGGCGAGGCCGACCGGGTGGAGGTGACGCTCCCCGTGCGCCCCGCCAACCGCCCGGTCACGCAGGCGGTCTCGGGGGTGCTGCGCGACACGGCCACGGTGGAGTTCGTCCTGGAGCCCGGCGCCGACCCGGCGCGCTCGCGGCTGGAGCTGGGTTTCGGCACCTCGGCGCTGGCGCTGGTGCAGGCGTACCAGCGCTGGCTGGAGGTGTACCCGTACGCCTGCTCCGAGCAGGTCACCAGCCAGGGGCTGCCGCTGGTCACCCTCTACCGCGCCCAGCGGGCCAGCGGCACCCGGCTGCTGGCGGGCGACGCGCGGCCGCGCATCCAGCGCGTGGTCTCCACCCTCTCCCGCCGCCAGCGGGAGGACGGCGGGATCGGGCTGTGGAGCGCCACCGACTGGTCGAGCCCCTGGCTCACCGCCTACGCGGGGCGGGTGCTGCTGGAGGCGCGCGAGGCCGGCTTCGCGGTCAGCGACACCGTGCTGAAGGGGGTCGCCGGCTACCTCACGAAGGCGCTGCACGAGCCCGACGCGGTGAAGCGGGCGCTGGGCGAGCGCGACCCCGCGCTGGAGCTGTTGCTGGGCGAGCGGCTGGCCGCGGTCGAGTTCCTGAGCCGCTTCGGCCGCCCCGACGTCCCCGCCGAGAACCAGCTCCTGGGGCAGGCGGCGCGGATGGCGTGGGAAGACCGCGTGGCGCTGGCCGAGGTGCTGGCCCGCCGCGGCGCGCGCGGGCCGGCGCTGCGGCTGCTGGACGCCGCCTGGGCCGGGGTGACGGTGCGCGGGACGCGGGCGGTGCTCCCGCCCATGGCCTGGCGCCGCGCCTTCTACTTCACCTCGCCGGTGCGGCCGGCGGCGCGGCTGCTCACCGCCACGCTGGCGCTGCGCCCCGGGCACCCGCGGCTGGGGGCGCTGGTGGAGACGCTGGTGCAGCAGGGCCGCGCCGAGGCCGACTACGACTGGACCACGCAGGACTACGGCGCCGCGGTGCTGGCGCTCTTCCGCTTCGAGGAGACGCAGGCCGCCGCGCGCGACCGGATGGTGCAGGTGCGCCAGGGAGGGAGGGTGGTGGCCCGGTCGCTCGCGCGCCGCGGGCAGGCCCCGGCCGCCACCCGCGCGCTCACCGGGCTGGTCAGCACGCGCTGGGACGGGCGCAAGGTGCTGCGCGTCTCCCTCCAGGGAGTGGGCGCGGGGCCGGCCGTCTACTACCAGCTCAGCGTGCGCGAGGTGGACGGGCGCACCAGCTACACCCCGCTCGACCGCGGGATCGCCGTGGACCGCTGGTACGAGACGGTGGAGACTCGCCGGCCCGTCACCAGCGTGGCGGAGGGGCAGGTGGTGCGCGTCCGCCTGCGCATCACCGTGAGCGACGACCGCAACATGGTGGTGCTCGACGACCCGCTTCCCGCGGGGCTGGAGGCGGTGGACCTGAGCCTGCGCACCGTGAGCCCCTTCGCCGCCGACCTGCTGCAGCCCGAGCCGCAGGAGGAGGAGAGCCCCGCCGCGTGGTGGTACTGGGGGAGCTGGGACTCGGGGATGTGGTCGCCCTTCGACCACACCGAGATCCGCGACGACCGCGTGGTCTACTTCGCCCGGCGGCTCTGGCGGGGGACGTACACGGCGACCTACCTCGCCCGCGCGACCACGGCCGGCCGCTTCGTGATGGGCCCGGCCCACGCCGAGGAGATGTACAACCCCGGCGTGCACGGGCGCAGCGGCGGCGGGCGGTTCACGGTCTTCCCCGCCGGGCGGTAGGGAGGAGGATCGCGTGCACTACGCCCCCGACGCGCACCCCCTCGCCCCGCGCCTGCCGTCCGCTCCGGGACGGTGGATCGCCCCCCCGTCCGCCTGGATCGGGCGGGGGATGGGGAAGATGCTTTCCCCCGCGAACCGGCGGCGCGCGCGGCGGGGGGCGGGGGGCACGGCGCTCCTCGCCGTCCTGGCGATGGTGGTCGCCGGCGCCTGGATCGCGCTGCCGCTGCCGGTGGGGACGGTGGGGACGGCGCCGGTGCCGCGGCTGGTGCTGGAGGACCGGGGCGGGCTGCCGCTGCGCGCCACCCGCGCGCGGGACGGAAGCCGGGGGGGCTGGACCCCCGTGGCCGAGATCGACCCGCGGCTGGTGCAGGCGTTCGTCTCCGCCGAGGACCACCGCTTCTTCTCGCACCACGGGGTCGACGGGCGCTCGGTGGCGCGCGCGGTGCGCGACAACCTGCGCGGCGGGCGCCGCTCGGGCGCGTCGACGCTCACCATGCAGACGGCGCGGCTGGTGCGGCCGCTGGACCGGAGCTGGACGGGGAAGGCGCGCCAAGCGATGTGGGCGCTGCGGCTGGAGGCGCACCTGGAGAAGCGCGACATCCTGGAGCAGTACCTCAACCGCGTGCCGCTGGGGCAGGGCGCGGTGGGCGTCTCGGCCGCGTCGTCGCTCTACTTCGGCGCCTCGGCGCGCGAGTTGAGCCTGGGGCAGGCGGCGCTGCTGGCGGGGATCGCCCGCTCGCCCAGCCGCGACAACCCGCTCGTCTCTCCCCGCCGGGCGAAGGCGCGCCGCGACGGGGTGCTGCGGCGGATGCGGCGGCTGGGCTACGCCGCGCCCGACGAGGTGGCGCGGGCGCTGGAGGAGCCGGTGCTCCCGGCCGGCGAGGGCGCCGCCTTCCTTGCCCCCCACTTCACCACCCGCGTGCTCCAGTGGACCGAGGCGCGCGGGACGCGCGACGGCACGGTGCGCACCTCGCTCGACCTGGAGCTGCAGGCGCTGCTGGAGGCCGAGGTGCGCCACACCGTGCGGGTGCTGCGCGGCCGCGGCGCCCGCCACGCCGCGGCGGTGGCGCTCGACAACGCCACCGGCGAGGTGCTGGCCTGGGTGGGCTCGCCCGACTTCGCCGAGCCCGGGGTGGGGCAGGTGGACATGGTGGCGTCGCCGCGGCAGCCGGGGTCGGCGCTCAAGCCCTTCCTCTACGGCCTGGCGTTCGACCGCGGCCACACCGCGGCCACCGTCATCCCCGACGTGCCGCGCAGCTTCGCCACCACGCTGGGGCCCTATCGCCCGCAGAACTACGACCGCCGCTACCACGGCCCGGTGCGCGCGCGCGAGGCGCTGGCCAGCTCGTACAACGTTCCCGCGGTGGAGCTCGCCGACCGCCTGGGCGTGGAGGCGCTGCTGGAGACGCTGCACCGCGCCGGCTTCGCCTCGCTCTCGCGCCCGGCCTCGCACTACGGGCTGGGGCTGGCGCTGGGGACGGGCGACGTGACGCTGCTGGAGCTGGCCAACGCCTACCGCGCGCTGGCCAACGGCGGCGAATGGACGCCCTGGCGCTACCAGCCGGCCGCCCCCGGCGAGGCCGCGCCCCCGCGCGAGCGGGTGATGTCCACGCAGGCGGCGGCGCTGGTCCTCGACATCCTCTCCGACGCGGACGCGCGCGTCCCCGGGTTCGGCACCGCGACGCCGTTCGACTTCCCCTTCCCGGTGGCGGCCAAGACGGGCACCAGCCGCCACTTCACCGACAACTGGGCGGTGGGCGTCACGCGCGGCTTCACGGTGGCGGTGTGGGTGGGCAACTTCAGCGGCCGGCCCATGGAGGGGGTGAGCGGGGTCACCGGCGCCGGGCCGCTCCTCTACCGGTCGGTCCTGGCCGTGGCCAGCCGCCGGGCGCCGGGCGCGCTCCCCGCGCCGCAGGAGGCGGGGCTGGTGCCCGTGCGCGTCTGCCGCCTCTCGGGGCTGCGCGCGACGCCGGCGTGCGCGTCGCTGGTGGAGTGGTTCATCCCCGGCACCCAGCCGGCGCGGGTGGACGTGTGGGAGCGCGGCGGCCGGGTGGCGCTCCCGGACGAGTACGCGGAATGGGCGTCGTCGCAGGGCCCCCGCTGGGCGGCGCCCGCGCGGCAGGGACCGGAGCGGTTCCGCATCGTCTCGCCCCGGAACGGCGACCGCTTCGAGCTCCCCGCGGGGATCGAGGCCCGCTACGCCACCATCGGCTTCCACGCGGCGGGGAGCGACGCGCCGGTGCGCTGGTCCGTGGACGGCGACGGAATCGACGGCGGCCGCTGGCGCCTGCAGCCGGGCGAGCACCGCGTCCGCGCGCAGGCGGCCACGGGTGCGTGGGACGAGGTGCGGATCGTGGTGGATCCGAAATAAGAGTGTGAGGGAAATTCAGCTTGATCTCTCACAGAGGTCACAGAGGCCACGGAGGAACAGCGCCGTTCCCCTGTGACCTCTGTGACCTCTGTGAGAGAATGCTTTTGCCGGATCTGGGATCAGGCGGCGAGGGCGGGCGCGGCGGAGAGGTCGAGGGTGCGGAAGAGCTCGAAGAGCGCCGGGTCCAGGCGGGTGCCCGCCTCGGCGGCCATGATGGCCAGGGTGCGCTCGTGCGGGAAGGCGCGGCGGTAGGGGCGGTCGCTGGCCAGCGCGTCGTAGACGTCGGCCACGCAGAGGATGCGCGCGGCCAGCGGGATGGCCTCGCCGGCGAGCCCGGCGGGGTAGCCGCTCCCGTTCCAGGCCTCGTGGTGGTGGCGCACCATGGGGCGGATGTCCCAGGGGAACTCGATGCCGCCGAGCAGCTCCACCCCCGCGTCGGGGTGGCGCTCGATCACCGCCCGCTCCTCGGCGGTCAGCCCGCCCGGCTTGTTCAGGATCGCGGGCGGCACCACGATCTTCCCCACGTCGTGCAGCAGCGCGCCCATGCGGAACCAGAGGAGCGCCTCCGGCTCGACCCCCGCCGCCCGGGCCAGGGCGCAGGCGTAGCGCGCCACCCGCTCGCAGTGGCCGCGGGTGTAGCGGTCGGCCGACTCGATGGAGGCGCCCCACTGCGCCACCAGCTTCAGGAACATCGACTCCAGCCCCGCGAGCTGGCCGTCCACCTCGGCCAGGTCGCGCCGGGCCTGCAGCCGCGAGAAGAGCCGGTGCGCGCGGTTGAGCGCCTGCAGCGTTTCGCGGTGCTCCTGCCGCACCCAGTGCAGCCGCGCCTGCTCGCGCGCGGTCTCGGCGCCCAGCAGCAGGTCGCCGCGCTCGTCGGCGATGCGCGCGGCGCGCTCCAGGTTGCGGGCCGCCGTGCGCCAGTCGCCCGTCTCGCGCGCGATCACTCCCAGGTGCCGCGACACCTCGCCCAGCGTGGCGGTCTCTCCGGCCGACACCGCCAGCCGCCGCGCCTGGGTGCAGGCGATGCGCGCCGCGGCCCAGCGCTTCTGCGCGATCAGCACCTCGATGCGGTTGCCGGCGATGCGCGCGCGGGTGGCGGCGTCGCCCAGGCGGTCGCACACCTCCAGCGCCTCGCGGAAGGCGCGGTCGGCCGCGCGCCAGCGCCGCAGGTCGGTGAAGAGCATGGCCAGGTTGTTCAGCGCGCGCGCCACGAAGGCGCTGGAGCCGTTGGCCCGGTGCGCGGCCAGGCTGGCGCGGTAGCGCTTGAGCGCGGTGCGGTAGTCGCCGCGGATGTTGGCCACGATCCCCAGGTTCTGCTCCGACATGGCCACCAGCAGCAGGTCGCCCGCCGCCTCGGCTTGGCGGCGCGCCAGCAGGTGCAGCGCCTCGGCCCGCTCCAGGTCGCCCCGCTCGCGCTCCACCAGTCCCAGCAGGTTGTTGGCGTTCGCTTCGCCGCCCACGTCACCGGCCTGCGTGGACACCAGCAGGGCGACCGCGCCGACCTCCTCCGCCACCTCCACGTTACCGTCGTCCAGGTGCGTGCGGGCGATCCACCGCAGCAGCGACGCCGCGAGCGGCGCCTGCCCCGGCTCCCGCACCCCGAAGAGCGCGCGCTCGTACGCCTCGCGGGCGGCCTGCCGGCTGCCGTCGCGCTCGGCGGCGTGGCCGGCCTCGATCAGGGCATCGACGTCCACCCGGGACGTGGCGGGCAGCGAAAGGGTAGAATCCATCCGGGGGAGACGAAGAGAAGAAAGCGGGAGCTTCGCGAGCGAAGTTCCCGCCTCCGACGGGTGAGCGCAAGTGCTTTGGACCGCGCGGCTTACGTTATGGCGCAAGGACACCGCGGGTGGCTACTGCCGCGACGTGGGGTCGCGCGTGCGGGTGTTCGAGGCGCCCAGGTATCCGCCGCTCTTCTTCTCCGTGACCGCGTACCCCGAGAAGTGGCGGATGGTGAAGGTCGTCCGCAGGCGCAGCAGGTCCAGCGTGGCGGGGCGCGTCTCGGTGACCACCACCGTGCCGCCGGTGAGCGTCGACTCGTCGGGGAAGTAGCCGCCCTCGAGCTGCACGGTGAGGAGCTGGTTCACCACCCCGGTCAGGCTCAGGTCCTGCGCGACCGTCACGTCCTTCTGGAACTTCAGCCCGTGCGGCTCGAAGCGGTACGCCACGTTGCTCCCCGCCAGCGCCGTCGCGCGCACCGTGACCGGGGCCGGCACCGCGCCCGCCGGGAAGGTGACGGTGAGCCCCGCCTCGGGGATGCGGAGGGTGCCGCCGGCGGTACCGATGGTGGCGCTGGCGGCGTAGTCACGCGAGAGGGGAACGACGCGCTGCACCACGCTCGCGACGATGCCGCCCAGCAGGCCGTGCGACGGGTCGGCGGGGGAGCGGCCGGCACCGGAGGCCACCGGGTCGGCGCAGCCGCCCGCCATGGCAAATACGGCGGTGGCAGCCAGGGCCCGCAGTGCGTGAGATCTCATGGCCGGTCTACGGGAGACGAGGATCGCGGCGGATGAACCAGTGATTGCAAGGCATAAATATGCGGCACTGTGGAAGGTTACGCCAGCCTTCTGCTTCACAAAAATGTAGCAGAGTATGCCGAGGCCGCTTCGGGACGGCGCTTACGCAGCGACGCAGAGGCATGGAAAGCGGTTCTCTCCGTGCCTCTGCGTCTCTGCGCGAGACGTTGCTGTTTCAAGGTGTGGCGGCAAGCTCCTCGACCGCCCGCTGCAGCGCGGCGGCGGGGTCGTCCGCGGCCGTGACGGAGCGGCCGAGGACGACGTAGTCCGCGCCCAAACGGGCGGCTTCGGCGGGGGTGGCGGTGCGGCTCTGGTCCCCCGCCGCGTCGCCGGCCAGGCGGATGCCGGGGGTGAGGACGCGCAGCTTCGGGTCGGCGCGGCGCACGGCCGCGACCTCCCGCACCGACGCCACCACGCCGGGGATGCCGCACGCCGCCGCGAGCCGCGCCAGGCGCTCCACCTCTTCCTCCATCTCCACCCTCTCCCGCCCCCACGCCTCGCCGAGGCCGCGCTCGTCGAGCGAGGTGAGCACCGTCACTCCCAGCAGGGTGAGCGGGGTCCCCGCCGCCGCTTCCACCGCCGCGCGGAGCATCGCCGCGCCGCCGGAGGCGTGCACGGTGAGCAGCTCCACGTCGAGCGAGGCGGCGCTCTTCACCGCGTGCGCCACGGTGTTGGGGATGTCGTGGAGCTTGAGGTCGAGGAAGACGCGCAGGCTCCGCTCGCGCAGCGCGCGGACGACCGCCGGGCCCTCGGCGGTGAAGAGCTGCAGCCCCACCTTCACGAAGCGGGCGGAGGCGCCCAGCCGGTCGAGCAGCGCCGTCGCAGAAGCGGCGTCGGGAACGTCGAGGGCGACGATGGGGATAGGGTGCGCCACGCGGCTCCTTTCGCTGTAATGTAATACCAGATCAGACGAACGACTGGGGCATTCGGAGAGACCAGCACAGAAGATCCTCACACGGAGTCAACGGAGTCAACGGAGGACAGGTCAGCCCTCCGTTAACTCCGTTGACTCCGTGTGAGTCCATTCTGTTGACGGAATTCACATCCATATGGTCGAACGATACGAATGCGAAGACGGCCCGCCGGAGCGCTCCGGCGGGCCGTCCGTCCTGGCTCCGGGATTGAAGCTACCTCAGTCGGCCGCGGTGCGCACGCCGGGGCGCGCGAAGTAGGCGCGCACCGCGTCGGCCAGGCGCTGCGCGATCGCCATCTCCATCTCCCGGTCCAGCAGCACCTGCTCCTCGCGCGCATTGGTGAGGAAGCCGATCTCCACCAGCACCGAGGGCATGAAGGTGCCGCGCAGCACCGCGAAGCCGGCCTGCTTCACCCCGCGGTCGGGCCCGGGGTGGATGGTGCGGAGCTGGTCCTGGATCATCTGCGCCCAGTCGCCGCTCTCGCGCAGGTAGTGGTTCTGGCGCAGGTCGGTGAGGATGAAGTTCATCGCCCCGGCCGGCGCCTGCTCCTCGAAGCGCACCGAGGCGTTCTCGAACGCCTCCACCCGACGCGCGTCGGCGGTGCGCGCCTCGGAGAGGAAGTAGGTCTCGTACCCCTTCTCCGACCGGCTGGGGTTGGCGTTGCAGTGGATGGACATGAACACCGCCGGCTGCCCCTCGCTCCGCCAGCGGTTGGCGAAGCGCGCCCGGTCGTGCAGCGCGATCAGCGTGTCGCGGTCGCGCGTCATGCGCACGTCGAGCGTGGGGTCCTGCCGCAGCAGGTCGGCCACCATCCGGGCCACCCGCAGGTTCACGTCCTTCTCGCGCGTTCCCGAGGGCCCGTGCGCGCCGGGGTCCACGCCGCCGTGCCCCGCGTCCACCACCACCAGCCGCCGCTGGATCCCGCCCGCGGTGCGCGCCGCCGGCAGGGCCGCGGACGCGCCCACCCCCGCCCCCGCCGCGGGACGCGGAGCGGCGGCCACGGCGACGCGGCGGAGCACGCGGTCGGCGACCTCCACCTGCACCGCGCCCCCGGCGGCCTCCGCCAGGTACCGCGCGAAGAACTCCACCGGCACCCAGACCAGCCCCCCGTCGGAGTAGACCGGGCTCCCCAGCGTCCGCGCCTGGCCGCCGACGCTCACCACCGCGGAGCCGGCCGTGAAGCGCACCTCGGCCGAGGCGAAGCGGGCGACCACGCTCTCCCCCTCGTACGCCAGCTCGGCGCCGAGCCCGGCCAGGGAGGAGACGGGGAGCGCCGCGTAGCCGCGGTCCACCGCCTCGCGCACCTGCACGGCGGTGGCTCCCTCCACGCGCCAGGTGGGCGGCGGAGACTGGGCGACGGCGGTGGAGGTGGCGAGGGAGAGGAGAGCGGCGGAGAGGAGGGCGGCGGAGCGTCGCATGGTCATCACTCCTTGAATCCGCGTTCCATGTCGCGCGCCACGGCGCGCTCGCGCAGGGTGTCGCGCTTGTCGTGCAGCTTCTTGCCGCGCACCAGGGCCAGGTCGACCTTCGCGATCCCGCCGCTGAAGTGCACGTCGAGGGGGACGAGGGTGAGGCCCTTCTGCTCCACCTCGCCCACCAGCCGGCGCAGCTCGCTGCGGTGCATCAGCAGCTTGCGGCGGCGCAGCGGATCGTGGTTGAAGCGGTTGCCGGGCTCGTAGGGAGAGACGTGCATGTTGTAGAGCCAGAGCTCGCCGCCGTCCAGGCGGGCGTAGGCGTCGGCGAGGGTCGCCTTGCCCTCGCGCAGGCTCTTGACCTCGGTGCCCTGGAGCACGAGCCCGGCCTCCCAGGTCTGCAGCACGTGGTATTCGTGCCGCGCCCTGCGGTTCTTTGCCACCACGCGGTCACCGGACCGCGGCTTGGGTTCAGGTCGGGTCGTCAATGGAATGCGTTACGATGTACCGGGGGGTCGGTCAGCGAATATTACGTCATTGCGTAAGATTCGGGAAGGGGCGGGGGGAAAAGCGCCAAGTGCCAAGTGCCAAGTGGTTACGATGCTTACAACGTGACCGGCCTCGGAGACGTTGAGAAATTTTACGAGCCCCCAGAGACGTCATCCTGAGGCCGGTCTCGCTGCAAACGCGCCTGCAAAGGACCATGCAGGCCGAAGGATCTATCACTTCGGCAGCACGTGAGTCGGTGAGACGTGCTGGATCGTGACGCGACTTACCGTCCATTTCCGCGTCCAAGTGCTTGCACCAGCTATAGATCCTTCGGCCTGCAAAGGATCGGGCAGCCGAAGTTCCCACGTGGCCGGCCTCAGGATGACGTCCTCTGAGAAGCGGGGTTTCTCAACTCAACAGTCTTTCAGGATTCCTTGGGTTGAGTTGTGTCACAATGTTCAGCCGGATGGGTGCCAAGTGCAAACAGCAGCGCCCCCCGACATTGCGTCGGGCGCGCAGACTGCACTCAGCACTTGGCACTCGGCACTTCAGTAGATGAACACCGGCGTGCCGACGTCCACCTGGTGGTAGAGGTAGCGGGCGGCCTCGTTCGACATGCGGATGCAGCCGTGCGAGACGTCCTGGCCCAGGAGCTCGGGGTGGTTGGTGCCATGCACGGCGATCCCCTCGCCCAGGAAGAGCGCGGTGGTGCCGAGCATCCCCCGCTCCCAGCGGACGGGGTCCTCGGGGTCGGGGATCGGCTGCTTGCGCTCGACGTACTGCCAGTCGGGCACGTACCAGCGCGGGTTCTTCTCCTTGCGCTGCACGCGGAACATGCCGCGCGGGGTGGAGAACTCCCACCGC
Source organism: Longimicrobiaceae bacterium (assembly GCA_045803205.1). Lineage (GTDB taxonomy): Bacteria > Gemmatimonadota > Gemmatimonadetes > Longimicrobiales > Longimicrobiaceae > Longimicrobium. Next base: position 21,108 of record JBJMPM010000142.1, read on the forward strand.
TGCCCGGCCCCCTCCAGCCGCGTCCCCGTTCCCGTCCCCACGATCGACGACCAGAGCACGCGCGACTCCTCCATCAGGTAGAGCCGGTGCTCGGCCAGCGAGATCACCACGTACTTCCCCTCCACGTTCACCGGCGGGTCGCGGTAGCGCTCGGCCCCCTCTCCCGCGGCGCCGTGCTCCAGCGCCAGCGGCTGCACCGGGAGCTGCGCGAGCCCCCGCGACGGCAGCGCGCACGCCGCCGCCAGGGCGACCGCCGCCGCCAGCGCACTCCCGCACTTCCGCACTCCCGCACTCCCGTTCGTTCGCACCTTCGCTCTCCCGTTCATCATTCCAGCAGCTCCCGCTGCAGCCTCCGTACCCGCAGCAGCTCGTACACGTGCGCCACCTCGCCCCCCAGTACGAACACCACGGCCGAGTAGTAGATCCACAGCACGATGATCACCGGCGTCACCAGCGCGCCGTACACCCGCTGCCAACTCGTGGCGTTCAGCACGTAGATCGCGAAGAGCCCCTTGATCAGCTCCCACGCGAGCGAGGTGAACACCGCCGCCACCAGCGTCATCCGCCAGGGGGTGCGGCGCCGCGGCAGGTAGCGGTAGATGAGCACGAACATCAGGAAGATGAAGACGAACGCCAGCAGCCGCCCCCACACCAGCTGCACCGTCTGCACGTCGAGCCAGCGCCGCCCCACCAGCTTGATCCCCAGGTTCTGCGCCGCGGTGAGCACCACGGTGATCCCGGTGTTGGCCAGGAAGAGGGTCCCCGCCACCAGCACCATCTGGATGTCGAACACCTTCCCCTCCACGATCCCCCGGTCCTCGGGGAGGTCGAAGACCTCCTTGAGCGAGGTGCGCAGCGTGGCGATGAGCCGCGTGGAGGTCCAGAGGAAGAGCACCAGCCCCAGCACCCCGAAGCTGGTGCGCCCCATCAGCACCGCGTCGACGATCCGGTCGGTGCGGTTGGCCACCTCCTCCGAAGGGGGGAGGATGCTGAAGACGTAGTCGATCACCGCCTTGCTCGGGTCGGCGACCACGTGCGAGAGGACGATCCCGAAGATCCCGATCAACATCAGGAGGAAGGGGATCGCGCCGAAGAGGATGTCGAAGGCGATGCCGCCGGAGAGGAAGAAGATGTTGTCCTCGCCCGCCTTGAGGTAGAGGCGGGTGACGAAGTCGCCGGCGGCGCGCAGCACGCGCCCGAGGGCCGCCGCGGCGGCCCTCGGTACGTTCACCCGGCGGATCCAGCGCCGGGGGACGGGTGCGGTCGCCTCGTCCACCGGCGGCCCCGCTACTCCAGCTCCCCGGTGGTCTCCTCGACCACCACCTCCGTCACCACCACGTCGCCCGCCTCCCCCGCCCCGTCGCCCTCCTCGGCGGCGCCGTCGCCGTTGCCGCGCACGGCGGAGAGGCCGGAGCGGTAGCTGCGCTTGGCCTCGTCCACGCGGCGCTGCAGCTCCTCGCGAGCGTCGCGGGCGGCGCCGCGGCCGGCGTCGAGCGCGGCGCGGGCCTGGGCCACGCGCGTCTCCACCCCGCCGCGCACGCTCTCCAGCGTACCGCTCACGCGCCCGCCCACCCGCTCGCGCGCGCCGCTCACCCGCCCCTGCATGTCGTCGCGCAGCCGTCGCGCGGCGCCCGCGATCTCGGCCTGCGTCTCGGCGCCGCTGCGGGGGGCCAGCAGGAGCGCCGCGGCCGCGCCCACCAGCGCGCCGAGCAGGAAGGTGCCCACGTCGCTGCCGCCGCGCGTCTCGATCACCAGGGCGGGCAGGTCGTCGTCGTCGTACGCCATGGGAGGGGTCCCGGGGGTGAGGGGGTGGTGCGCGCCCGCCCCCAGCGGGTCAGGCGGGGCGGGCCAGGGCGCGCGGGTGGCCGTCGCGCTGCAGGGCGTGGCGCAGCCGCTTCAGGTCCACCGGCTTCTGGAAGAAGAAGTCGGCCTCGCGCTGCAGCGTGCGCTCCACCCCGTCGCCGCCGCAGCCGGCGGTGATCACGATGAAGGTGACCTCGGCCTCCGAGCGCACCCGCCGCAGGAGCTGCAGCCCGTCGGTGTCGGGGAGGTAGAAGTCGCACACCACGGTGTCGGGGTTGAACTCCGTCAGCCGCTTCAGCCCCGACTCGCCGCTCTCGGCGCTGGCCACGGCATACCCCTCTTCCGCGAGCAGGCTCTCCAGCGCCTCGCGCGCACCCGGCTCGTCTTCGATGACCAGAATACGTCGTGCCGCCATGGCCCTGCAACCGTGGGGGTACGCCGGGCCGCCCGGAAGCGGGCCGCCCGTCCCCCTCGCAGGAGGGCAATCGGCATGCCACCTTCCGGTGAACAGACGTACTCACCAAAATGCAGCAAGCCCGCGCAAACCTTGGACATAAGCCACGCAGAGACGCGAAGACGCAGAGAGAAGCGGCGGCTCTCTCTGCGTCTCCCGAGTCTCTGCGCGAGACGCGTCTTTACGCGGCGACGGGCTCGGTCGCCACGGCGCGGGAGAGCCGGTCGCGCAGCTCCTCCTCCTCGATCCCCAGCAGGGTGGCGGCGCGCTGGTGGTCGCCGTCCACGAAGGAGAAGGTCTTGAGGATGAGGGTGCGCGCCGCGGTCTCGATCGAGGTGCCCACCGGGAGGCGGATCTCGCGGTCGTCGGTGATGATCAGCTCGTGCGCGCGCAGGTCGCCGAGCGTCACCTGGTCGGTGCGCGCCAGGATCACCGCGCGCTCGATGGCGTTCTTGAGCTCGCGGACGTTGCCGGGCCAGCGGTAGGTGTTGATGAACTCGATGCTCTCCGGCGCGAAGCTCTTGATCTGCTTCCCGTTCTCCTCGGCGAAGCGCCGCAGGAAGTGCTCGGCCAGCACCCGCACGTCGCCGCGGCGCTCGCGCAGCGGCGGCAGGGTGAGGGGAATCACCGCCAGGCGGTGGAAGTGGTCCTCGCGCAGCTCGCCGCTGTCGAGCGCCTTCTGGATGACCTTGTTGGTGGCGCTCACCACGCGGATGTCCACGTGGATCTCCTTCTTCCCGCCCAGGCGGCGGAAGGAGCGCTGCTCCAGCGCGCGCAGCAGCTTCACCTGGATGTCGGCCTCCATCTCGGCGATCTCGTCGAGGAAGAGGGTGCCGCCGTCGGCCAGCTCGAAGCACCCCGGCTTCTCGTTGATGGCGCCGGTGAAGGCCCCCTTCTCGTGCCCGAAGAGCTCGTTCTCCAGGATCTCGCGGGGGAAGGCGGCGCAGTTGATGGCGATGAAGGGCCCCTTGGCGCGCGGGCTCTTGTCGTGGATGGCGCGTGCCACCAGCTCCTTGCCGGTGCCGCTCTCGCCCACGATGAAGATGCTGGCGGCGCTGGGGGCGGCGGCCTCGATCATCGAGTAGATCTCCCTCATCTCCTCGCTCTGGCCGATCATTTCGCCGAAGCGGGTGAGGTTCTTGAGCTTCTCCTCGAGCTGCTTGTTGGCCTGCTTGACCCGGTACGCCTCCAGCGCCTTGGGGAGCAGCGCCTTGAGCCGCTCCACGTTCAGCGGCTTCTCCAGGTAGTCGTACGCCCCCTGCCGCATCGCCTGCACCGCCGTGTCGACCGAGGCCGAGCCGGTGATGATGATCATCTCGGAGGGGACGCCCGCCTCGCGCATCTTGCGGAAGAGCTCCAGCCCGTCCATCTCGGGCATGCGCAGGTCCGCGAGCACCACCCCGTAGCCGCCGCCCTTCACCAGCTCCCACGCCTTCTTGCCGTCGGTGGCGGTGTCGACCTCGAAGCCGTCGTCGGCGAGCAGCATCTGCAGCCCGTCCACGATGTGGCGCTCGTCGTCCGCGACCAGGATCTTCTCTGCCATTGCCGGCGTGTTTCCGCGGAAAGTGGGTGGCTCGGTCCCGAAGCGTGTAGTATACCCGCGTGGGTCGGAAAGGGTCAAGCCGTTGCGGTGTCAGGATCTGCGGAGGGCGGCGTCGGGATTTGCGGAGCCGGTCAGCGCGGGGCGGCCACGGGAAGGGAGAGCACCAGCCGGGGAACGCCGTCCTCCACCTCCACCCGCCCGTCGACCGCCTCGGCGAGCGCCCGGGCGGCGGCCACGCGGCGGGCGGCGGGGTCGGCCTGGATGGCGGAGACGGCGGTGGCCGAGTCGGCCACGGAGAGCCGCGCGCGCCCGCCCTGCTCGGAGATGCCCACGCGCAGGGTGCCGCCGCGCTCCATGTGGTCGATCACCTCCAGCACCAGGTTCAGGATCGCCTGGCGGGTGGGCTCGCGGGGAACGAAGACCCGCACGGGCGCCCCCTCGGGGAGGTACTCCACCTGGGCGTCGGCGTGGCGCGCCTCGAGCTGGATGAGCTCCATCAGCTCTTCGGTGAGCTCGTTCAGCGTGGTGCTCTCGGGGCCGCGCCCGGGGCGCGAGAGGCGCAGCAGCAGCTCGATCCGCCGGTTCACCCGCTCCAGCTCCCCCGCCAGCACCCCGATGTAGCGCTGCACCTCTTCCAGCGAGTCCGCGCGCGCCACCCGCCGCTTGAGCACCTCCAGGTTGATGACCATGGAGTGCAGCGGGTTCTTGATCTCGTGCGCCAGGTCGTCGGCCAGCCGCTCCAGCAGGTCGAGCTTGTTGGCGCGCAGGGCCAGCGGCTCCTCCCCCTCGGCGGGGGGCGGCGTCTGCAGGATCGGGGCGAGGGTCTCGGTGTCGGTAATCACGGAAGTCGGGGCTAGCACATTCCGTTCCCGTGGCAGCCAGGGAGACGCGAAGAATCCGGCGCGGCGGATACAGGAGCACGGCAGGCTCGCGGGAGAGGGCCGGCGTGGAGACCGTCGGGGCTGGCGAGGGTGTACGCCGCTCCGGAGTCCCGCGGGCGCGCTCCTCGAGCAGGAGCGATCCCCCCCGTACACACTTCCTCCCTCGCTGACGCTGGAGACTGTGTCCTCCGGCGATGAAAAGGCGTGGGTGCCCCTACCTGTCTTTTTCGTCCTGTTTCGGCGAACGCCGTGCGATTAGTATTCCATACCGGGCTCACCCGGCACAGGGGATAAAACTAATTTCATACCGTTTTTTGGTGTGAAATTAGTTTTATACGCGAGCGGCGGGAGCCACGGGATAGAATCGGGAGAGGCCGGCATGAGCATGACGAACATCTGGCATGTGCTGAACCTCCGCTCCACTCCCTTTTTTCAGGATGCGCTCGAACCGGGGACGGGGGTCAGGTACCCACTCTCCCTCTTCGTGGGCCGCCAGCGCGAGGCGGGAGCGATCCTCCGCGAGATTGGAGGAGCGCCGCACAGCCGCACCGCCGTCCAGGGGGCTGCCGGAGTCGGCAAGACGACGCTCGTCAACTACGTGAAGGCGGAGCTCACCGCCGACGCGTATGTCGCAGACGCCAACCCGATCAGCGTGGTCAGCGCGGCCACCGCCGAACACCTGCTGCTCGTCATCCTCACTTCCGTTCACGACGCGCTCGTGGCCAGGGACGAGACCCTCGCGTATCTCGAGCCGATGCGGAAGGTACGGCAGCTCCTCGATCTGGAGCGATCGCGCACCTTCAACCTGAATCTCGGGTTCGCACACCTGGGCGGCGCGGGCGCCGGGACGGGACAACAGCGTCATACCGGGCCGGGAGCCCTGACCGTCCAGCCCCAGCGGCTGCTGCGAGAGCTCAGGGACATCGCGGTCGATCGGCTGCAGACGCCCGGGGTGCTCATCCATCTCGACAACCTCGAGAACGCGTCGGAGGCGGACCAGGCGAAGGCTGCGCAGATCATCCGGGATCTTCGCGACACGGGATTGATGTACGACGGCTTTCACTTCCTGCTGGTGGGAACCGACGACGCGGTCCGAACGGTCGTGGCCGCCCAGGAGCAGCTCCGCAGCGTGTTCCACAACCCGGGCTCTCTGGCGCCGCTTACGGAATCGGAGCTCGATGAGCTGCTCGTAGCCCGCTACGACCACCTCCGCCTGTCACCGGATCGGCCGTGGCTGCCGCCGGTGGAACCGGAGGCGGTCCATGCCCTCTACCGGCTGTTCGGAGGCAACGTCAGGGGAACGCTCCACGCGCTGAACGAGGCTGCCAAGGTCCTCGTGGGGCACGGGCCGAAGCCGACCGACCCCATGACGGAAGCGAGCATGCAGCCGGTTCTCGCGATCATCTACGCGCAGAAGATGATCGCCGACCTTACCGCGGCCGAGCTCGCGTTCGTGAAGGGAATGGCCGAGCGGGGCGTGAGTTCCTCGACCACCCAGTCCGAGGTAGCGAAAGCGCTCGCGACGACGCAAAAGACCACGTCGGAAATGTTCGCCGCGCTCCGCCGGAAAGGGTACCTGGCGGAAGGGGAGACCACCCGCGTCGCGCGAGGGCCGGGGCGCCCCGCACAAACCTACAACCTCACGGCTCCGCCCCTGATCGCTTACGGAATGCTGGCCAGGTAGGCGTTTGGAAGTCCCGCGGGCCGGTGGCAACGAAGCCCGGGTGCCATGCGTTCCGCCGCACCCCGGCTTCGTTGCGAGGCCCTGCCGGTCTCAGTCCGAGAGGTCCCAGTCGTCGGCGGCGGCCTTCATCCTGAGCGCGGTGGGGCCGGCGCGGCGCACGTCGGGGATCTTCACGATGCGCTTCACCATCTCCTCCGTGTCGTTCACCCGGAGCTGGCGGAAGAGGAAGGCGAAGGTCTCCTTCAGCACCGAACGCACCTGCCCGCGGTCGCCCTCGGGGAGCTCCCAGAGCTCGCGCTTGAAGGCCCCGAGCGCCTTCTTCCGCGCCTTGTAGATGAACTGCTCCTCGGTGTCGCCCGCCTTGCGCTCGTCGGGGAAGTTCGCGCGGCAGTGCTCGTACATCCGCTCGCGCAGCGCGCCGGGGAGGTGGTCGTAGAGGAGGTTCTGGAAGTTGGTGGCCAGGTGGATCTCGGCCGTCTCCACCTCGGGGAACTTGCCGAAGGCGCTCTGCGGCAGCGTGGAGGCGCCGTGCTGCACCGCGCCCGACATCCCGTACTCGTCGCGGGCGATGTGCGAGAGGGTGCGCAGCGTCTCGAAGTCGATCGCCACCTCGGCGATGGTGCCGTCGGCCAGCACCACGCCGCCGTGGGTGGTGCCGCTCTGCACGCTGATCTTCGACAGCCCCGCGATCTCCGTCCCCACCTGCTCCGCCAGGCGCGCCCGCTCGCGGTCGTAGCCGTCCATGTAGGCGCGCAGCTCCTCGGGGGTGCTGTTCTCGGTGCCCACCTCGCCGATCTCGCCGCCGATGGAGACGGTGACGCCCTGGGGCTGGTAGTGGCGCACGTAGGCGGTGAGCTCGGCGGAGAGGCGGTAGTTGGTGGCCTGCTGCGCGTCGAGCCCCTCCTGCGAGAGGTCCACCAGGGTGGAGGTGTCGACGTCGATGTTGTAGAAGCCGGCGTGCAGCGCCTCCTTGATCAGGTCCTTCACCGCGCGCACCTCGGCGTGCGGGTCGGCCTTGAACTTCTTGGCGTTCACCTGGAAGTGGTCGCCCTGGATGAAGAGCGGCCCGCTCCACCCCTCGCGGATGGCGGCGGCCGTCATCGCCGCGACGTACTCGCCGGGGCGCTGGTCGGTGTAGCCGATCTCGCTGCGGGCGATCTCGAGGATCAGCGCGCCCACCTTCAGCTCGCGGGCGGCGGAGAAGAGGGCGCGCGCGGTGTCGTACGCCGCGGCGCGGACGTTCATCGCCGGCACGGTGAAGCCGTGCACCTCGCCGCGGCCGCGGGCCAGGTAGAGGTCGTGGATGGACGCTGGGGCCACGCCCACGGCGCGCCCGGCCTCGCCGATCAGCCAGCGGGCGGTGTCGCGCACGTCGGCGTCGGCCGCGAAGACGGCGGCGTGGATCAGCCGGTCGATGCCGCGCTCCCGGAGCGCGTCGGCGTCGACCAGCTCGAAGGCGCCGTCGGCCACGCGCACGGCGTCGCGGACGTCGTTCAGCAGGGCCTGGACGGAGGCGCCGGAAAGGAGCGCAAGATCGTCGGCGGGAGTCGTGACGGTGGCCACGAGGGTCTCCTTGTCTATCGTGAAGGTTTTCGAAACGGCGCGGCAATCTGCGCACCAGCGGACGGGCAGGGCAAGACGGTCACGCAGAGACGCGGAGGCCCGGCGAGGCGACCGGGCGGGTCTCTCCGGGCCACCGCGCCTCTGCGTGAGACGATCGTTTGCCGTGGTCTGTCCCTTGCTCCCTCCCCCCGGCCATGAAAACGAATCATGTGCTCGCCGGGGCGGCGGCGGTGGCGGGCGCGCTGGGGGCGTATGCCTTCCTGGTGGAGCCGCGCTGGCTGCAGCTCACGCGCACCCGCATCCACGCGCGCGGGCTGCATCCGTCGCTGGAAGGGTTCACCGTCGCGCTGCTGACCGACCTGCACGCGGGGGAGGGGACGCCGCTCTCGCTGGTCCGCCGCGCCTGCCGCATGGCGATGGCGGAGAAGCCCGACCTGGTCGCCGTCACCGGCGACCTGGTGGCGGACGACGCGCCGGGGTTCCGGCACGTGCTGGAGGCCCTCTCCTGCCTCTCCGCGCCGTACGGGGTGTACGCGGTGCCGGGGAACCACGACCACATCGTCGGCATCGGGCAGTGGCACCGCGACGTGGCGCGGCAGCGCGCGGTGACCGACCTCACCAACCGCGCGGTGGTGCTCGAGGCGGCCGGCGCGCGGCTCTGCGTGGCGGGGGTGGACGACCTCTCCTCGGGCGAGCCCGACCTCGGCGTGCTCCCGCCGCCGGAGGCGCGCGACTTCACCCTGCTGCTGGCGCACGACCCCGACCAGGCCGAGCGCGTGCGCCGCGTCTGCGACGCGGTGGACCTGATCTTGAGCGGCCACACCCACGGCGGGCAGGTGCGCCTCCCCTTCGTCGGGGCGCTGCGCAACCCGGCCAAGCACGACGACCTGTACGAGGAGGGGCTGCGCCGCCGGCCGTGGACGCAGGTCTACACTTCGCGGGGGGTGGGAACGGTGCACATCCCCGTGCGTTTCCTCTGCCGGCCGGAGGTCGCGCTGCTCACCCTGACCTCCTCGGCGCGCCCCCCACGGGCCCCCTGAGCGGGAACACCTTTTGCTAGGATGTTTCCCGCGAACGGGTTCCGGCGCGGCGTTGGACGGGATGGCGCGCCGGGTGCACCAAGGGAGCGGTCCGTCCCCCCGGAGGCAGGCATGGCGAAGCAGACAGGGACCGTGGAGTTCTTCAAGGACGACAAGGGGTACGGCTTCATTCGGCCGGACGGCGGCGGCAAGGACGTGTTCGTGCACCACTCGGTGATCCAGTTGGACGGCTTCAAGAGCCTGAAGCGCGGAGACCGGGTGGAGTTCGAGATCACCGACGACCCCAAGGGGCCGCGCGCGAGCAACGTCCGCCGCGTCGACGACGCCGGTGGAGGCGGCGGTGGTGGGGACGCCGGCTACGACGAAGGAGAGGACGTCGCGGCCTGAGGGGGGCGCTTCGCGCCGAGTACGCAGAGGAACTGTGAGACGAAGAGAGGAACCGTGAGACCCTCTGCGTCTCTCGGTTCCTCTGCGTCTTCGCGCGAAGCGCGCCCTCAGGGGACCAGGACGATCTTCCCGAACTGGCCGCCCGCCTCCAGCCGCGCGTGCGCCTCGCGCGCCTGGTCCAGCGGCATCACCGTGTCGATCACCGGGCGCAGGCGGCCGCTGAAGACCGCCTCCAGCATCGCCTCGAACTCGGCCTTCGAGGCCATGGTGGTGCCGAGCACGGAGAGCTGCTTCCAGAACATCACCCGCACGTCGAGCTCCACCTTGGGGCCGCTGGTGCCGCCGTACGTCACCAGCCGCCCGCCCTGCGCCAGCGACCGCACGCTCC
>JBJMPM010000167.1:0-9473 GCA_045803205.1 Longimicrobiaceae bacterium
CCATCGCCGCGTCGACGCCGGCGCTCGTCGATGCCTGGCTTTTCCTGAGCGGCATCGACGAGTGAACGTGAGGCCGCGGCTTCCGCGCGAGCTTCCGCAGCCGGCTCCGGCGTGGCCGCAATCAGATCCTCACGGCCCTGCCGTCTGCAGCGCCGACGTCAGGACCCGTGCGGCCGGGCCTCAGATGACACCCGTGGTGCCGCGGAATGTGCGCGTTCAGCAACACCCTCTGAGGCCGATCTCGCTGCAGACGAGTCTGCGAAAGACTTTGCAGGCCGAAGGATCTATAACCGCGTCAGCACGCGAGTCGGCGAGGTACGCCGAGGCCAAGCGCGAACACCCGGACAGCGCGCATTTCCTCGGCTTAAGTGCCTTCACAGGCTATGGATCCTTCGGCCTGCGAGGGATCCAGCATGTCGAAGCCGCGGTGTGGCCGGCCTCAGGATGACGTCTGGGGAGACGGTTTCTCAAGAGTCAGTCAGGGCTGTCTTGCCCGCGCGACGCGGCGGAGCTACGGTGCGGGCGCAGCCGCGGCATTTTCCCGACGACCGACGAGGAGGGTTGGATGCGACGTTCTTCGGCGCTCTTGCTGGCGCTCCTGGCATCGGCGGGATGCTATCAGCGGGGGCCGCAGGGTGAGCTGGCGGCTCCCGAGCCCGCCCGCGTCGTCGTCGGGGTCGAGGTGACGAACCCGTACGGCCGCAGCATCGACGTCTATTACAGCACGCAGTTCCTGGGCACGCTCGGGCCGTACGCGCACGGGAACTACACGGTCGCTCCCGCCACGGCGCGTTTGCCGATCTACGCCAGGTGGAGCGGGCAGGACTCGCAGCGGTTCAACCTCTCGAGAAGCGAATCGGTCCGCTACGTCTACGAAGATTCTGGCCCGGACGGCCGCTTGGGTGGGCGGAGATGTACCGAGAGGGCGTGCTCATAAGGCGGTTTCACGCGGAGGAAGCAGAGGGGCCAGAAAACCAGCCGCGGTTCTCTGGTCCCTCTGTTTCCTCTGCGTGAGACTTCTGTTCAGGATCCTCCAGGATGCGTCCTCCGCACGCCTCTTGCACCCGTCGTGGGGCACACCACCACGAACCACGGCGGGAGGACGAGGATGAAGCGACGGCACACGCTCGCGCTGCTCGGCACGGCGGCGGCATTCGCGCTGGCGGCCTGCGGCGGCGGCGGCAACGATGGCGGGGCGAGGAGCGACGCCTCCGCCAACTCCGACTCGGCCGCCAACTCGGCCAGCGCGCCCGACACCACCACGGCGCGGGATGCGGCCAACGCGGGCCTGAAGCCGCTGGACACCGCGGGCGCAGCGGTGGAGAGCGGGCCGCACATCACCGTGGGCCGCACCGGCGAGCACGGCGAGTTCCTGGCCGACAAGGTCGGCCGCCCGCTCTACATGTACACCGCGGACACGAACGGCCAGAGTGCCTGCGCCGGCGCCTGCGCCAGCCTGTGGCCGCCGCTCATCGCGCTGCAGGGCACGCCCAGCGTGGGCACGGACAAGGTGCAGGCGTCGCTGCTGGGCACCGTCCGCCGCCCCGACGGCAACCAGCAGGTCACCTACAACGGGCACCCGCTCTACTATTACCAGAAGGATCAGGGCACCACGCCCACCGGCAACGACGTGAAGGACGCCGGCGGCGAGTGGTACCTGGTGACCCCCGCCGGCGAGAAGATGGAGGACCACGGCGAGCACGAGGCCGGCGACGACAAGGGCGGCCGCTCGTGACGTAACCGACGAGCCGCGCCGGAGGGTTGTTGCTGCTCGCCGGGCCGGTCCATTCCCGGCTCGAGCGAAAGCGGCCCCGGGCCTGGTGCCCGGGGCCGCTCGTGCGCCGCGGAGTGGCCGATCAGCTGTTCTTGCCGCCGACCGGGATCTTCTCCGAGCGGTTGGCGCCGATCACCTCGATCCCTTCCGTGCCCAGGACGTGGCGCGGCAAGCCGCCCGTGGAGTCCGGTGGCGGGGATGGAATAGCGGTGTGGTCAGGCGCAGGCGCGCCGCGGCTCGCCTGCTGCACAGTAGGCTTCCATGGCGATCTCCATGTCCGCCAGGTGCAGGTCGGTGGTGTTGGCGACGCGCATCAGCCGGTCCACGAAGCGAAGCTCCTCGCTCACGGGGCAGGGCTGCCGCGCTTCGTGCTCCACCGCCTCCAGGTGCCCCGCCAGCGCATCCACGTCCGGCGCGCCGTCGCGCGCCCACTCCGTGAAGGCCTCCGCCAGCCGCACGGAGATGCGGATCGATTCGAACATGGACCAGTGCAGATGGTAGCGCGCGTGGAGCCACGCGTGGCGCCGCGCCCGCTGCATGGCCCGAACCGAGGGGTGCGCATGGTCCTCGTCCGGCGGCATGGGTGCGAGCGAGGGGCGCAGCTCCAGGGACTGCGACACGCTGCGGAAGAAGCACGGCCAGACGGCCGGGGGAGCCGTCGTTCCAGGCGCGGTGCCGGGCTCCGGGGGGCCAGATGTCATCCGCTTCCCACCTGTCGAGGGTACCGACGGGAACCAGAGTCCGAGCAGGTTGCGGGCCAGAAAGATCGGGCTCTCACAGAGGTCTCGGAGTCACAGTTGTTCTCTGTTCCTCCGTGCCCCTGTGAGAGCCGCCGTTCCTGCCAGTCCGTGAAGAGGAACCGGTTGGGCGTGCCGTAGGTGATGCTGACCCGGTTCAGGGAGATGGTGCCCGTCACCGCGTTGCCGACGATCGCCCGCCACACCACCGCCGGCGAGGCGGTCGGGTTCCCCTGCAGGTACTGCGCGGCCACCCCCGCCACGTGCGGGCTGGCCATCCACGTCCCCGACTTGCTGACCACTTGGTTCGTCACCAGGTAGTCCGACGACATGATGCCCACCCCGGCGCCAGGATGTCCACGCGGGTGCCGTAGTTGGAGAACGCTTCCTTTCCCCGCGTGTTTCAGCGCACGATCGAGCGGACGCGGCCGAGCAGCCACGTCCCAACGACCACGAGCACAGGAATCTTCGCTTTCCGAACCGCGCGCTGGACACCCGCCGCCGTGCTTTCGATGCGGGGACCTGCATTCTTCACCCCCGTGGTGATCGACTCGACGTTGTGCAGGGTCGTGTTGATCGTGCTGTCGTTGCTCGCCAGCACCCCGGTCACACGGTTCACGCTCCGCAGCGTGGAGTCGATCCTCCCGGTGTTCTGCGCCAGCACCCCGGTCAGCCGGTGAACGTTGCGCAGCGTGGAATCGATCCGGGCGGTGTCTTTCACCAGCTGTGCGGAGAGCCGGTTGAAGTTCTCCACGGCGCCGCCGGCGCTGGCCAGCGTGGGCTGCAGCGAGCGCAGCTCCGCGTTGGCCGTGCCCGAGGCGCTCTCGAGGTAGGCAAGCGCCGCGGAAAGGCTGCGCGCCTGCTGTTCGTTCAACGCGAGACGGAGCAGCACCCCGGGGTCCTCACCCTTCCCGGAGTGGTTGAGCTGCTGTGCGAGCTCCGCGAGGTTCTTGGTAACCACGCTGACATGTTCGATGTCCCTCTCGATACGATTGCTCGCCGGCTGGCGCATCCCCGCCGGCGTGCCGAGGTAGGTGGTCACCGACGAGAGCAGCGCGAGGGGGTCGATAGATACCACGGGCGTGAGCTCGAACGCCCCCACCGAATCGCCTTTGCCTGGCGGAGGGCGAGGCGAGACCGTCACCCGTGGCGCGCCGTGGTAGAGCGAAGGGCGCAGCTCCAGCTCGGGCCTGGGATGTCCGAATCCGCTGAGAAGCGCCACGCTCGTCCCGGGACTGATCGTCCCCGCGGTGTCGCCGGTGCTTTTCGCCTCACCCGCGAAGCGGCCCTGCCTGACGTGTACCTCCACGCGGGTGAGAAAGTCCACCTCGCCCCAGCACACCCGCAGCGCAGTTCCGAACACCAGGCAATCGCCAGAGTGCAGCGACGCCGGCTTCCCCGCGCCGGGAGGGAGGATGGGGCGGCCGTCGAGGCTCACCGGGGGCACCTGCACCCCCGAGGTGAGCGTCCACTCGCCGGAATCCGTTCGTGCCGCCAGGATGGTGGCGGTGTCCCAGCGGATCACCGCATGTGACCGGTCCTCCAGCGTGATGCTGGCCGTGTGGCCCGAGTCCACCGTCAGGTCGGCGCGGCTGCCCAACAGCAGCGTGGCGACCTCCGGCACCGCCGGGGCGAGGACGGGGACGACGGTGAGCTGCATCCCTTCCTCCGACGCGACCACGCTTCCGACACGACCCACCCGCGTGCGGCCGAACACCAGCCGGGTCTTCGCCTTGATCGTGGTCTGCCCGGGGAAGTAGGCGGTGTACTTCACCGTCGGCCCGCCGAACGGCCTCGGCCAGATGAGCCACAACACGATTGCGATTGCCAGGATCAGAAGCACCACTCCTCCAATGATCACGTTCCGGCTGCCGCGTTCCGGGGGACTTCCATTCCCGTTCATCGCATGCCTGTCCTTGTCAGGAAAATGAGGGTGAATGCGGCGCAAATCAGGATAGAGGTGACCGAAGCTTCCCAGACCGCCCTGTTCAGATCGATTCCCTCGCCCGCCCAGTCGTCGAACCGCTCGGCCTCCCGCACGCCCAGCGCCGATGCGACGAACGCCACCACCGCGCCGAAGGCCGCCGCCCGCAACGCGCCCACCGCCAGCGGCTTCCACGGCGGCCAGAAGAAGCGCGTGGGAGACGCGCCCAGCAGGTCGAAGAGGTTCCCGGACCCCTCGTAGCCCGCCAGGAGGAACCACGCGAGGACCAGGAAGAGGAGCGGCGCCGTAACGAGGCCCGCCACGAGTTGCGGCACCACGTGCCGGTTGAGCTCCCGGTCGCGAAAGTCCATCGCCGGCCGGCCCAGGCGGGCCGGCAGCACGGCGAGCTTGGTCGTGATGCTAGCGCCCATGCGCCCCGCGAGCGCCACGGCCAGGCCGAGCGGCGCTAGGTCGCGCACCACCACCGGCAGCACTAGGTCTTCAAGCAGCGGCTGCACGACCGAGCCGCCGAGACGCGAGAAGGTGCCGATCACCAGTCCGCCCGCCATCCCGAGCGCGATGACCACCGCCACGCCGCGAAAGAACGTTCCGGAGAGCTGCCGCCCCAAGCGCGCGAGCACGGCCCCCGCGCGCCGCGACGCGAGCGCCGCGAATCCGACGCCCGACGCGGCGAGCAGGCGCCCCATGAACGTGACCAGTGTGAGCGGGTTCTCGAACCAGACGTGCCCGATGCGGTCAAGGACGTGCAGCGCCCAGGCGCGCGACCAGACGGGTGTTTCGTCAGGGACGGGAGTGGCCATCACCGTGGGGCGGTAGAGGGGAGTGTCGGCGGCGCTGGTTCCGAGGAGGCAGGGCCCGCGCGGGCACACGGCGTCCGCGCGACCTTACTCTTCTGTTGCTGGATTGGATGGGCGCCGCCAGGGCTTTTCTCGCGGAGGGTGCACTGGGGAAGGGCCAGGTCCTCCGCACACCCGGGCGGCAGGATTGGGGGAGGGACGTGGCGATTCGTTCGAGAGGAGTGCCGTGGGGAACCGAAGCCCTTCCCGCGGCCCGGCTTTTCCCACCCTTCTCCGATCGGTTTGGAAGTCCCCAGGGCCGGTGATTGGCGCGTGTATACGGCCGTTCCGCAAGGTGGACAGGGGGCTCGTCCCGATCTGCCGCGAAGTGACTCGAACCTTGCGGGGAACGTAAACGAAGCGCTCCTTCCGGAATTTTTTTCCGGGATTGACCGGCGGCGGGATTTTTTCTATGCATTGGGAAACAGGCGGTCCGCCACACCTTTTCGATCCCGTTCCGCTTCTCCTGCGGCACCTTTCCGCGGACGGGAACACCCGGCTGACGCCACGAGTAGGAAACATAAGGCGGCGCCCCTCCACGCCACCTGTCGGACTGGAGCCGCGTCGTCGAACGCGCGGTTCGCGGCATCCCCTGCTGTTCGCATGCGGCCTCGCCGAGCCAGCACCGGCGGCCGCGCGGGGTGCTCCGCCGACGATGGCCGGAGCGCGGGTCGACCCCCCTCGCGAGGACGCGGAGCCATGCGCGTGAAGAGCACCATCCGGGCAGGCGGCGTCATCGTCTCGGACGGCATCGTCCTCGGGGACGGATGACTCCAACGCCCGCGGGGGCCGCGGGCGATCATTCAACTCCTTGCAAGGAGCGGAATCATGCGCGTGAAGAGCACCATCCAGGCGGGCGGAGTCATCGCGACCGACTGAGCCGCCCTGCTCCGCGCCCGCGACTCCCCGCGGGCGCACCATCTCCCTTCCCCATGACAGGAGAAACTCCAATGCGCGTGAAGAGCACGATCCAGGCGGGCGGCGTCATCACGGGCGACTGACCCGCAACCCGCGCCCGCGGCTCGCCCCGCGGGCGCTCCTCATCCCCCTTCCGGCAGGAGAACCACGATGCGCGTGAAGAGCACCATCCAGGCGGGCGGCATCCTTCTCAGCGACTGAGCCCCCGGCGGCACGCTCCGGCGGAGCGCGGGCGGTACCCCATCCCCATTCATCCAGCAGGAGCAGGACGATGCAGATCAAGACCAGCGTCAAGGCCGGCGGCTTCTCCTGGAGCGTCTGACACGCTCCGCGGTGCGGAACCGATCAACCCATCACAGGTGAACGACCATGCAGATCAAGACCAGCGTCAGGGCCGGCGGCGTTTCCTGGACCGTCTGACGCACTCGGCGGCGGGGGCTGCGCCGCGAGTGCGCGCACGCCTGGATCCGCCGCACACGCATCCATCGCGGGAAACGACCATGCAGATCAAGACCAGCGTCAAGGCCGGCGGCTATACCTGGACCGTCTGACGCGCTCCACGGCGGGGGGCTGCGCCGCGAGCGCGCGCAGACCCGATCCCGTCGCTCATGCATCCATCGAGGGAAACGACCGTGCAGATCAAGACGAGCGTCGAGGCCGGCGGCTACTCCTGGACCGTCTGAAGCGGCCCGGCGGCGCGCCGCGGCAGATCCACGGCGCGCGATCGATCCCCATCCAACCAGAGGAGAACGACCCATGAAGATCAAGACCACCGTCCGCGCCGGCGGCCTCATCTGGAGCATCTGATGAGCACCCGTACGGGCATCAGGGCCGGCGGCAACTCCTGGCAGGTCTGAGCACCATTTCTGTTGATTCATTGTGCATTCGGCCAACGGAATGGACTCACACGGAGTCAACGGAGTCAACGGAGTCAACGGAGTCAACGGAGTCAACGGAGAAGCCAGGCAGTCCTCCGTTGACTCCGTTGACTCCGTGTGAGACCCATCTGTGCTGGTCTCTGCGAATGCACAGTCATTTGTCAGAGGTGGCATGAGCGACCCGCCGTCCTTCTCGAACCACGGAGTCACAGTTTCTCTCTGTTCCTCCGTGCCTCCGTGGGAGACCCCAGCAGTGCCTGGGGTACCTCCCGGAACATTCCACCGACGAAGGAGAATCAACCATGCAGGTCAAGACCAGCGTCCGCGCCGGCGGCAACTCCTGGGCGGTCTGAGCCCCCGGAGACCGGCACCGGGGCGCGCCGCCCCACCCGCGGCGCGCTCCTTGACGGATCATCCCCGCGGTCCCTGAGAGGGGCCCGCGGGCTTCTTTTCACCGGCCGTCCATGCCGAACGCCTTCTCCCGCACCACCCGCTCGCTCGACGCCGTCCACGCGCGCCCGTGGACGCGCACCCTGGGCTTCGCCCTCGCGCTGCTGGCGGCGTGGCTCCTCTGGTTCGCGCTCGGCCGGGTGACCGTGTACGAGGTGAGCGACGAGGCGCGGCTGGAGGTGGAGGCCGCCGCGCACCCCCTCACCCCCACGGTGGACGGCCGCGTGGTGCGCAGCGCGCTGGCGCTCGGCCGGCAGGTGCGGCGCGGCGAGGTGCTGGTGGAGCTGGAGGCGGTGGCCGAGAGCAGCTCGGTGGCCGAGGGCCGCGCCCGCCACGCCGCCCTGCTGCGCCGCCGCCAGTCGCTCGACGCCGAGATCGCCGCGGAAGAGGCGTCGCTGGGCATGCAGCGCGGCGCGCGCGAGGCCGCCCTGCGCGAGGCCCGCGCGCGCGCCGGCGAGGCCGAGGTGCGCGCCCAGGCCGCCGAGCGCGTGGCCGAGCGGGCCAACCGCATGCGCGCCGGCGGGCTGATCGCCGAGGCGGAGGCCGAGGCCGCGCGCACCGAGGCCCGCGCCCGCCGCGCCACCGCCGGCGCGCTCTCGGCCGAGGTGGCGCGGCTGCAGGCGGACCGCGGGGTGGAGGAGAGCGAGCGCCGCTCCCGCATCGCCGAGCTGCGCGGCCAGGCGGTGGCCGCGGACGGCGAGGCGGCGGTGGAGGCGGCGCGGCTGCAGCGGCTGGAGCACCAGGCCGGCGAGCGCAGCATCCGCGCCCCGGTGGACGGCCGCGTGGGCGAGGCGGCGGAGCTGCGCCCGGGCGCGGTGGTGCGCGCGGGGGAGCCGGTGGGGTCGGTGGTGCCCGCGGGGCGCATCCGCGTGGTCGCCCTCTTCCCCGTCACCTCGCTCGGCCGGGTGCGCGCCGGGCAGGCGGCGCGGGTGCGGCTGGCCGGCTTCCCCTGGACGGAGTACGGCCGCCTGCGCGGCCGCGTGACCGACGTGGCCCCCGAGCCGCGCGACGGGCGCTTCCGGGTGGAGCTGGCGCTGGAGCGGCCGGAGGGGTCCTCCATCCCCCTGGCGCACGGCCTTCCCGGGTCGGTGGAGGTCGCCGCCGAGCGCATCGCCCCCGCCACCCTGGTGCTGCGCGCGGCGGGGCGGGGGCGGGCGCGGGTGGCGGCGAACGGGGGATCGCGGTGACGGCGGTGCGCGCCCGGCGCCGGCGCGTGCCGGAGGTGGTGCAGACCTCGTCGATGGACTGCGGCCCGGCGGCGCTGGTGAGCCTGCTGGAGGGGCACGGCATCTCCGCCAGCTACGGCCGCCTCCGCGAGGCCTGCCAGACGGACGTCGACGGCACCTCCATCGACACCCTGGAGGTGGTGGCCAACCAGCTCGGGCTGGAGGCGGAGCAGGTGATGCTCCCCGTGGACCACCTCCTTCTCCCCGAGGCGAACGCGCTCCCCGCGCTGCTGGTGACGCGCCTCCCCAACGGCTTCACCCACTTCGTCGTCGTCTGGCGCCGCCACGGCGGCCGGGTGCAGGTGATGGACCCCGCCTTCGGCCGGCGCCGGGTGCCCGCCGCGCGCCTCCTCGCGGACGCCTACGTGCACGCCATGCCCGTCCCCGCCGCCGCCTGGCGCGAGTGGGCGGGCGGGGACGAGTTCGGCGCCGCGCTGCGCGCCCGCATCCGCGCGCTCGGCGCCGGCGCGGGGGAGGCGGAGCGCGCCCTGGCCGAGGCCGCGGCGGACCCGGGGTGGCGCGCGCTCGCGGCGCTCGACGCGGCGGTGCGGCTGGCGGACGGGCTGGTGCAGGCGCGCGCCATCCCCCGCGGCGCGGCGGCCGTCCGGCTGGTGGCCGCCCTCGCCAGCCGCGCGCGCGAGAGCGACGAGGCGGTGCCGGCCTCCTACTGGTCCGTCACGCCGATCGAGGTGGAGGAGGGGGAGGAGCC